>CBDEVQ010000001.1:0-29333 GCA_965243605.1 Flavobacteriales bacterium
TGTATTCCGGCTTCTAGATATGGCCATAGAAATTGGCCTTGAAAAAAAGGTTAATGTAAAAAGACCAAATCGTGATTTCCTACTTGATATTAAGGCTGGTAAATTTGAATATGACGAATTATTGAATTTAGCAGAAATAAAACAAAAAGAAATGAAACATGCATTTGAACAATCTACTTTACCTGAAAAACCAGATGTGAAATTCATTAATGAATTAACTTATAAGTTAAGAGATCGGTTTTACAAAAACCCATTTTAAACCACTAAACCATTCTGAATATGGATACTCCTAAACTTAGTCGATTATCTCGGTTAACCGCCATTTTAATTCAATTCCAGACGAAAAAAATTATTACTGCTTTTGAATTATCTGAAAAATTCCAAGTAAGTAAACGTACTATTTATAGGGATATTAGATCTCTTGAACAATCGGGAGTACCTATACTTACTGAAGAAGGTAAAGGGTTTACATTAATGGAGGGCTATAAAATTCCACCAGTAATGTTTACAGAGAATCAAGTGAACGCGTTGATTCTTGCAGAACAACTGGTTTTACAAAATAAAGACGCTTCATTTGTAAAAGATTATTCGGAAGCCATCGATAAAATAAAATCTATTCTAAGGTATAGTGATAAAGACAAGGCTAGTTTACTTACGGATAGAACCCAATATACCGAAGTGATAACTCTAGAAAGGAATAGTAATAATTTATCGGGATTGCAATATGCACTTACCAATTACAAACTGGTTAACATACAATATGTTAATAAAGAAGGAAAAGCAACATCCAGAACAATAGAGCCGTTTTCTATTTTAAGTGCCGAGAATTGGTATATGATCGCTTGGTGTCACTTACGTCAAGAATTTCGATTTTTCAGATTAGATCGTATTGAAAAAATGGAAATATTAACTGACAATTTTGAACCTCATAAATTAACCTTGCAAGCGTATTTTGACAAATACCATTAAATTTAATTACACCCCTTGCCATAAAGCTGTCACAGGTCGGTCTTAAGTTTGCATCCATTAATTATTAAACATGCAAACATGTCAAACATCATGCACTCAACACCCCAATTAACCAATTTTCCTAAACCAACTATTATTCCTGTAAACGGGATAGAACTAGAAGTCTTTGAAGCTGGGCAAGCAAACATCGGAAATCCGATTGTGCTCTGCCATGGATTTCCGGAGCATGCCTTTTCTTGGCGTCATCAAATCCCAGCCCTTGCAGCAGCGGGTTACCATGTTATAGTACCAAACCAAAGAGGTTTTGGTAACTCTTCTCGCCCGACAGATATTACAGCCTACGACATTAAACATCTAACAGATGACCTTGTAGCCTTATTGGATCATTATGGCTATAAAGACGCCACGTTTGTTGGTCATGATTGGGGTGCTAATATTGTTTGGAGCCTTGCTCAATTACATCCTAAAAGCGTCAATAAGGTTATTAATTTAGCCTTACCATATCAAGAACGAGGAGAAAAGCCGTGGATTGAATTTATGGAAGAAGTATTTGGAGAAGATTTCTACTTTGTTCATTTTAATAAACAACCGGGTGTGGCTGATGCTATTTTAAATGATAATACTCATCAGTTTTTAAATAATATATTTCGTAAAAATGTCCCTATTGCCCCGCCACAACCAGGTATGGTCATGATAAATTTGGCCGAAGCTAAAAAGCCTTTAGGTGAACCTATAATGAACGATACCGATTTAGCCATATTTATCTCAGCTTTTAAAACATCTGGATTTACTGGTGGTATTAATTGGTATAGAAATATGGATCGAAATTGGCATTATTTAGCTGATATTAATCCCATTATTCAACACCCAACCCTTATGATCTATGGTGAACAAGATATGATTCCGAAATCTGAAAATCTTAAAAACTTCGTACCCAATTTAGATGTTGCTCGTCTTAACTGTGGCCATTGGATACAGCAAGAAATGCCCAAAGAAACAACTCAAACCATAATAAACTGGTTAGAACAAAATAAATAACCATTCATACATCTTTAACCAAGCCAATTATGATTCATTTAAAATAATTGGTTTGGTTTCTACCTTTCTTATTACCTAGTAAAACCATTTGTTGCTAGGATTACACCTATCAAATTCCAAAACAAGACCGTTTAAATACGCTTAACTAATATTTAAAAAGCGTAAACGTCCCCTAGTTTATTTAAAGGATATTTATACATTTATGGAAAATTATACAAAATTTAAACACAAATAATCCTTAATAGAATGATAGTTAACGATACATAGACCGTATTAAACTCAAATTCTATCTAATAATTAAGCAAAATATACAAATGAGACTATTCTATTTTATTCTTCTATTTCTTCCATTGTCTTCTATTGGGCAAGATATTACCATTTTAATCTCTGATATCGAAACTCGGGAATGGTTACCTTTTGCGAATATTTATTTCAAAAAATCTGGAATTGGAACATCTACTAATATAGATGGTTTGGCAAAAATTAGCCAAAAGGATGTGATGAATAATGATACCTTAATTGTATCCTATATTGGATATGAAACATATAAACAACCTTACTCTAAAGAAAACTATACCTATCCCTTACATATAAAACTTAAAGATTCTAGTCAAACGCTGTCTACAGTCATTTTAAAATACGTTAAACCTTTAAAACCTGAAAAAATAATAAAAAAGGCCATCAAAGACATCTCTAAAAATTATTCGACAGATGCTGTTATATACAATTCATTATATAGGGAGTCTATTGAAGAGAATGGAACATATATTCAATTAAATGAAGCGTTTATAAAAACACATTATACAGGTTATCCTCAAAAAAAACTAGATCGCACGATTTGGGAAAATTGGTTTGATGATGAATCTTATGCTTTTGATTTAGATGGTAATCGTTATTTTCGTCCTTTACTAAATGATTTCAATACTAAAGACGATAAACAAATTGTTTTAGCGTCTAGACACTCAAATAATTTAAGCCAATTTAATATTGAAACAGCCCTTTTAGGAGATCCCCTTCTTCTATTTGCATTTGATAAAATCAAATATCAATATGATTTTTTTAATCCAGCTATTTTAAACAAATATCAATTTAAACATCAAGCTCCAGAACGCATAAATGGAGAACTATGTTATGCTATTTCCTTCTATCCAAAATCTGTAAATCGACATTTTGGAATTAATTTATCCAAAAAGAATAAATCGCCTATTTACATTGGTAAACTTTATATATCTAAAACCACTTTTGCCCTTCTTAAGTTTCAATATAAGCTTGCTGTAGAAAAAGATTTTGGATTTTTTCAAAGAAGAATACCATTGGATTATTTTGTAGAAATGAATTACAAAAAACGTGGCCCATTTTACAGTATTGATAATATCAAATATTCGGAAACCAAAAAAATTGGAACCAAAAGAAATGGAGAATCTATTCTACATAAAGCAAATAAAACAATTTATGTTTTAAGCCATGATACAAAAAACGTTACGCCTTTTGCGGATTCATTAATTTTTAAATCGACTTATTTTTCTTCTATAAGACATTATAAGAAGAACTATAACCCTGAATATTGGCAAAATATTGAGTTACCAGATTCTATACAATTGGGCAAAAAAATAATAAAGGATCTAGAAATTAATCAATCCATATTTGAACAGTTTGAAGAACAAAAAAAAGAACAAAAAAAGAACTTACCAATACCCCATCCACATACAGAACCATTTACATTCAAATATCATAACCAAGACCTAGATGATGGGTTCCATTGGATGGCTTTACCTAAAAATGAAAACCAACTTAAAGCATATTTAGAAGAGGAGAATTCCTATGCGAATAATGCATTGATTGAAGATAAAAAATACCAAAAAAAACTGTTTAATAATTTAAATTCATTTTATGGTAAAGACAACGATTCAGAAAACGTCATAAAGCCAAATACATACTTTATTGATGACGACAGTTTAGACAACCACGTTTTATATTACCAAGAAGATTCTATAAAACGCATTGAAGTCTTTAATTTATCGTTATTCGAGAATAATCATAAGGCCATTTCTATTAAACAACTTATTCCGAATGAAGCTAGAAATTTAATTCTAGTACAATACGAAAAAACTGGGATTATAGGCGATTTTGCCACAGTACTTCCCTTTGGGAAACCAACTGAAATTGATTCAATATCTAACCTATATAAAGTACAATGGTATTCTGACTCTACACTTTTATACGCTAAAACCAATGCCATTGGGAGTTCGAGAGAATTATGCTATCGGGATTTAAAGCACAAGAGTGACTCTGTTATATTTACAGAAAATGACCCAAAATTTGATGTTGAAATCAAAAAAATAAATAACCATTTAATCTGTAATATTCAATCTAAAACAGAAAATGAGATCTATTTAATAAACCAAACTTATCCTTTTCCGACTTTAGAACTCATTAAAAAACGAAAAAAAGAAGTTATTGTTGATGTTAAATTTCAAGACGGTATTTATGTCCTGGTTAATGATGAAAATGAAGGCAGTACCATTGAATTCCAAACCTTCTCAAATCCAAATCATTCAGAATTAATTATTGAATCAAACAAGGGAGAATACATCGCTAATATTCTACCCTTTAATAATAATATCTTCGCCATAGTGTATGAAAAATCGATACCAAAGTTAAAATATGTAGAGCTTGATACAGGTATATGGCATAACGTAGAAACCAATTTAGGAATTGGTGATTATGATTTGATTTCATCTTCAGATTCTGACCAAAACATTATCTTTTCCTTTAGCTCTCCTTCGCATCCATTTTCAAAATACAAATACAACGTTGAAACATATGGTCTAGAAAAATACGAAGAACGTGCCCCTCTTGATCCTAAGTATTACTTATATACATCGGTTAAACGCCTTTGGGCCAAAAGTCATGATGGTATTAAGATACCAATAACGATTGTACGCAACAGAACCGTTCCTAATAGAGGATTAATATTAAAAACTTATGGTGCATATGGTGCGATTACAACCCCTTATTTTAATGCCGAAGATGCTATTTTGTTAAAGCAAGGGTTTACAATAGCCTACGCCCATGTTCGTGGTGAGTCTATACTGGGACCTAATTGGTATAAATCGGGTAGACAATTACAAAAAGTAAATTCTATTCTAGATTATATCCATTGTGCAGAACACCTAATAAAGAAAAAACATACCACCTCTGAGTTGCTCATAGGATATGGGAACAGTGCCGGTGGATTAATTGTATCACAAGCTATGAATTTAAGACCAGAATTGTTTAACTCCGTTATTCTAGATCACGCGTATTTAGATGTTATTAATACGATGATGAATGACACCCTGCCCTTAACAATAGATGAATACAAAGAATGGGGAAATCCTCAAAATAAAGAGGTATATGATTATATTTCAAAATACTCTCCATATCAAAACATTAAACCTCAAAAGTATCCGAATGTATTGTTAATAGCCAGTTATCAAGATTATCAAACTCCTATTTGGCAAATTGCTAAATTTACAGCTAAACTAAAAGAAAATAATAAAGGCAATTCGGAGATAATTATGCTAACAGATATGAGTAGCGGGCATATAGGAAATACTACAGGAAAGGAATGGATCAAATTATTTGCTAAAACATCTTCTTTCATTAAAGTAAAAAACAATTAATCTTTGCTTACAATAACGGGTACAATAATACGTTAGAAAGCCTATAAAAATTAACACATAAATCAATGAATAAAAAACGATTAGAAATAGGGAAACGATTATTAATGATTTGGGGTGGAATATCATTAATAATCGTATTACTCGTTACTGGTTATTTGGCATATTTTGTAACCATAGGAAATACAACCTCTGAGGATCTTGTTTCCAAAAAAGATGTTCGTTTTGTATTGAATTGGAGCGGATTGGGTGATGAGAAGATTAAAAACGTTGTTAAAAGTTATAAATCATCTAAATCGTTTTCCGGAGATCACCTCAATGCATATGCCATAGAAATAACCGAAGTGTCTGTTAACGAACTTCCGAACACAAGAACCACAAAATGGTTATCAATAAACAACCTTCCTTTATTAATTGACAATGCCGTTAAATTAACAAACCGATTTCAGAATAAGATACCTTGGTTCCCTTCTTATAAAGAACTGAAAAACGAAGGATATTATATTCATCCACATAGTATCTATTGCCTTGGCATTTCTCCAATGTCAACAGAATTAGTACTCTTAAAACCTGATGGGAAAATGATTTATTATATAGATATTAAAATATGATGATTCGCCTACACAAAATTGATCACTTGTGTATTATTACTTTTTTTCCAAACGAATCCATTTATTACCTATTTCATATGATATTCAAAATAGTACTCACTCTCCTATTTCTAACAAGCTCTTTGACTTTTGCTCAAAGTCAAGATCGTTGGACAGCTTTCAAGAATCCACAGTCACAGACACGTTTGATTGGCTTTAAGAACTCAAATGGAGATATAACCATTGAACCTAAGTTTGGACTTCTAACAATTGCTAAATCTTTTGACAACATCATTGGAGTGATGGAAAGGAATAAGGATAATGAATTTGACTCCTATTATTTAACTAAATCAGGAAAAAAAATAGGAATGGACAGTTTATATATCTTTGCATTTGCAGCAGATTGCGAACAGGATGGTTTAATACGGTTTGAAGATCATAAAACTGAAAAAACAGGTATGTTTGATATACATGGAAACATCGCAATCCCTGCTGAATATGATCTACTCTCTAGAGCTAACAACGGTATGATAAGTGCTTTAAAAGGTGCTCATAAGCATAAGAAAAACCAAGATCAATCCTCTTGTAATCACTCGCCTTTAGAAGGTGGAATAGAATACTTAATATCAACTGACAATCGCATATTAGTCGAAAATTTTAAAAATGATTGGCTTATTGACTATTACAGTTTAAGGTTAAGTAAACAACCAAATACACAACCTACAGAGGTTGCATATAAAGGTGAAAATGGGATGTATTATATATTTACAGACTTCAGAAAAGGATTTGAATCATGGGTAAAAAATGATTTTCTGCAAAACCTTACCAAAAGTAAATTATATGACAATTCATTAGATAGTGTAACATTTATAAGGGGTAATCGAGAATCTGAACCTTTAAAACCTTTCATCACCCGAAATAATCAACTTATTATCAAAAAACTGAGTTCAATTCTTAATTCCAATTCAGATTACTTTATTGGAACTGATGAATTGAATGCATATTATTATAGAGGAAATAACTATGATGAGTATTTTAATACCTGCGGAGAGCCTAAACAAAAAAAAACACCCTATATTACAAATCATTACTAACAATAAAATTGATGATGATATCGTTCAAGATTCTTTTGAATTTTTAAAAACCAATAATGGATATCGTTTAATACGTATAGCCATAAATAGTGAAGAAACTAAATAATCATATTAACTTACCCATCTTATTGTGAATCTGTTAATCGTATACGTTTTAAGATCAATATTCCTGAAAAACATCCACTAATATGACTGAAGATCAATACTTACAGAATGAAGCCATATTAAAATAACCAAATTTGAACGGAATGAAAATTAAACTTTGGACGATACAAAATGCAGAAGGATGGAATGAATTGCAAACTGAAGGTATTCTAACAGGAAAACTTGAATATATTGATCCTGATTTTAAAGATGGATACGATTGGATGAAAGTACAGATGAACAAACATATTGGTCAGTCTAAACAAGATAATCAATATCCGATTTGGGCCTGGTATCAGGCAAATGATATTAGCAATAAAAGACCTGATTTAAGAGCATCTGGCTATTTACCAAAAAATTCTATAGGCTATAGAATAGAATTTGAAAAAGAACTTAATGAAATTCTATTATCCGATTTTTATCTTTGGGATAGTTCACCATTATATCACAGAGTATATATTGGTAGCTCCGAAACAGATGAACTTAAATTTAAAGAATCATTAAACAAATTAGGAGAAGATACAACATTCAAAAACTTACCTCTAAATATTAAAAACAAAATTGAAAAGAGTTGGGAGAAAATATTTGATTTACATTTTACCACTAAAGACTTCGGCTTTCCAATTGAAAAAAAGAAAATACAAGCAACATTTTGGATATTAAAATTAAGTGAAGTCATTATAGTTGATAAATTTATTGCGAGATAATTATAGGTAAAACGAAATAATATATCCATATATTATACCTATGTAAAATAATCAAATTACCGAAGAGCAAATAAATGACTAGAATCAATGATAAAAACATCTTTTCAATTGAATTCCATGCTATTAAAACCTTTCACCAAATAAAAATAATATTATGTTTAAACATTCCAAGGAACAATAGTATTTAATAAAAGATCATAAATAGCGCACTAACGTCTATTCATACCACCTTATCCAATAGACCAAACCTTTTTAAACATGTGTAAACCAAATAAAACATTAAAATTCTGTTCTTGTTCTAATTCCTTAAAAATAAATACGGATTTCATTGAGGATATCGAACAATTATACCATTCCAAAAAGGAAGAAGCTCATCAAGCTCTAAAAGACGGACGGTATTTAGAGACATACCATAAATGGACGATAAAAAGGTATACTGAACAATTTTCATATATGGCAGGTCGTATAATAGGAACACAACAAGTTTTATCGAATGGATTTACCGATGAATATATTTGTAACCTCTTAAACCATGTAACACCTTTTGATTTTGACTATAAACCTATAGATAAAGACGTTATTGTGGTAGAAGAATGCTATACCTTTATGGATCTAAAACTAAAACAAACTAGACCAAGTTTATCGGAAACAAGAGCTATGAATTTCAGTTTTGAAGATGGGCAATGGACCATTGATGGATATGCTTATTCTATGGTATATAATGACATTAATAAAGGGAAACTAAATACCATTCTACCAACTGAACAAGGAGTGTTTACCTTAATTTCAAAACAAAAAGAGTTACATATCTGGACCATCCAAAAGGGAAATATTTTTGCTACCGTTGAATCTGCACAAGGAGAACCTACTATTCATCAAAGACATTTTATAGAGAACCTAGAGGAAAACACCAATAGAATGGCTAATAGAATTAAGAATCAGTTTAGTGATGAACTATTAGAAATTAGAATTCTTGAGAGTCTTAAATCATGGGATGAGTTTACTATTAGTCATGTCAAATTATTGACCGACTTTAACAAGAGCTCAAAATGGAATATTAGTTTTAAAAGCCCTGAATTCACAATCATATTTCATATTGAAAATGATATTATTAATACGCATTACAACATGGAGGAATGATTTTGGATCTTATGAAATTGGATACGATATTATTGAATAAAATCAAGTGAATAAAACATCAAAATAAGAACCTGAAATGTCTAAAAAAAAGAAACCTACTATGCTTTCACTTTCAGAAATGAAAGAAAAAGGAACAAAAGAACTATTAGGATATTTAAAAAGACTTCATACATGTGAAGAATCATTTGAATTATCTGACTTAACCGAAAATCCTAATTCATTAGACAAATCTACCATTTACTTTAAACAAACTAAGAAATGGAAAATTGGATATGAAAATGTTAAATCGGTTTTGAAGAATAGAGAAAATATTGGGTGAGATACTCTTTGTTTACATTATCTATAATAGATCAAAAGTTTATATTTATTTAAGAAACCATTAATATAAAGTAGACTATTAGTTATTTACAACTATATAAAAAGTTAGTAGTATATTTATAAACAATAAAACATATCAGCAATATGCGTATACCTTTTAATAATTAGGTGTTTATTTACGCGTTTTTGGTGAGTAATAATATTAAAAATGAACCCAGAAGATTATATAATAAAGCAGTTGAAAGAACAGAATATCGAATTTAAGATATTGCAAAAAGAATATAATTCGGATAAAAATAGCTTGATTTCAAAGACTGTTGAAAAATGGAAAAAGAAATTCATCGCTAAAAAAACAGCACCATATTTGGGTAATTATTTATGGCATATTTTCAGTTATGGCTCAACAAGATCAATAGAAGGAGAAAATGCAACAAAAGAATATCAAAAGCAATGGAAAACAAATGTTCTAATATTCAATGAATCACAACAATATTTGATTGAGTGTATTAATTCAATTCCTAAAATAGAAATGGATAATTTTTTTGATGATATTTATATTGCACATTCGAACATGAAGTGGACTTATATATTACCTCATGAAATTCCAGAAATGGGTCCATATTTTTCAATAGGTAAACCAAATAATTAGGAAAAGTGAACTCACGAAATAAATATCACTTTTACAAAAAAAAGAACTTTCAAGGCTATTAAAGACAAGCCAGAAAGTTTCTTTTCAATAAGATGAAAATAATTATTTATAGAATAATGAATGGAATGTCTTTTTTAGGTAAACTACAATTACACAGATTACCCCACTATAAGACCCTATATTTTCATTAAAAAAAAAAATCAAACCCGATCTATTAAAACAAACCTCCCTACTATCCGTAAGGATAAACGTCTTTTTGTAAGTATAATCTTTGATTTTCGTTAAAAATATCTGAAACCTTGGAAGAAATTTAGAAAATCAAAGATGGTTTTTGATCAACGATCAAAAAATACATTCAAAAAGTGCCCTTTTTTTTGTTTCCGTTTTTTTGGGCAAAGCACCCGAGCGATAGCGAACACATGAACACTTATTAAACAAACAATAACAGTGAATAAAAAAAATGAAATGCCATAGTGGCAAGAGCGTCGAAGTACAAAATTAAATACTCTAATGTTTTTTTTATCATTCCGAGACGCTATCGCTATGATTTTCCTTTTTTTTGAATGTTAATTGTATTAAAAAGTGTTCAACGGTTCGCTTCGCTCTGGTATTCTTGATATTAAAAAGGAAAGAAAAAAAGATCAAGACTTCCATGAAAATCTATAACCTATCCTCCAATCCCTTAAGTGCAACTTTGTGATCTTCGAACAAGTTCTTAGCTTCAAAGTTTTACTAAAGGTTTTCTTTGATAGAACATACATTTACCAGAATGTCCATAATAAATGAAGATTTTACAATGTCAAAACCCAGTCTTAGTGAACGCAGGTACGCAGTGGCGTTTTGACGTCAGGAAAGAGGTCGCCCGGAGTACCGAAAGAGAACGTTCCAAAGGAAAGACCTTATTTTAACTAGATAAATCACAACATACTTAATGTTGTTCTTAATTTCTTTTTTGGCAATGCAAAAAGAAATAGCCAAAGCGGCTATAGCGTCGAAGTATAATAAGCAATATTATGGTTGTATTGCGACGCTATCGCTATGATTTTCCTTTTTTATCTTGATATTAAAAAGGAAAGAAAAAAAGATCAAGACTTCCATGAAAATCTATAACCTATCCTCCAATCCCTTAAGTGTAAGTTTGTGATCTTCGAACAAGGTCTTAGCTTCAAAGTTTTACTAAAGGTCTTCTTTGATAGAACATACATTTACCTGAATGTCCATAATAAATGAAGATTTTACAATGTCAAAATCCAGTCTTAGTGAACGCAGGTACGCAGTGGCGTCTTGACGTCAGGAAAGAGGTCGCCCGGAGTGCCGAAAGAGAACGTTCCAAAGGAAAGACCTTATTTTGACTAGATAAATCACAACATACTTAATGTTGTTCTTAATTTCTTTTTTGGCAATGCAAAAAGAAATAGCCAAAGCGGCTATAGCGTCGAGGTATAATAAGCAATATTATGGTTGTATTGCGATACTATCGTTATGATTTTCCTTTACTACATTAAGTCTTACTCTACAACAAACACACCACCATACTCAATCTTGCCAATATCTTGAAAACAATCTTTTAATGGAATGCCTTTTAAGTAGGCTAAAATTACACGGATTACCCCACTATGAGCAACAAGACAGATGTTTTGATCTGGTTTAACATCTAAAATCTTATAAAAAGCCAAAACACGTTGGGCTAAATCTGCTAAGGATTCTCCATTTTTACTGGGAACATTTACATAATCATCATACCAAGGTTGAATTTCATCTTCAGGAATTTCATCCCATTTTTGTAATTCCCAATCTCCAAAATCAATTTCCTTTAAACGCTCTTCTTTAATTGGATTAGGGTCAATAACCTTAGCCAGTTGTAAACAACGTTTTAATGGACTTGTATACACTATATCCATAGATGTTGGAAGCTGATTTAAAACCACCTTAAATTCCTCCACATAAGAAGAAGCCAACCCTAAATCGGTTTGCCCATAACATATCCCTTTTTCGATATCTGGTGTGGTATGTCTCACTAAATATATGGCCATAATACAATGCTAGTTAAATAAATCACCACTTCTGTAATTTGCTGGGTTGCTCCTAAACAATCACCTGTATACCCATCAATCCATTTTTTAAAATAACGCCCTAAAAGCATTTTAAAACTCAAGGCTGATAGAATAAGTAAAACAATCGTAAAAGAATCTTGATAAATGGCTAATAATCCAAGTGGAATAAGCGTTAAAACCATTGGAAGAATTAAAAATGAATATGGTGTTTTTTGAATCATATCCTTAGATTTACTTTGCTCTGCCGAACCTGAGTAATCATGAGTGACTAAAAACGTAGTTGCCATAAATCGGCTTAACGTATGGGCGATTATCGTAATCAAAACCAAAGAAGTTAATGAGGTTTGTGCATACAATTCATAAAGCAAGCTTACTTTAAGTCCTAAAAGAAAAATTAAGCCCAATGCACCATAGGTTCCTATAGTACTATCTTTCATAATATGTAAAATCTTTTCTTTGGTCCATCCACCTCCAAACCCATCACAGGTATCTGCTAATCCATCTTCATGGAAACCACCCGTTAATAAAATAGTTGAAAGTATAGAAAGAATAATGGCCGTTATACTAGAAAAAACCATTGCGCTTATTACATACACACCAGCAGAAAATCCACCAACAACCCAACCAATAAACGGAAGATATTTAGTACACGCTTTTGCATACTCTGCCTTATAATTCACACGTTTCCCTAGATTAATTCGGGTGTAAAACATAAATGCGGTGAGTAAAATTTGGAGTTCTTTATATAACATCTTTAGTCTTTATTACTCACATTAGCCTCTTCAAAACTGGCCATTTCATTTAAAAAATTAACCGCTGAACGTATTAATGGAAGAACCAAAGCACTACCTGTTCCTTCTCCTAATCTTAAGCCTAAATTTAAAACAGACTCAACACCTAAATATTCTAATAACAATTGATGTCCTTTTTCGTGAGATTGATGAGAGAAGATTGCATAAGCCTTAACCTGAGGATTTATATTATAGGCCAATGCAAAAGCTGCCGACGTTATAAATCCATCCACAAGAATAGTTAATCCGTTCTCCGCCGCTTTCAAATAAGCGCCTACCATTTGTGCAATTTCAAACCCTCCTACTGCAGATAAAATCTCATAAGGATCTGTTAAAGTCCCATGATGGTTAATCGTTTGTTTTAAAACCTCTACTTTGTGTTGATATTGTTCGGTATTTACTCCTGTTCCGTTCCCCACACAAATCTCAATAGGGTGTTGAGTTAGATAATGCATAATTAAAGATGCCGAAGATGTATTTCCAATCCCCATTTCTCCAAAACCAATCACTGTACACCCTTTACTCACCTGAGTTTCTACAAGTGTTTCTCCGTTTTCAATACATCTGTATACATCATCCATATCCATGGCCGATTGGGTTAATGCCGATTTCGTCCCAAATCCGATTTTTGCATCAATTAAATGGGGATGCGATTGAAATGTATGATTTACCCCTGCATCAACCACTTTAAGATGAATATCATTTTGTTTACAAAAGATATTAATAGCTGCACCGCCACCTAAAAAATTTAAAACCATTTGATGAGTAACCTCTTGGGGGTATGCACTTACACCTTCATTGGCTAATCCATGATCAGCCGCAAAGACCAATATATGGGGTTGTTCTATCTTTGGACTTACCGTATTTTGGATCTGACCAATTTGTAAAGCAATGGTTTCCAGCTGACCCAAAGCCCCTAAGGGTTTGGTTTTAAAATCTATTTTATGCTGTAAATCGTTTGATACTCGTTCTGAAATTGGTTTTATGGTAAATTGTTTTTTCATTATTCAATAGCATTTTCGGATTGTAAAAATAGAGATTTCAACTGTTCTACAGTCTCTTCTTTTGGGTTTTTCCACAGGCCTCTTTGTATCGCTTCTAGCATACGTTCAGACATGTCCTTAAGGGCCCATTTATTGTGTTTTTCTATAAAAGCTTGGTTTTCTGCATTGAGAAGATAACGTTCTGTAATTCCCTCGTACATAAAATCTTCAATCAAATTTGTGGTCGCATCATAGGCGAATAAATAATCCATAGTAGCGGCCATTTCAAAGGCGCCTTTATAGCCATGATCTTGCATCCCTTGTATCCATTTCGGATTAACAACTCGAGATCGGTAGACTTTTAACAGTTCTTCTTTAAGGGTTTTTACTTTAGGATGTTCGGGTCTTGAATGGTCTCCAAAATAGGTTTCAGGCTGATCGCCCTTTATCTTAGAAACTGCGGCAGTCATTCCCCCTTGAAACTGGTAGTAATCATCAGAATCTAACAAATCGTGTTCTCTATTGTCTTGATTTTGAACAACCACCTCAATATGACTTAATCGTTTTTCAAAGGTTTCGTGAGCCGACCGCCCTTCATTTTTGTTTCCAAAATAGGCATATCCGCTCCAGTTAATATACACCTGTCCTAAATCGTCTTGGGTTTCCCAATTCTTTCCATCGATTAAACCTTGTAAACCTGCTCCATACGCACCAGGTTTAGAACCAAAGACTCTATATAACGCTCGTTCATGAGCTTGTTCTTCAGTTAATCCTTTGGTTTCCCATTCCAATGTTTCTTTTAAATATCTTGCTTTAATCGGATTCATATCTAAATCTTCATCAAGCATCGCTACTTTTTCTACGGCGGCATTAAATAAAGAAATAACATCGGGAAACGCATCTCTAAAAAATCCAGAAATACGAAGTAAGACATCTATTCGAGGACGCTTTAACTCCAAGAGAGAGAGTACTTCAAAGTCTTTTACTCGCCTATTCATACCTGACCAAACTGGTCGAACACCAATTAGGGCAAACGCTTGAGCAATATCGTCTCCACCGGTTCGCATGGTTGATGTTCCCCAAACCGATACACCGATTGATGTTGGGTATTCTCCATGATCTTGTAAATAGCGTTCAATAATATTGTGGGCACTTTTATTTCCCAATTCATAGGCCGTTTGGGATGGAATGGTTCTTACATCAACCGAATAAAAATTACGTCCAGTAGGTAAAATATCGAGTCGTCCACGTGTTGGTGCACCAGATCCTCCTGCAGGGACATATCCTGCATTTAATCCATGCAATAAGTTGGTCATTTCTTCTTCTGTAGCTTCAACCTTACCTAGGGTAGTTTTCGTAATATATTGTACAACCTCTAATGTATTTGGTTTAAATTTAGAAGTATCAAGTTGATTATGGACAACATCGTGTATAATGTTTTTAGCTTGGAATTCTAATTGTTCTACAGCTTGACCATAAGTTCTACAAAATATGCCGTGAACCTCTTTTTTATACACTAATTCATAAGTGATATTTAAAGGATCAAAATCAAGATTTAAATCTAAAGCCAATGCTTGAGTAATCCCATGTTTACAACCATTTGGTAGACGGTGTAAAGCCACCAATAAATCAATAAGTTTTTCCGATTTTGGATACTGCCCTAATATGTGTAATCCACCACGAATTTGAGCTTCTTTTAACTCACATAAATACCCGTCAATGACCTCTAATAATTCATCAATGTCTTTTCCATCATTGTTTAAATCCGATTTTAAATGGGTTTCATTTACCAACACTTCAATCTTTCCTTTTATTATATCGGCTCGTTTAGGGTCTAAGAGTGCCGATTCATAAAATTCATCAATCAATAATTCCAATTGCAAAAGCTCTCCGTAATTTTCGGCTCTTGTCATTGGTGGAATAAGATGATCTATAATAATGGCATGTGTTCTTCTCTTGGCTTGAGTTCCTTCTCCTGGATCGTTAATAATAAACGGATAAAAATGAGGAATCTCACCAATAATCTCCGCAGGAAAACATGATTCTTTACTTAGCGCCACACTTTTCCCAGGTAGCCACTCCAAATTCCCATGTTTCCCAACATGGACAATGGCATCTGCTTTATAATAATGTTCTACCCAAATATAATAAGCTAAATAAGCATAGGTTGGTGGTAGATCTGGAGAATGATAGGTGGCTTGTAAATCAATATCATATCCTCTACTGGGTTGAATACTCACAAATGTTTTCCCTAAACACAACCCTGGGATAATAAAAGTCCCTTCCATATAATTAGGCGAATTATGCGGATGTCCCCATTGACCTTCAATTTTAGAACGTAATTCCTCTGAAATTAAATTGTAATATTTATAAAAATCCCCTTCAGAAATCTTTAAATGAATTTTATCGTGATGAAATCCTTCTTGATCGTTTGTGATATAAGACGTCAGTTGTTCAATTAATTCATCAGACGTTTGAGGAATATCCTCGCCTAAATCATATCCTGCTTGGTGTAAGCCGTGGATTAATTCAACCGTACTCTGAGGTGTATCTAATCCGACTCCATTGGCTAAACGACTGTTTTTATTCGGGTAATTTGGAACAATAAGCGCAATATGTTTGTCCTTATTTTCTTTTTCTCCTAAAGTTAACCACGCTTTTGCTTGATTAGCAATACGTGTACATCCTTCTAAAAATGGGCGATAACTTATAATTTCTGAATCGGTTAATTCATCTTTATCATTGGCTTCTTTAAAAGAAATAGCTGTAGAAATAATTTTACCATCCACTTCAGGTAAAGCAATATTCATGGCGACATCTGTTGGTGGAAGTCCAAAATCACCCTCTGCCCAAGTTTGCTGATTACAACTAGCCATTATACCCTGAATTACAGGAACATTAAACCAATCAAACAATCCTTTTCTGGACGTATTATTAAACGATTGAATAGAAAATCCAGTGGTATTTACAATAAGCTTTGGGTGGGATAAATGATAGGATTGTAAAAGGCTAAGAATCGTTTTTGACATATTTTCATCCCGATAAGACAAAGCCATAATCGTAATGGGTAAAATCCCTTGATCTTCCAATTGCTTAGATAAGGTATTAATAGGATCTAAATGTTCTGCCAAATAATAACTCCTATAGCTAAATATAAGTACCAAAGGTTTAATTATACCCTCTAGAGGCGACTGGATTCGTCCATAATCAGGGTGATACAAAAACAAATCAGGCAAGGTTTCTTGGTCTTCAATAACAAAAGATATGTCAAATACCGATTGCATAATGGTTTTTAAAGCCGCTTTAGTATTGTTTCCTCCCCCAGCAATCAGGTACTTCCAAATCTGATCCACCTCTTTTAACGGTAGAGTTGACAATTGCATCAACTCTAAATCGGGTTTATCGTCTCCTGGCATGAAGATTAATTGAATATCATGTTCCTCTGCAAATACAGAAAATGCTTCGCATAAATACGAGAAATAAGCAATACCACCCAGTAATTTAAGAACCACAACCTTTGCTTGGGCAACCACTTCATCTAAATAAGTATCTATAGTCAATTCCTGTTTAAAATACGTCAGGTTAGCCAAACGCAAACTCGGTAAATTCTTGTGTTCTTTATGCAGAGCATGATAGGTTTTATTTACAATATGTAAATCTGTATCTGCTGCTGATAAAAACAAGATATCACCTGGTTTTTGTTCGATATAAAAAACACCATCATCGTTGGGGTTCCATCCTCCTGGAATGGTTGATATTAAATGCATTATTTATGATTTTATTTACACGTTTTAAAAGATATTACGGCCCCACCTGTTCTCTATACATTTTATTCCATTGCATTTCATAAAATCACTCGAACGGACAGATTTCATCTAGGATTGTCCATTCGAGCAAATTTCGCCAATAGGATAAATTAGTATCGAAACATGAGTTTTATTCTCGATATAAACACACCCCAAACCCCTCTCAAAAGGGCAAATTAGGACTGACAAAACTCAAGACTAACCTACAGACATCGTCCTATAACAACCAATTTTGTTTTACGTTCTTCGCCTTCTTCCCAAGCACGATCAAAATAATAATCGAAACGTTCTCCAACACCTTGTAATACCATACGCATTGGTTTATTCGGAATATTTACGAACCCTTTTATTCTGTATATCTCTTCTTCTTGAACTCTTGTTTTTAAAGACTTCACTAAGGTTTTAATATCGGCCGTTTCAGGATATTCTAATAAAATAGTATTAATATCATCGTCATGATCATGGTCGTGGTGGTGTTCATGGTGGTGTTCATGAATTGAATGACGATTATCTAAATCATCTTCTGAAGACGCTTCTATTCCTAATAAAAGAGAATTATCAATTTCTCCGTTCTGAATTGGAATGATTTTAATATTTGGTCTCGATTTTTTTTCAATAAAGGTCTTTACCTCTTCTAATTGGTTTTCTTCTAAAAGATCGGTTTTACTCACTAATACCAGATCAGCACAACTTAACTGATCTAAAAACAACTCTTCTATTGGTGTTTCATGATCTAAGGAATCATCAGCTAATCGCTGAGCTTGAACACGGTCTCTATCACAAAGCTCTCCAGTAATACTACCAACGGCGTCTACAACTGTAATTACCGAATCTATAGTAATATGTGGTTTTAAATCTGGCCAATTTACAGCTCTAACCAATGGTTTTGGCATTGCAAGTCCAGATGTTTCAATCACAATATGATCGATGGTATCTTTGCGTTCAATCAAATCTAACATGGCTGGAAGAAACTCTTCTTGTACTGTACAACAAATACATCCGTTAGCCAACTCAATTAAATTACAGGATTCATCGTCGCATCCATTTTTAATTAATTCACCGTCTACGCCAACTTCTCCAAATTCGTTTACTAAAACTGCAATGCGTTTTCCATTGGCATTTTTAATCATATTATGGACTAAGGTTGTTTTACCAACCCCTAAAAATCCTGTAACAACTGTAATGGGAATTTTTCTCATTATATATTCTTTTTTATGGTTTTCTTTTATATGTTCTCAATACAATTTTAATCCACTTCCGTTTCTTAAAACCACTCGAACGGATATTTCTATTTGTCTTTTCTAACACGTTTTTTCTTTCGTTTATATAAAAACAGATTCCATTTTTCTTCAGCAACTCCATGTTTATCCATTTCCTTTCTAGCCATCGTAAAGAATAAATCTGATAAACGATTGATATAGGCCATAATATAATCGTGAACACATTCTGGATCTTCTTTCATTAATGTTACCAACGTACGTTCTCCACGCCGCATTTGTGTTCTACACATATGACATAAGGCTGAAATTTCATTTCCTCCTGGTAATAAGAAATAATCCGATGGAGAAGACATACTTGCTTCCATGTCGTCAATCCATTGCTCACAAAATTCAGCACCATCTTCTGGTTTTGGGTTTTCGTTAACCTTTTTTGCATCAGACGGCCGTGCTAAATGAGACATCATATTCATCATATCTTTTTGAATACGATGTAAATTTGGTTGCCATTCATGTTCTTCTCCAAGTTTAGCTCTTAGGTATCCAATTGTAGAGTTCACCTCATCTAAAGCCCCTAAACATTCTAATCGTGGAGCGTCTTTATATTCTCTTTTTCCACCAAATACGCCGGTTTGTCCTTTATCTCCTCTTCTTGTGTATATATTCATGTTTACTGTGTTTTATTGGGTTTAAACAAGGGTTCTACTAATTCTTTCTGCCCTAAATAATAATGGATATAGGATGCCCACACATTTTTATATCTAAATACTTTTGTGGGGACTTCTTTTTCTCTTGCGCTATAAACAGTGGCCTGTGATGAGGATGTATCATTCTCAACTAATTTGGAATAATGAAATTCGTGTCCCTTCCATTCAAAATCATTAAATTGAATTCGTCTATAACCAAGTGTAAGTTTCATATCTTGAAGACTGGTTTCAAAATTAAATACATTAGCCATTGGGAATTTGTTGCCCGATTGATCAATTATGGATTTCCCTAAATACATCATCCCTCCACATTCGGCTAGAATATGCCCCCCAGACTCTGCAAATGCTTTAATACTTGCTAACATGGTCGAGTTATTCGATAATTGTTCGGTAAAGCATTCTGGATATCCACCAGGTAAGTAGACAAAATCAGCTTGTGGAAGTACGCTGTCGTTCATTGGGCTAAAGAAGATTACTTCGCCCATTTCTTTAAGAGTTTCTATATTTTGAACATACGTAAAATTAAAACCTTCGTCTTTGGCTATAGCAATTTTACGTTTCGTCTGTTGACGTTTAATAGTATGCTCTAATTGAGGCTCTGATTGAAATTCAGCTTTGGTACATGTTTTTAAAATAAGATTAATATCTACATGTTGTTCCAATTGCTCAGCAACCCGTTCTATGGTTGCATCATAGCCTTCAATTTTATCGATAGACAGTCCTAAATGTCGAGACGGGATTTCTGCCTCTGGAATAAACGGAAGATGTCCGAAGGTTGGAATACCAACATCTTGACATGCTTCTTGTAAAAATAAATAGTGGCTTTTGGTGTTTACCCGATTAAAAATAACTCCGGCAATATGGATGTCTTGATCGAAATGTTTAAAGCCATATAACAAAGGGGCCACTGAATAGGCAACCGATTTGGCATCAACAACCAAAATAATTGGTAAATCTAATACCTTAGAAAGTTCAGCTGTACTTCCTTCGGACTTCCTAGCCCCATCAAACAAACCCATTACACCCTCTATACACGCAACATCTGCCTGTTTTGTATAGGTTTCATAGGTTGTATGTATATCTTGATGATCCATCATAAATAAATCCAAATTAACCCCAGGTTTACCACTGGCTATTTCATGGAATTTAGGATCTATATAATCAGGACCCACTTTAAAGGGTTGAGTTTTCACTCCTCTGTTCTCTAATGCTCTTAACAACCCAAGTGTCAAGGTTGTCTTACCAGAATTACTGGTTGGTGCGGCTATAATAAATTGTGGTTTCATAAATTATGCGTCTCCCTTTAATCGTTTAACTTCTATTGGTAATCCAGAAACTATAAAGGTGACTTCATCGGCCATTTGAGCAATAAATTGGTTCATTAATCCTTGAACATCAATAAATGAACGTGTGCTTTTCTCCATAGGTACCAATCCCATTCCTATTTCGTTACTAACAACAAATAACTGTATCTTTTGTTCGCAAAGCTTTTCCCATTCTTTTTTTGCAAAGGCTATTGTTTTTACTTTATCGTATTCCTCTTGCTCAAATACATTGGTTAACCATAAGGTAATACAGTCTAGCAAAACCACGCCCGATTCCGAGGATATCTTACTAATCTCAATTTCTTCTTCCCAAGTTGTCCAATTAGAATCTCGACGTCCTTTATGAATATCTATACGTTTTCTTAACTCCTCATCCCAAATTCTAGAGGTTGCTAAATAGGTTGGACATTGAGATGCCTTTAATGTTAATTCTTCGGCATATACACTCTTCCCTGAACGCTGTCCTCCTGTTATGAAATGAATTCTAGATTTTTTCATTTTACAGGAATTAAAGGTTCGTATTTTGCGTTTATTTTGGATGCAAATAGATGAGCTTGTTCTAGTCTTACACGTCCGTGTTCGGTATCTATTACTGTAGCCTGTTGAATAGATTTACAATAGGTTTTATAAGCCAAAACCACTTGATCTAAATCTTGATTATTGTCGTAATTAAATTTACCATCGGTAACAATAGTAAGCTCGTGAGTACTTTGACTTAATGTCGAAGTGAGTTGTTTAATGGCTTTAAACGCGGCAATAATATTCGTTTTACCACCTGTTTTAAGTGTCTCTAAACTCTGAATTAACGTTTCGGACTGAGAAACACCAGAACAGAGTATTTGAGCATCTCCATTATATAGAGTGACTAAAGAAAACTGTGTTTTATATGGTTGTTCAGATCTTGAATATTTTTCTACTAAGCCTTTTGCATAAGCCGCCATTTGATCTTTAACCATAGATCCGCTTGAATCGAGAATATATATAAGATGACGGTGTGTTTGACTATCCTGAAATTTATGTTTAAGCTCAAATTTAGACGTGGCTACATATTGTCCAACTGTTTTTCTTGTATCCACCGATTTTAATGATGTATAGTCTAAAGCATTCTGATTGGCTGATGTACTTTGACCTTTGTCCTTCCCTTTATTGTGATTACCTACAATCTTAACGGACGATTTTTCTCTTGTATTCTCAGAGCGTAAGGCATTAAACGTATGTTCTCCTCTTCCCTCTTTTCCATCCTCTTTATTAGAATTCTCCTCTGTATGGTTGGGGTTAGACTCTGGATCAGATTCTGGAAATTGATTGTCTTGTTGATTTTGATTTTGCTGAGGACTTCGATTGCTTCTATGATTTAAAACCAGATGCGATATGGCATGAATATGCGTTTCTATAACCTCTACATCACCTAAAAAAGCGGCATAGGCACGAGCGGTCTTAATGAGTAAAATATCTGCTCGGTGACCTTCAACTTGATGTTCTATTGCTAAAGCGGATGCTATAGAATATAAATTGGGTGCTAATTTTAATCTAGGCAATTGGATTTTAGCCTGTTCAATCTGAGTTAATAAATTGGTTTGTTCCTCTTCAAATCTTGATTTAAACGTTTCAGGATTATCATCAAAGGCCATCCTATACTCAATGATTTTTTGACGTTCTTGTATATCTTGTACCGTTTTAATCCCAACACTTAACCCAAATCGATCTTTTAGTTGAGGTCTTAAATCACCTTCTTCGGGATTCATGGATCCAATTAAACAAAAACGACTGTCTATTTTCTTCGAAAACCCATCTCGCTCTAAATAATAAGATCCCGACATTGATGCGTCTAACAAGATATCCATCAAATAATCATTTAACAGATTAATTTCATCAATGTATAAACACCCTAGATGTGCTTTAGACAATAAGCCTTCTTGTAACTGTTCTTTCTTTTCGTTAATTAACGTTTCTAAATTAACATGTCCCAACACACGATCTTCAGACGCTCCAATTGGTAAATTTATAAACGGATATTGTTGATTCTTACTTACCAAACTGGCTAAAGATCTTATTAAAGTGGTCTTTCCTGTTCCTTTATCGCCAATAGCTAAAACACCTCCTAATGCGGGTTCTATAAGATTAAGGATAAGGGCCAATTTAAAATCAGACTGACCAACAATTGCTGAAAATGGAAACATAGATACAGACATAAATTAACCTTGAATTGAATTATAAATCCAGTAAATACCAATAAGAATAGATGCTAATCCTGCAATACCATTCATCCATTTAAAAATAGAAAGGTTTTTTTCTAAAAAACGACTCATTACAGATACCAATGTATAGCTGTAAATTCCCATAGCCACAATAATCCCTACAGATTCGATGATTAAAACCATAACAGCATCAAAGGTTGTAGCGGCACTTAACACCAAAGCAGAAGTTAATGCACCTCCTGTTCCAGCTAAACCATGTAACATCCCTATCCAAAATGAACGTTGCATAGGATTCATTGCAATTTCTTCTCCCGACTTTCCGTGTAAATGGATAGGATTCGAATCTACATGATCATGTTCCTCAATTTTCTTATGTTCTTGCATCATCTCGCTAATCTTATGATTACGTCGGATGGCCACAATTCCCAGCCACAACATAATTGGACCAACGGCGAGTTCTGCCCAAAATGAGATGTCTTCAACAAACAGTTCTGCCGATGATTTAAACAACAATGCAATTCCACCAAACAAGAGTAATGTAACCGAATGTCCCATTGCCCACTGAGAGGCTTTAAACATCGTTTTGAACGTTACCTTTTGCTTAGATATAGCATTTTCTGTAGCCAAAACAGAAATGGCTGTTACATGATCTGGCTCAAATGAATGCAGTATTCCAGCCATTAATGGTCTTACTAAACTTATTCCCATAGTTGTTCGTTGTATTTGATGAATTCTCCTGTTTTACCAATAAGGTAAATGGATAATTCTTGTGTTTGCATAAGTAATCTACACTGTGTAAAACAGTGGTGTAATAGGGTTTGATAAAAAATTTCGGTCTGATTAAATTCAAATAACTCAATCAATCGTCCTGCCATATTTAACCCATAAATTTGTTCTGTATATGTCGAATCGTATCCACACTCTTTTGCTATATCTACAATAAAACCTTTGTTCCAACTGGACACACATGAATGTGTATCCGTACGCCCGAACGCCAATTTCACAGCTTTACCAAGCATAATTCCAATGGTAACACGCTTAATCTTTGAAGATTCTATCTTACGAAGGGTTTCGCCGATCCAATTTCCGTAATGAATAAACGATTGCTCGGTTAAATCTGGTAATAAGGCACGGATATGCTTCTCACTTCTTGCTCCTGAATTAATTATCAATTCTGTAATTCCATTGGCAACAGCTACATCTACCCCTTGCTCTATACTAGCTATATAAGACGAAGACGAATACGGTTTAACAATACCAGATGTTCCCAAAATTGAAAGTCCGTGAAAAATTCCGACCCGTTCATTTAATGTTCGTTTGGCTAACGCTTTTCCATTGGTTACAAAAACCGAAATCTGCAAACCACACTCTAAATCGTAATCGCTTAAGAGCTTCTGTACCGCACTCGTCATCATTTTTCTGGGGACAGGATTAATAGCAGGTTCTCCAACATTAAGTTCTAGCCCAGGTAATGTTACTGTACCAACACCTTCTCCTGCCAAAAACACAATTTCTCTATTTGTGGTTAATTGAATTTCAGCTCCTACTTCTGCGCCATTAGTCACATCAGGATCATCACCTGCATCTTTAATAACCGATGTTCGTGCAGAATGACTTGTAAATTCATTGCTAAAGACATCTATGGTTAGTATTTTATCTATTGGGAGCTGAACCTTAACCCGTTCTTGTTTTGTTTGAGTTATTATAGACAACAGACCCGCCTTTACCGCTGCTGTTGCAGAAGTTCCGGTAGTAAACCCTTCTTTTAAAGGACCTTTTGGTATCTTTTTTAAACTCATTGTTTCGTTATTATTTTGTTCTCAATACTGTTCTAATTCGCTGTCGTTCATTAAAATCACTCGAACTGACACTTTCTTTTTTCTTTATACTCTTCACTCTAAAACTTCCCGTTATTGTCAATTCGAGTGAATTTTGACCTTAGGAAAAATTTGTATCGAGAATGGATTAACTCTACTCTTACCATACAAAATCAATGTTCTCGATACTATTTTAACTCACTAGCGTTCATTAAAATCACTCGAACTGACACTTTCTTTTTTCTTTATACTCTTCACTCTAAAAACTTACCCTTGTTGTCAATTCGAGTGAATTTTGACCTTAGGATAAATTTGTATCGAGAATAGGTTAACTTTATTCTTAACATACAAAATCGCTGTTCTCGATACTATTTTAATTCACAAGCGTTCATTAGAATCACTCGAACTGACACTTTACTTTTTTCTTCACACACGCTCCAAACTTGTTTTTAGCTCTTCCTTATTATTCACAAGCTTAAACGACTTTGGTAGATTTGGTTTTTTAAGAATATAAATTGGAATTCCACACTCGATGGCAGATTCTATTTTTACAGATAAAGACCCACTATTTCCACTTTCTTTTGTGAAAATAAGATCGATACTCAATTCTTTAATCAATTCTATTTCGTCGGCTTTGTTTTTATTTGGTAACCCAAGAATTAACTGGTTATAAGCATACTTACTTTCCATCGCTAAATCAATAGAGGATTGTCGGTCTAAAATTCTAAAGAAACTCGGATTAGATTGCCAAATTGGCTCCAGCTTTGCAATAGACTGTACTCCTGTTAAAAACAAACTGGTTTTACTTTTATACTTTGCATTTATAAGCTCTATTATTTGGTTATAGGTATCCAAATATTGAACTAACGGATGACGGCTGTGTTCAGGAAATTCACGTTGAAGTCGGAACACAGGAATATTCGTTAGCTTGGCGGCTATATCCACTGTTTCATGTAATTGTGTGGCAAACGGATGAGATGCATTTACAATACATCTTATCTTTTCTTGGGTTATTAGTTCCTGTAAACCTTCTACATCTAAAGCTCCAAACCTATACATTGCAAAAGCAGGCAATTCAGGTTGAATTTCTGTTTTTGTAGAATAGATAAAGGGCTTTTGAAGTTGTGTTAATACCTCAATCGCTTGCTTTCCTTCTGTTGTTCCTCCAAATACTAATACCATATCTTATTCGGTTACAACAAATTTCTTGTTCGTTCTAAAAATATGTGTCCACTCATCGCTATATAGTTGAGAGCGATTTTTACGTGCACCAATCGCTTTACCTACAACAATAAGTACGGTTCTGGTTTTCTTACTTTGCTTTACAATTTTTGCTAAGTCTTTTAATTCCCCTTGGTAAATGGCTTCATCTTTCCAGGTTAATCGATATAAAACGGCAACTGGCGTATCTTCATCAAAATGTTCTAAAAGCTGATCTTGCACTTTAGAAGCGATACCTACACTTAAGAAAATACACATGGTTGCATTGGTTTTTGCAAATGCTGAAATACTTTCTTTAGATGGCATTGGTGTTTTCCCTTCTCCACGGGTTAATACAATAGATTGTACAACCTCTGGAATAGTAAATTCTGATTTTAACACAGCGGCAGCAGCACTAAACGATGAAATTCCAGGAACAATAAAATAATCCATGCCTAAGTCATCAAAAATGGTCATTTGCTCTTGAATAGCTCCGTATAATGATGGATCTCCACACTGCAAACGCACAATTGCATGTCCTTTTTTATAGTGGTCTTGCATCACATCGATCTGCTCTTCTAAAGTCATCATAGCTGAGTTTCTAACCACAGCCCCTGGTTTACACCAATTGGTCATTTCTTCAGGAATTAAACTACCTGCATATAACACACAATCAGCCTCTTCTAAATACTGTTTTCCTTTAATGGTTATAAGCTCTTCATCTCCTGGTCCTGCACCAATAATAGCGATTTCAGCTTTACGTTCAACCGCTTTATCTAAAGCAACCGCAAACGTAAATTTCTCGCCATTATCTAAAATCACTTTTTGCTTTTCTACCAATAAGCCTGTGTTTTTAGACATTAGCATGGCTGTTGATTCCGACACTCCATTTACACCTATTTTACTTTGTACCATCGCACTTGGGTTTGGTACATCAACCGTATCAATATCTTCGGGTGTAAACGTTGTAAAAGGAATAGTATATTTCTCGCTCCAATCTAAATAAGCTTGTTGTTCAGCTTTAATATCTATAGATCCAATTTCTTTAATTGCACTAAATAATAAGCCTTGCGCTTTTAGTTTAGATTTAAAGGTTTCATCAAATACATTAAAATCTAGTTGTTTAGAACACCCCGAACCTACAGTTAGGACCTTTGGTATAAATGTTAAAGTTGGTATTGTAGATGAATAGTGTTTATAGGTTACGGCAATACATAATTTAAAATCAGTATAGTTGATGTCTGATTCTGAATAGAAAATTTCCACAAAATCTGGACAATGTTTTTCTAAATATGCCGTTCCCGAATCTTTTATATCTAAAAGCAGAGCTGTTTTTTCATGATTTACAAACAAGGCCATTACATGGTTCATTTGTTCTGTATGCGTCGTTTCCCATCCGTAGGTTTGTCCTAACGTATCTAAAGTCCATAAGTTTTGGACATCGCTAGATGTGGAAATAACCGGTGTAGCCCCTAATAATTGAGCCACTTTTAAAGCAAAGTCATTTGCTCCTCCTTTGTGTCCACTAAGTACAGACTGTACAAAAGTTCCTTGATCGTCTACACAAATTACTGCCGGATCTTTATGTTTATTTTCTAAACAGATAGCTATTGTTCTTACACAGATTCCCAATGCACCAACAAAACAAAACCCATCAATTTTAGAAAAATTGTTAGTTACATAATCGCTAATAGATTCAATGGTAGATACATGAGCATTGGTTGATGTTCTTGTGGTTACAACCAAAGATTTTGGAAATTGCTTTTGCAACATTAAAGCTTGTTCTATACCTTGGTCGCTTATGGCTATGATGGTAATTTTTCTCATTTCTTTTGTTTTAGTTCTGCGGTACGAATGGTAATGGCATTATGATTATTAACCTGTATGGTTGTTTCTGTTAAACGGTAACCTAAAGCGGTTAAAACCTCAACAAAAATTCGATTGGTATTTTCTGTAACCGCATTGGTTACCAATCTAGCATTAGGGTTAATGATATGTAGTTTATGTAAAAGTTCTTCTAACCGATTTCCATGTCCTCCAATAAATACAACATCAGGTATTGGATAGATTTTTAAATCCAAATGAAATACATCGTCAATCACCACCTGAATACCCGGTGCTGAACAACGTTTTGCATTGTTTGGAATAAGCATTTCCGATTCTAATCGTTTTTCAAAGGCGATAATCTCAGTTGTAGGGTATTGTCTTTTTGTTTCTATGGCCACAGCACCTGTACACGAACCTATATCCCAAAACACTTGATTTTCTTTAAGCTGTAAAGCATGTAAGGTCATCAGCCGAACAGGTAGTTTTGTCATCATGTTCGGTCGGTTGTTTAACGGTATAAAATCGGCATCTGGTAAACCAAATCCTTTTGTAGTTTGAGTTAAACGCTTTAACAAAACACAATTTAAATCAGCGAAAGCCAATTGGGTACATTCTGTAAGTGTATATGTACCTATATGTTCGTTTGTTCCATCTAAAGCTTCTCCCACGGTTATCGAATAGTTGGTAAACCCATAATCTAACATACGTTGGGCAATGGCTTGAGGCGATTTTTGTTGATCAGTTAACACCCCTATAAGTGGGTTATCTTGAATTAAGGCACTATCCAAACCTGACCAAGGTCTCCCGTGTACAGTAACCACATTTAGAGCATTATAATTCGTTTGGGTTTTATGACAAAGGCGCTGAATAGAGTTGAAATATGGATAAACCTTGAGAATTGCTTCTGGCATTAATCGTTTTAGCGTGTTTCCAAATCCATAAAAGAACGGATCTCCAGAAACAAAAATCAAAAGAGATGACTGGACTTGTCTGTAAGAATCTATAAGATGTTCCATCTTTCCTTGAATAGAAATCCATGTTGAAGATTCTGGTAGATATTGGCGTACCAGTTCATGATGTCTCTTTCCCCCTGAAAA
>CBDEVQ010000002.1:0-21669 GCA_965243605.1 Flavobacteriales bacterium
AATCTGGATGTTCTAATCCTACATATAATTCTGGCGTACCATCATTATCTAAATCAAATAATTTAGGAGCTGCTTTATTTCCTATATCTATAACTTGCCCATTATTCGTTAAAAATGTTGGTTCATTAAAATAAGGAATTTGCCCAAAAGCCGTAAACGATGAACCTAATAAGCAAGAATAAAGTAATGCGCTTCTAAAGGTAAGTGTCTTAATATTCATAACAAAAATATTTAAGCATGGATCATGCTATAGTTAGTATTCTAAAAATTAAAAATCGAAAAAGTATGAATTCTATTTAACGAAAATACACTTTTATTATAAATAACAGAACGTATCGTTATTGTTATTTTCTTTATTATAGAATATCTCAAATACGGAAACATTTCCCTGTTATATACCACTACGCTTCCACTTAATCTAATGAAGCTATTGCTATATTTCACTTGGATTTATAGGGGCTAATTTAGTTTAGTCTACACATTTATAGCACTGGTCTTTTTCTTAATTCAAATTCTTACTATTGCTATCCAAATCTCATAACTTCGTTTATATAACACATTTTATCTTAACATTTAACGGGTATGAAACAGACATTAAAAAACATTTTTCTTGGTATTTCTATATTGGGATGTTTCCAGAGTTATGGACAACTTCTAGACACGTATGACATTTCGACGTCTCCTAATGGAGTAATTCCCATGCCATCTGGTGTTGGATCTAACTATTCTAGTTTTACGAAATACACAAAAATTCAAGCGCCCAACGGACAAGCCATTCACTTTATAGCTCAAAATGCCCTAACAGATGCTCAAATTGTTCGAGCAAGAAATATCCTTGCTTTTTATCTTACCGATTTACCTGGATCTCAATACGGTTCGGATAAATCTGTAGTTATGAATAAAATGGGAACAAATAATGCCATATTAATGCTATTGAATGGTAGCGACGATGGAAACCCACCTGAGGTTGATGGTCAACCCTTATATCAAAATGAAATTGCGGTAGAAGGACATGCATGGTATACCAATAACAATTACGATCATAGAGATGCCGCTTTTGAAGAAATATTGCATTTAATGCATGATTACGGTATTGGAGTTGATAATAATGGAACGCCTAGTCCCTATGGTGCCTTACCAGATTACCAAGCTGAAATACGTGCTGCACAAGATAATGCCGACAATAATAATTTTGCCATTTGGCCAACCGGACAAACCAATTGGTATAACGAATTGGCAAATGAAAATAGTTTATCTCAAGAGTATCTTGCCTCTGTTGTAGATAGTTATTACGGACTATGGGAACCGTGGACTGGTGGAGGCGGAACAACTGGTATGTGGGGCTTATATATTGCAAAAACCCGAGACGAAATACAAACAGAAGATCCAATGGGTTATGCTTTAATGCCTAAATATTTTTCACCGAATATTAACATTAATATGGATATTGATCCGTCGTTTACAGGAATTTTCAATTTAACAAGAACGCCATCTGTACCCTATACCTACAAATCGCAATATTTACAACATGTAACCTTAACGGGGAGTAATGCATCTGGTATTAAAGGAAACGATTTAGATAATAATTTGAATGGAAATGCAGCTAATAACACTCTAGAAGGTGTTAAAGGTGATGATATTATTGATGGTAAAGCTGGTGAAGATATTGCCATTTTTACTGGGGTTCGTTCGGAATATACAATTACAAACCATACCACACATCTTATTGTGAGTGACTTGATTACAAACCGTGATGGGATTGATAAAGTAATTAATTGTGAAACTTTACAATTTACGGATCAGGATGTAGAAACTGAGGGTATTCTAAACTTGAATGAATTTGATAATGCTCTTATAGATGTATATACAAATGCCAATACATTACATATTGGTTTACCTCAATCTATGGATAACAATAATGTCCTTTTTCTGACGGATATTAACGGAAAACAACTGCATTACGGATCATACAATACCCCTTCTATTAGTCTTAATATTTCAACTTACCCGAAGGGTGTTTACTTGCTGAACATTTTAACCAAAACTGGAGAAACATTTAAGCAAAAATTTGTGATCCAATAAGGTTATAAACTATCGTCTATTTTTTCACTTCATATTCTCAAAATCAATCAATCAAAAAGCCTGTCTAAATAATATTTAGACAGGCTTTTGCTATAACTGGCCATAAAATTGACCTAAAAAGATATTCAATAGAATGTATTACATTATGGATTCACAAACTTCAAAGATTGTGAGTTCTTCCCATTGTTTAACTGAATTACAAAAACTCCACGTTCTAAATTTGGTAATTCAATAGACGATTGTATGTTCTTAAATTGATCTATTTGCTGTCCCAAATTATTATATAATGTCACGTTGTATTCCTTATCAGAATTCCAAGATAAAACCTTGTTCTCATGGTTCCAAGAAAGTTCTAATGGGTGTTCTTTAAATTCTGAAATACCAACTTCTGGAGCGTCAAATTGACTTACAAGAATTAAATTCCCATCGTTCGTTCCCATTACAATTTCAACGGAATCACTACCTCCCCAATTATAACCGTCCATCGAGTTTATCTCATCTGGAATAGAATAGAGCGACCCATCTGGGTTACGAACAGAAATAGAGTCATATCCACCAACACTTACCCATTCATAGCCATACAGATTTGGAGCGCCTATGTTTTCCATATAAACCAACTGAGTAGGATTTGAATAACTACTTGCAAAGATATAATCGTAATCAATATCACCATCAAAATCCTGAAAACTAAACGCATGCCCTGCCTCTATATTCCCTTGTATTGTTCCTTCAAGTACCCAGAATATTCCATCTGGCGATGTATTGTTCAAATTATTGAAATAATGAAGAGCTTGATTGACAAGCGTATGACTAATCATATCTTTAACACCGTCATTATCTATATCAACCATCTGAAACTGAATATCAGCGCCCATAATTTGCAAAAAATTTTGATTGTAAGGCGCTACATCATTCCCATTTAAATGAGTATGAAATGTAAAGGTGTTATTTTGATTTTCAAACCATACCAAACCTTTATTAAATACAGCAACAACCATATCAATATCACCATCATTATCGTAATCTATAAAATCTGGTTCAGCCGTTTCATTAACAACCGTAGACAATTTAGGATAGGCAATAATGGTTTCTGGTTGAGCCACTGAAAATGCACTTCCTGTCATGTTACCATATGAAATTACCTTAATTGAATCGGGGTGTTGGATTCCAACATATAACTCTGGAGTACCATCATTATCTAAATCGAATAATTTAGGTGAAGCTTTATCTCCAACATCTATTATTTGTCCATTATTGGTAAGATATTCAGGTGGATTAAATTGTGGAATTTGGGCATTAGCAACAAGAGTTGGTGCTATTACACAAAGCATTAGACTTAAGATTGAATTAGATTTAGGTTCAAATTTCATACATTTTTGTTTTTAACTATTTTTATAAAATCTATAGCAAACTTATGAAATAATAGTATTACGTGTTCATGTTTTTTTATGTATATATGCTTGTATTACATTGGCCGTTAACTAGATCTATCATGACCTCCTTATTAGAAAGACCCATCGTATGTAAACAATTACTTATAATCATTTTTTATATTTACGCTTAACAATATTTACATACAAAATACAATCAAAATATACATACAATTAAGAACTATCCATTACCAACAAACAGTCTATTTACACCATAAACGGATAATATCGTCAATTAACCGAATAAAAAACACAATTAACCGAACCAATAAGTAAGTACAAAGAAAAATAATGATAGGTACAAAGTATTAAAATTATATTTAATACAAATTATATACTATGAAACATGTACTTACAATTTGTATGGCCTTAAGTTTTTCTTATTTAGGGGCATCACAAACCATCCTTCAAATTGAATTTGACGGATTGTCACCAGACCAATATTCTCCATTTTTATATAATAAACTGGCAGACCATGGTTTACAAAATCCTGAAAGGGGTTTCGAAGTAAAGGCCGGCGTTATTGATATGTTTACAACAAACTTTGTGCCCTCTCAGGATTTTGATTATAACTATATGCAATACCAACAAAAAGGAGATGCCTATTACGAAAACATTATCCATGGAGATCCGACCATTGGAATGAATCCGTTACAATTATATTTAAATACCTATTATCTTGACGACGGAATAAGCCTTGTTGAAATTGAGGAGTATGTCAATTTCACTAAAGATAATCTTGATGCCCTTGAACCCATGCGTGCTCAAGACCTATTGGATGCCACATCTGTATTTGAGTCTTTACCCATTTATGGAGTAAAAGCTCACCTGGTAACCAATTCATCCTATCAAATTTTTAATGGAGATGTGGATCAAAATTCCTTCTATCAGCATGAATATTTTAGCAGTCATCATGATAACCACCCAACTATTGGAGCGCATTCTAAAGGACTTAACTATTATATGGACCAAATGAGTGATCATTATAATGCCATTAGTCCTTATGTTGCCAATGTACATTTGGGTTGGATATATACACCACACGATAGAAATATGTATCGCCATTCGGGAAAGTGGCAAAAAAGTAGTTTTGTGAATCATCAAATCTATCCAATTGGACGAGAAGAAGCCAACCAATACATATTACCTCTATTTAATGGGAACACGCATTTTTTAAAGAATGAACATGGCGATTTTAGAGAGAGTAAACAAAAATACGATTGGAGTATTGCCCATGGTGAAGCCGATGCGTGGGGATATGACTCCAGAATTAATCAGATTAGAGCTAAAGTCATTGACAAGATGCTTTCTTCTTTTCCGTATCAAAAAATTCTTTTAAGCTCTATGTATCCATGGTCTAATTATTTAGGAACCAAACACCCCGGTTATAATACTATGGATCAGAATAGTGTACAATTAGAGCCTATTTTTCATGACTTTTATTCTGGAAATAATTTAAACAACTACCCTTTTTATTCAGGGTTACTTACAAATGACCATTTAAAGAAACAACGAATAGGCTATTATGATGGCTTTTTTGGTGGAGATACCTATTCTCACGCTTGGACCATTGGGAATGGAGAAACTCAACAAATTCATTGGCATACTAATTATTTCAACAATCCAAATATGTCAAATTACATCCAAAATTTAGGACATGATTGGGCCGACAATCGCATGAATGTGGATAGTTATTTACTCAGAAAATACAGGCAAAACATGTGGATTCATGGAGAACTCCCAACCTTTGAAACCACCGATGAAGATTGTGGATATTATGGAAGCTTACTCACCTCTTTTTCGGCTAAATACAGAGGGAATTTCCATTGGTTAGAAAATTGTACCCCTTCACTTGATCCTATTAAACAGTATCCTTGGGAATTGGCTGAAAAAATGTCGGATGGGCGTTTGCAAGATGGATTTAAATCGGCCTTAAAAATGCGGTATTTTAATTTTACATCGTTTAATATTGGGCATAACCATTTATTAGATAACCGATCGCCATATGAGTTGAAAGACAATCAACCTTCAACATGGTATCAACCCTATCCCAATTCGGAGCTTATATTAAATACAGCACCAAATCAACTTCAAACCACGGTTACCCAATGGAAAAATGATAATGCGGATTTACATACCGATTTGCAAACCTTTCATATGCCCATATCTGACCAATATTTTGGGAGTAATGGAAACCAAATTCGTTCGCCCTATGAATATATAAGAGACCATTTAGGGTATCGTTTAGAGTTGCAAGAGGTAGAGCTTGGTTTAGGAAATATGAGTATTGCTGTGCACGCCAAAGTTATTAACCGTGGGTTTGCTCCACCTCAAAACCCAAGGCCTATCTATTTTGTATTAATGGATTATAATACCAATGCCATTCTACAAACCATAGAAAGCAATGCCGAATGGAGAAATTGGCAACCTGATGATTTTGCTACAGGACTTGATAATCAAGAAGATCCTAATGGATATAACGCAACTTCCATAGATAATCTTAACAAGATAACCAATACAAAAGTGGGTGGTATTCCATTAGGCGATTATAAGGATGATTGGCACCATACACCACTTACCATACCTTATTCCCCTTTTGAATATACCTTTGGTAGCTTAACCGATTTTAATTTAAATGATTTGCCAAATGGAGATTATAAAGTTGGAATTTGGATTCCAGATCCAGAAGAGAACTTACACAATGAACCGAAATACAACGTTAAGTTTGCCAATCAGTTAAGCTATATTCATACCAATGGGGTTAATGTGATCGGGAGTGTTTCTAAAACCAATATTGGCGTTGTGCAATCGTTAGATTCAGATGCCGATGGAATTCTTAACACCTTAGACAACTCTCCGAATAATCCGACCGATTATAACGGAGGACATGCCTTATCTCCAAACCATTCTTGTTTCGGATTTTCTTCAAGTCAAACTATTCAACCTTACAATACGTATTAATTATGAAAATTTTTAACATTATTATTTACCTTTTATTCGCTTTAGGTGAATTCACAGAATCATATGCTCAAATAACATCAAATTTTAATGTACTAGTTCATTGTATAGGCCCTACTTATAACACAACAAATCAACATATTATTTACTATACATGCGTATCTACAGACTCTGTAAGCAATTCATTTGATATTAATTTCGGTCTAGAAAATCACGATTCAACTTCAAATTATTTTTTATCAAAAAATTATCAAATAGATTCCTATTCGTACTTTACTGGAACATATTATGTAAAGTCATTTTACGACACATTAGATTTTTTTCATCCAACATATTTACATGATTTCCATATTATTGAAGGGCAACATTATAAGGTGAATCAATCTTGGAAATTCAGTCATTATTTAGCTGATTTTGAACAAGATTTAAACTTACCTTTTACATATGGAGTTACTGCTCCAAATGGACATTATCAAGATTCAGTAACTAACAATTGGCTTTATGGGGGTGCATATGGTACATATACTTATTTTGGCATTGGTAAAAATATGGATTCAACTTTCTTGGATGCAGAATATATTGGAATGGAAGTCGATTTTGTTCGTTATACACCAGATGGTAATTGCGATTCTAATGCCATTAGTATAAACTATGAAGATTCTACGGGGTGGTATTTACCAAATTATGAAGAGCAGTATATGTATGCCATTCCAGAAGACTCAGTATTTCATGTTGAACGATTAATACCAACCGATAGTTTTGGGGCTGTACATATTGGGAATACCCATACCTGCAATACGTATTTCGACAACATTCGTCTTTATCCAGTATACAACCGTTACATCTGCCAAGGCGACAGTTTAGAGATTAATGGAAACTATGAATTTACCGAAGGGGTTTATATAGATTCTTTGTTTACAGCTTTAGGGACTGACAGCATTATTGGTGTTCAACTTTTATTTAACAATTTAATTTATGGCGATACCATAGAAGCCATTATTTGTGAAGGGGAAAATTATCATTTAAATGATACAATTCTGGTTAGTAATCCTGGGTTATTTCCTTTTTTAACAACCACTGCACAAGGCTGTGACTCTATGTATTACCTGAATTTAGACATTCAAACCAATACCATTGCCCTTGATATTACCAATACAAATAATGTACTGAGTTATAATAATCCACAAATTGATTACACCTACCAATGGATAAACGCATCTACAGGACAGCCTATTATTGGTGAAACATCATCTACTTTTTCTCCAGAGACAAATGGCGTATATGCTGTAGAAGTCTCTGATGGAATATGTTCAAATACATCCAATAGTTCAACAACTTTTATTGGATTATCTGAGTTGGAAACACATATTACATGCACTCCTAACCCATTTACTAATATGATTACTTTTTCATTTGGGAATGTATTACAAAGTGGGACCATTGAAATATATGATGTAAACTCTAAGCAACTGGTTGAACAGACTTTTACAACATCAACAAACATTTCCATAGATACTGAGTTTCTACCAAAGGGTATGTATATGGTGAATGTAAAAACAGATAAAGGGTTGTTCAGAAAGAAAATGATTAAATAATCCGAATTGAATTGTTCAACCCTGTAATACGTATTAAATATGAAAGTTTTTAACATTATTATTTACCTTTTATTCGCTTTAGGTGAATTCACAGAATCATATGCTCAAATAACATCAAATTTTAATGTTGGAGCACACTTTATCAACCCTGTTAACAGTAATTCGGACCAAGCAATTGTTTTATATTCATGCTCAAGTACGGATTCTTTAAGTCATATGTTTGAGATTAGTTTTGGGCTAGAAAATCATGATTCAACTTCAACCTATTTTCTATCAAAAACATATCAAATAAATCAGTATTCTTATTTATCAGGAACACATTATAAATATTTCTTTTACGATACATTAGATTTTTTTCATCCAACATATTTACATGATTTCCATATTATTGGAGGACAACATTACAAGGTGAATCAATCTTGGAAATTCAGTCATTATTTAGCTGATTTTGAACAAGATTTAAACTTACCTTTTACATATGGAGTTACTGCTCCAAATGGACATTATCAAGATTCAGTAACTAACAATTGGCTTTATGGGGGTGCATATGGTACATATACTTATTTTGGTATTGGTAAAAATATGGATTCAACTTTCTTGGATGCAGACTATATTGGAATGGAAGTCGATTTTGTTCGTTATACACCAGATGGTAATTGCGATTCTAATGCCATTAGTATAAACTATGAAGATTCTACGGGGTGGTATTTACCAAATTATGAAGAGCAGTATATGTATGCCATTCCAGAAGACTCAGTATTTCATGTTGAACGATTAATACAAACCGATAGTTTTGGGGCTGTGCATATTGGGAATACCCATACCTGCAATACGTATTTCGACAACATTCGTCTTTATCCGGTATATAACCATTACATCTGCCAAGGGGATAGTTTAGAGATTAATGGAAACTTTGAATTTACCGAAGGCGTTTATATAGATTCTTTGTTTACAGCTTTAGGGACCGACAGTATTATTGGTGTTCAACTTTTATTTAACGATTTAATTTATGGCGATACTTTAGAAGCTCTCATTTGTGAAGGGGAAAGTTATCAATTAAATGATACAATTATAGTTAGTAACTCTGGGCTATTTCCTTTTTTAACAACCACTGCACAAGGCTGTGATTCTATGTATTACCTGAATTTAGACATTCAAACCAATACCATTGCCCTTGATATTACCAATACAAATAATGTACTGAGTTATGATAATCCACAAGTTGATTACACCTACCAATGGATAAACGCATCTACAGGACAGCCTATTATTGGTGAAACATCATCTACTTTTTCTCCAGAGACAAATGGCGTGTATGCGGTGGAAGTTTATGATGGATTGTGTTCAAAAACATCCAACAGTTCAACAACTTTTATTGGATTATCTGAGTTGGAAACACATATTACATGCACTCCTAACCCATTTACTAATATGATTACTTTTTCATTTGGGAATGTATTACACAGTGGGACCATTGAAATATATGATGTAAACTCTAAGCAACTGGTTGAACAGACTTTTACAACATCAACAAACATTTCCATAGATACTGAGTTTCTACCAAAGGGTATGTATATGGTGAATGTAAAAACAGATAAAGGGTTGTTCAGAAAGAAAATGATTAAATAATCCGAATTGATTTGTTTAACTATAACTTATGATCTATTGGGAGCTATACTACTCAGAATGAAGTTTTACTTTAATAAATCGTTTGTCAGTTCGAGTAGTTTGCTATGTTAGGAGGAAAGTGTATCGAGAATAGATTACTGATACGATTTAATAATGTTCGTTTTTACACACCCCTAACCCCTCTCAAAAGGGGAAGTTGAAATGTCAGTTCGAGAGGTTTACGACGTAAGAAGAAAAGTGTATCGAGAACAGATTATTTGTACAATTTAATCGTGTTCGTTTTTACACACCCCTAACTCCTCTCAAGAGGGGAAGTTATACTGAATACGAATATCTATGTAACATTAGACGAAAAGTGTCGCAATAATGATATTATCTATTCCACACAGGACCTTATTCTATTGTAAAACCATATAACACAGTTATCTAATAAATTCCATTTTCCATTCATGGATCTAATATTACCATTCGTCGGAATGAAGGTGTTCATGAGGTGTTTACCTCCATTTATTACCTTAAACTGTTGCTATATTTGTAATGTAATCAAAAACAAAGTTTAACAACAAAAACAAAACAAGATGAAAAAGTTTGCATTAACATTAGGATTAGCATTAGTAGGTACAATGGCATTTGCTCAAGACGATCAAGATGATAGTCACCAAATTTCTTTCGCTATTCCAGCAACGAGTATCTTAGATATTGAAGGACCTGGAGGAAACAACGGAATTAACTTTACTCCAGAAGCAATTACTGAGGCTGGTAATGCATTCGACTTCAATTTATCTAACTCAGCACTTTGGTTAAACTACTCTAACATTAAAGCCAGTGCAGAAACTACAAGAAAAGTTACTGTAGGAATGACGAACGATTTACCAACAGGAATGACTCTAACGGTTGCTGCTGGATCAGATGCTGGAAACGGGAATGGAGTAAAAGGAACACCTAATGCTTCTGCTATTACGTTAGCAAACGGATCTTCTTCTACTATTATTACTGGAATTGGAAGTGCTTATACTGGAAACGGTATTAACAACGGACATCAGTTAACATATAACTTATCGTTTGATGATGCAGAATTTCAAACATTAAGTGCAGACCTTAACGAATCAGTTACTATTACATATACTATTGCAGACGAATAAAATGATTCATTTATTATAAACATAAAAAGGCTGAACATAATGTATGTTCAGCCTTTTTATGTTAAAAAAAATCGGAATTTAAAGATTATACTTCAAGGTTACAATCCAATATCTTGGCTGTACCACATACTCTGTGGTAGTTGAATAGTTCTCGGTAAAAGAACTGTTATTAATCGATTTTGTATCCAATATATTCGTAATTCCCAATCTATATTCCCAAGGACTATCCTCTTTGTTATAGTATAAATCCGCATTTAAAAACTGATATGTATTTAAACTTCTTTCTTCATCAGAATAATTATAAAAACTATAATCTGATGTGAATGTTAGATTTTTAAACAAAATTGTTTCCATTTTTAAAAATGGTCGATTGGTTGTAAATCTATTGGTTGCCCTATTATTTTCAATATCATCAACAATATGTTGGTATCCAATTTCAAAATTTGGTCCTTTATCAAATGTCGTTTGAACACTAGCCTGATGACGCTGAGTTATAGATCTAGACTTTGTTACCTTATCGTTTAATACATTATAATTGTTGTTAAAGCTTAGTCTACTGTTTAATCTTAGTTTAAACTTCCCAAACGATTTATCTATACGCCCAAAAGTACTCAAACTTTCATCTGCAACCGTTGAGTTTAAAGGAACAGACGCTGCATTAATTCCATCAAACACTAAACTATTTTTAATAGGATCTTGTTTATTGATGTAGGTAATGTTCGCATTTACATTCGTTCCGTTATAAAAACTAAAACTGTTATAACTTAATCTCCACGTATCATATAGTCCGTGTTGAATTTCTCTATTTCCTTGATACAAACTATTGTAATTGTTTAATACATATCCTTCAGCAAATGTGTAAACATCGGCATATTGTGCAACTCTATTATAGGTTAAACGTAGAGTTTCTGATTTCTTAAACGAATAATTAATAAACAGATTAGGAGATAATAAGGTTAAATTCTCTGAATGATCAGTACCATCTTGAGTATTGTTCACACGGTATTTATGCAAAGTAAGGGCAGGGTTTAATATAAATTTCCCTTTTAAAATTCTATAACTCGCTCCTAAATATGAATCCGAGAATGAATACTCTGCATCGTTATTAAATTGAGGAGCATCAAAATCTACATTTTCATTGTTGTCTAAAGTCTGAAACATCCCTGTATTATACGATTGAGTCGTATACAGCTGCCCTCCTGTAAAGGTTAGATTACTCTTTTTATTTAGGATATAATAATAATCCAATTTCACATCCACCTTATTGGTTTTAATTGTTTTATCTTGATTTAAACCATAATCAGTTTGATTAAGTTGGTATGGAAATGTATTATAGAAAGGTAAATCTGTTTCTGGGTTATCTATATCATAAAACGTGGACGAATATAAAGGGGTTTCTTTCGCATAATAGTGTTGCAATTGAGCCGATAATATATCCTCATTCTTTAACGTATAGTATGCATTTGCATTTTGCTGTATAGAATAAGGCTGATCTTCTTTAATTTCGTCTATTGTATTATTTACATCGTTATAAATAGAAGTCAATCTAGATTCTTCAGTCTGATCTGATAGCTTTCCAAATACATCATAATTCACTTGTAAACGAGAATTTGGTTTATATGCTAAACTTAGCTTCCCTAATCCCAATTGATTATTTTGAACAACTTCTTTATCTGAATTTTCTATAATTCCATCATTAATATAGGCTGTATTTTTATATTCTTGTAAGGTATTTTCTGTCCCAGAGTAAATAAAAAATCCATTAAGATCTAAGCCTTCTTTAAGTTGATACTCAAAATTCACAGCTCCAAATCTTGTATTTATCTCTTTGGCTCTATTATCCCTTAAGAAAGAAAATCCTAAATTATCTGAGGTAAGGTTTAAAGCTGTTCCTGTTGAGCTGTTCATATTCCTGAACCCTCCAGTAAAGTTAAAATAGTCTCTTCTGGTAAAAGGAATTTCTCCAATATTATTGACATCCGTAATAATATTAATACTTTTTTTAGGGCTGTAATAAAACAATTTAGGGTGAATTAAATGTCTACCATCACCACCTGCTCCGGCTGTAATATCTCCGAACCAAAAATTCTTCTTTCCTTTCTTTAATTTAATGTTCAGCGCAATGTTATCCTGATTATTGGAAACGTTTTTAAGCTGACCTACTTCGGAAAAGTTTTTAAGGACTTCAATTTTTTCAACGGCATCAGAAGGTATATTTTCGACTGCTAATTTAGAATCGCCATCAAAAAATTCTTTTCCTTCTACCATCACTTTTTGAACGGCTTTACCTTCTACTTCAATTTCTCCATCGTCGTTAACTTCAACTCCTGGTAATTTTTTCAGAATATCCCCTAATTTTTTCTCGGTTCCATTTTCAAAATCTTCGGCGTGGTATACAATAGAATCTCCTTTTACTATAATAGGAATATCTGTAGCTAATACAACCTCCCCTAAGGTATTTTCCAATTCTGAAAGCGTAATATCCCTTGTGAAATCCTGACTACTTTCTGTTAAAGAAACAATACTCGTATCGGATTTAAAACCGATAAAACTTGCTCTTATATTATATGTTTCATTCGTTTTTAAAGTAAGCTTATAGGCACCTTGGGCATTTGTAATACCGTAAGATTCCATTTTATTACCGTCCGAATTAAATGCTATTATGTTAGCCGATTGTAAGGGTTTTCCAAGATCGTCAGAAATTACCCCCGTAAGTTTAACTATATTTTGAGCAAATGCAAAAGGCATTATTAAAAATAGAGTGATCCAGATTATTGGTTTTATCGTTCTCATTAGTGTCCTCCTCCTACTCTACCTCTATGGCGATTACGCATTTGCTGTCTTACTTCTTCCGTTTTTATTTTCATGATCTCATCAAACTCATCCTGAGAAACTTGTTTACCACCTTTAGGGGCATCTACTTTTTGAGGTTCTCCTTTATCTAACTCTACACGAGTACACAAAATGGTAAGATGTGCGGATTGAACCTCTAATATTAACCCAGGCAATCCATAAAATTTATCTGGACCTTGATTTATTGGAATATCTAAGGTAAACCAAGCTGTAACTTCAGTTTCCTTTTTCAAATCTTCCATTTCAGGGCGTTGTTCACCTTGATTACCCCTTCCGAATGGAACTTCAGGGAGTACAAATTGTTTTGTTTTAGCTGTTGCTTTAAAACATGTGTACTGTCCTATCATTTTTAATTCATCCGTAACCTCCCACTCTAAATTTTCTAAACTATCCACTATAGAAAATGGTTTTCCATAAATATCTCGTTTATTAATATAGGTGTCGTCGGTTGTATTTTTGTAGAAATCACCAGAACTTTGGTTAAACATAGCTTTCATCATAACTCTATGATTTCTTCCCATATCAGAACCTTGTTCTAACTCTTCTTCTTCGGAATAAATAGATTCATTATTGTTAAATATCAACTCAAATTCATTGGTAGACATATCATTCATGAATTTCTTCATTCTCGCTTTACGGTCTTCAGGAATTTGTCTATTCCCAAAATCCATATTAACCGTAGATTTGGCTGTGTAAGAAGCTTTTCCTGAAAGCGTTTGCGCCCATATTGTTTGTCCTAAAGAACTTAATAAAATGGCTGTGGTAAGTATAATTTTCTTCATAAGTAAAAACTATACACACCTATAAAAAATAGATATGCACAGCATAAGTAATTGAGGGTTATTTAATGACTAATACAGAGCGAGGTGGAGTAACAACAATAAATTTACCGCCTTGGCCAATATAATAATGGTTATTGACCTTATAGTATTTTACGTGTTTATAGGGTATTACCTTGTAGATTGCAGGTAATCGATTAATAGAATGTGTTGCTGCTATTCTTTTTTTCTTTTTACAATTACGATGACCATTGTGGGCTTGAACCGTAAATGAAAATAGCAAGCTAAATACACCCAGCATCCAAATGTGTTTTAAATTTGTCATAAGCTGTTTCGTTTACAACCAAAAACAAGTATACCAAGTCACCTGCTTCTGATAAGGTTAATGTCTGAAACAAATCTCTTAAAAGCCACTTAAATAAAAAAAAACTATAGAGGAACGCAGGAATAAAATAGAAGTAAAGTGATATTTACTCTATTAACGCCTTTTTTAGAATGATCATAAAATTACTCGATTATATTACTCGGGTTTAGGTTATTATTAATTACCGAATCTTAATATTTTAACTGGACGAATATATTTTATAAATAAAGACGGAATTAACAAAACAATTAAACTAATACCAATTATTGATATGTTTAATGCTAATACATCTATTAATGTAATGTGAATAGGAACGTGCGCTACGTGATAACTTTCTTCGTCTAATGGTATAATTTTATATTGGTATTGAATGTAGCAAATTCCTAATCCAATAATATTACCTATAAACAATCCTTTAGATACCAAATACATCATATAATAAAGAAAAACGGATCTTAAACTCTTATTATTCATCCCAAGAGATTTTAAGACACCGATCATTTCTGTACGCTCTAAAATACTTATTAATATTGTTGATATCATATTAATAGAGGCTACTAAACCTATTATGACCAATAGTATGTAAATATTTGTATCAAACATATCTATCCAAACAAACATATTTGGATAAATACTTCTTATTTGTCTCGCTCTCAACTCAACAGGCAGTAGATCCGATATTTGAAAATTAATATTATCAATATCATCATAATTATTAATATTAATTTCCCAAGCGGCAAATTCACCTGCTTTCCAACGGTTAAGCTTTTGAACCACTCTTAAATCTCCATAGATATAAATATCATCAAATTCAACAACACCAACATTATAGATTCCTACGATGGTTAATTTTCGAACTCTTTGTTTTTGATTTTCTTGATCGATAATAAACATAAAGATATTATCGTTAAGCGAATACCCCATTTTTTTGGCTAAACGCTTAGATATTAATATCTCCTTACTTCCTCTTTTATCATCAATTTTTAAGTTCGGAAACCTTCCGCTTTCTAAATACCCTTCAAATGCTCCCCAACCAAATGATTGATCGTATCCTTTAAAAACAACGGGGTTTACTTCGGTACCATTCTTTATTAAGGCTGACTGATAAGCTACTTTGTGAAAACTCGTAATGTAGTCTTCGTTTTCAAAATGTGTTTCTAAGATAGAATCAGGCGAAATTGGGATATAATCAAATTTTGAATAATAGTCTAAATGTGATATTTGAATAGGACTTGCATAAACCTGCATTTTAGTACGAATAGTATGTTCTAACCCCTTACCAGTAGCAATAGCCAAGATTAAAACAATAATTCCAATAGCAATAGAAGCAACAGAAACCCTAATAATAGGTTTAGATGTACTATCCTTTTCGAGTTTGGACTTGATTAACTTTTTGGCTAATAAAAATGGTGTATTCACAAATAAAAATTTCTCAAATATAATTAAATTAATACGCAACACGTATCCGTTTACGCGTCTTTTATAAGATTAATTATTAAGCATAAAAAAAGGCAGATTATCGAAATAATCTGCCTTTAAACGTTTTGTATTGTTTAGTAAATTGATGGGTATTTAGCTGCATTAGCTTCATGCATAATTTCATATAAACAATCAAAAATATCATCTACACTTGGCTTAGAGAAATAATCACCATCTGTTCCATAAGCAGGACGGTGTTCTTTAGCTGCAAGCGTTACAGGTTCAGAATCTAAATGGTAATATCCACCTTGTTCCTCAAGTACTTTTTGCATCATAAATGCTGTTGCACCACCAGGAACATCTTCATCTAAGAATAATACTCTATTGGTTTTCTTTAACGATTCTACAATGTCGTGGTCTAAATCGAAAGGCAGTAGTGATTGAACATCAATAATTTCAATAGAAATCCCTACTTTTTCCAATTCAGCAGCTGCTTCCATGGCTGGTCTTAAAATAGATCCGTATGATACTATTGTAATATCACTACCTTCTCTAATAACCTCAACCTTACCAACTGGAGTTGTAAATTCTCCAAGATTAGTTGGCATTGTTTCTTTTAAACGGTACCCATTTAAACATTCAATGATTAATGCAGGTTCATCTGATTTTAACATGGTATTGTAAAATCCAGCTGCTTTAGTCATATCTCTTGGTACTAAAACATTAATTCCTCTTAACGAATTAATAATCATACCCATTGGAGATCCAGAATGCCAAACTCCTTCTAAACGGTGCCCTCTTGTACGAATAATTAATGGCGCTTTTTGACCATTCATTGTACGGTAACGTAAAGTAGCTAAATCGTCACTCATGATTTGAATAGCATACAATAAATAATCTAAATATTGTATTTCAGCTATTGGTCGTAAACCACGCATAGCCATTCCAATACCTTGTCCTAATATTGTTGCTTCACGAATTCCTGTATCTGCAACTCTTAATACACCGTGTTTAGCTTGAAGTCCTTCTAATCCTTGGTTTACATCTCCAATATTTCCAGCATCTTCACCAAAAACTAAAACACGTTTATCGTTAGCTAAAATGGTGTCAAAATTATCTTTTAAGATAACACGTGCATCTACACGCTTGGCATCATCAGAATACGCTGGATTAACTTCTTCAATAGCTGTTGCACTTTCATTCCCTTCAGAATGTAAGAAACTTGAATATCTAAAGTAGTTATTCTCTGTTTCTAGAGCTAACCATTTCTTTAAATTCTTTATCTCTTGAGTATCTTCATTTCTTACAATACGAAGTATTGCTTTAATTGATTCGAAAATTAATTTACGGATAGGTTCTCTATCTTTTTCTAATTTTGTTACAATTGGAAGAATAAATACTTTGTTTGGGCTTTTTTCAGCTACTTCTTTTAATAATTGAACGGCTTCTGCCTGCTCTACTTTAATATCTTCTAAATATGCATCCCAAGCTGCTCTTTTTGCTTCTTTTACATGAGCAACGGCCTCTTTTTCTATGGCAAGAAGTTCTTCTTCTTCCGCTAATTCAATATCTAGAATGAATTTTCTCATTTGAAGTACACAATCGAAATCTGCTTCCCACTGTAAGCGTTCTGCCGACTTGTAACGTTCATGAGAACCAGACGTTGAATGCCCTTGAGGCTGAGTCCACTTCTTTTACATGTACTAATACTGGTACGTGTTCTTCTCTTGCTACTTTTTCTGCTTTTTCATAAGCTTCTACAAGTTCAAGATAATTCCAACCGCGTGCAGTAATTATTTCAAATCCTTGCTCTGTTTCACTTCTTTGAAAACCAGCTAATATTTTTGAGATATCCTCTTTTGTTGTTTGGAATTTTGCTGGCACTGAAATTCCGTAACCATCATCCCAAACAGACATTACCATTGGTACTTGCATTACTCCTGCCGCATTAATAGCTTCAAAGAATAACCCTTCTGATGTACTTGCATTTCCTATTGTACCAAATGCAATTTCATTCCCTTCATTAGAGAAATGATTATCTACATCTGCTTCAGGATATGTTCTATAATATTGTGATGCTTGAGCTAGACCTAATAATCTAGGCATTTGCCCAGCTGTTGGACTAATATCAGAAGATGAATTTTTTTGGTTCATTAAATTTTTCCAATTCCCATTCTCGTCTAAAGATCGTGAACCGAAATGTCCATTCATCATACGTCCTCCAGATGCAGGTTCATGCTCTATACTTGTATGCGCGTATAATTGTGCGAAAAATGTTTGAACAGTTAATTGATCAATGGCCATCATTAAAGTTTGATCTCTATAATATCCAGATCTAAAATCACCATTTTTAAAAACTTTAGATAAAGCGAGTTGTGCTAACTCTTTACCATCTCCAAAAATTCCAAACTTAGCTTTACCTGTAAGTACTTCTTTTCTTCCTAAAAGAGAAGTTTCTCTACTTGTAACTACCAATTTATAATCGTCTAGTATTTTTTTCTTAGCAATTTCCATCCTTCCTAAATCCATAGTCAATATTTTTCTTCTTTCTAATTCCTACAAAAGTAATAAAACCTATGTCCTAAACAAAAAAAAATGTCACTACGTTTTCGTAGTGACATTTTTTAAAATCTTTGTAGTCTCTGTTGATTATTGTACAATTAGTTTTGCATGACTAAATTTTCCTTCGTATTCAACATTTAAACTATATATACCTGGTGGTAGACCATGATCTACTACAATTCCGTTCTTACCTCCTTGACCATCAACAACATGAATAACAACTACTTTTCCAAGAACATCTGTAATTGAATATTCAATTGCTCCTGTAGATTGCATTCCTAATTCAATTTCAAATGAACTATTTGTTGGGTTCGGGAATATTTTAATTTTATTTAATTCTATTTCAGAAGTTCCAACTGTAGATTGGTTTATAGAGAAAAATTGCCCTACTTGAGTACCAAATGTTGTTTCTTGCTTAACGAATGTTCCACTCATGAATTTAAAATAACCTGGAGGGTAGTATGTTCCAACCTCGTCTTGACCTCCTGCTAATCCATTACCTCCAGCATCTTTAATCTGGAATTGGTAACATTTATCATCTACAAGATCAAAACTTTCGCTAATTACATCTATTGTTCCATCTTCATAAGGACCTCCATTATAATAAACAGCTCCGTCCTCATCAATTAATCTCCATTCTGTTTTCACTACCAAAAACCATCAAGTTTTAATAATAAGTGAGAATTTGCATTCAAGTATTCAGTTTGACCAAACTCAAGTTCAATTAAGTTATTGTCTGCATCTCCGTCTTGCCCTTGGTTATTCGTATTTGTAATTTCAGCAACAAATGTATTCGTTGCAAAATTTCCGAATGGTACAGCTGGTAACACAACATCTTCAACTTCTAAAGAAGATAAATTTCCAGACCAATTATGAACATAAGATATTCCATTAACTGTATATGTAATTTCAACATCTGTTAAATTAGATGTACCAAAATTCATTAATTCAATTACAGGCTCTATATCTGCTCCACAAATAGAAATTCCGTTATCTGCAATAGAAGGATTAATTTCGTGGTGAAGGTATGGTTCTATTTCGGCACGTGTAGCATTCGCAACATCTTGTGTACCTTCTGTAATAAATACAATTAATTCCATGTCTTCTGGAATTACAGTTTACTGGTCCATAAGATGCTGGAATTTGCATTTCATATGACTTTTCAATAAATGCACCATTTGCAGCCGTTGGAAGGATTTCTCCCCATTGTCCTGTAATAAGTTCTCTAAGCATATGATTATGCTCATAGTTATCACCCATTTCACCTCCACTTTGTGGTCCTAAAACATGGTTTTGTACTAATGCAACATTTAAACGTTGGTCACCAATTGGTACACCTGTATAATATGCTTCAATATCAATATAGAACTTATTATTGATATCATCGTATTTTAATTTACTAGCTATATTCACATAAGCAGGCTTATTAATTTCTAATCCAACTGCATTACCCCAATTCGATCTTCCTACTGCTGTTCCACCTGGATTTTGTTGCCAAGCCGCATATTCAAAACGGTTTACACTTCCTGCTGGATATCCAGTTGCTTTTGCTTGTGTAGCTATTGAGTCACTAAATTCTGCAGTAAAATTTGGAGTAGCTGCTCCAAAAGTATGATGTGCAAAAACAATAAGGTCATCTCCATGTTGATCATGAAGATTATTGATAATTTCGTCTCCATCAGGACAGAACCCACAATTAACCCCTGTAAATTTTCTCTAATAAGGGTTTCTTTAATTCTGGTGTTGTACCAACAAAAGTTTGTGCTTGAAGTGAGGCTGCACCTGCGAAAAGTAAAAAATAATAAAACGTTTTTTTCATAGTACGAAGATTTAGGTATGCAAATTTGACAGCAATTTAATGTAAATTAAACACTTATCCAAATGTAAGCAAAAAATACCTTCGTATTCGCTTTGTTATATTTATAATTCTGAAAATTAGATAGTTTGAGAAAACACCTGAGATTTAGGTTGTTTACGCTTCAATCTTAAATCCAAACACATACATATGTTTCTAATAAATGCATGTCCTTTTGTCCTTTATCTTTATTTCTTTATTGTTAACCGATACAAGTTCATCTTTAATTAATTCACCCATGCGTTCAATAATCATGTCCCAATCTAAAATGGTTGTTTCTGTCCAAGTCGTTTTATTATGACACATTAAATTTAATATGTGCATTCTAATTTCTAAATCTTCTTTATTTAATAGGTGTCCTTTAACAACAGGAAACTTATTTTCTTCTAAAAGCTTGTAATAGGCCTCAACCGATTTTTCATTTTGAGCAAATGCATTCCATGAATCAGAAATTGAAGAGACTCCTATTCCAATCATCACTTCAGTTTTAGAATCTGAATATCCCATAAAATTTCTATGCATTCTATCTTCTGAATATGCCAAGTACAATTCATCTTGAGGTAATGCAAAATGATCAATCCCTATTTCTTCATACCCTTCCTCTAATAGTTTTCGTCTTGCATATTCATACAATGCTCGTTTTTCGTTATCTTTTGGGATATCACCATCCTTAAACCCACGTTGACCGTTTCCTTTAATCCAAGGTACATGTGCATAACTATATAAAGCGATACGTTCAGGTTTTAGAATTAATGTATTCTTAATGGTTAATTTAATACTTTCCATAGTTTGAAAAGATAAACCATATACCAAATCATGACAAATAGAATTAAAACCAACTTCGCGGGCTTTTTCAGTTACATATTCAACATGCTTGTAGGGCTGAATTCTATTTATTGCCTTTTGCACTTTAATATCATAATCTTGGACTCCAAAACTAATTCTAGAAAACCCTAAATCTGCCAAAGTCTTTAAATGTTCTTCGGTTGTATTATTAGGAT
>CBDEVQ010000003.1:0-12750 GCA_965243605.1 Flavobacteriales bacterium
CCAATTATATTGGATATGCTTTATAAAAGGTGTAGTAATTGGTTTAATAATCATGCTGTTAGTAAAATAAGTGCTTTTTAATTAATAACACTTCTAAATCTATTGATGAATTTTCTTATAGCTTTATCTGTAATATTATTTTTAATGGTCATTTTATGGCTAATAAGTATTCCCATAAAAAATGTGAGTATTGTTGATGCCTTTTGGGGAATGGGTTTTGTGGTGGTAAATGCAACCTACTTTATATTAGAGCCTGTTATCTTCACTCGTAATATACTAATACTAGTATTAGTGAGCATTTGGGGAATTCGTTTATCTGCGTACTTATTCAAAAGAAATTATGGAAAACCTGAAGATTTTAGATACCAAGAATTTAGGCGACATTATGGAGCAGACAGATATTGGTGGTTCAGTTTTTTCAAGTTTTTCTTTTACAAGGTAGCTTAATAATGATTGTTTCTCTTCCTCTATTTGGTATCCATGGAGAAACTACTACTAATGAACTAAATGTCCTTAGATTATATTGCTCTATTATGTTGGTGTACTGGATTTTTATTTGAAGCTGTTGGTGATTATCAATTAACAAAGTTTAAGAAGAATCCAGCCAATAAAGGTGCAATTCTTAAAACTGGTTTATGGCGCTATACAAGGCATCCTAATTATTTTGGTGATGCCACAGTTTGGTTCTCTTTTGGACTGTTTTCGATAGCTTCTGGAGGGTATTGGCATATAATTGGTGCTTTCGCTATGATCTATTTAATTATTAATATTTCAGGGGTTAAGATGTAGAAAAATCATTGAAAAAAACAAAGCCGGAATATAAAGAATACATTGAATCTACTAATGCCTTTATCCCTTGGTTTCCAAAAAAATAATACCATGCTAGAATTCTTTAAGAATAATATATGGCTCATCGCTTTTATTATTTGGGGACTACCCTTGTCTTATTACAGAAGTAATTTAGAAAAATATGTTTATCAAACAAATGACTGGAAAATCAATATTAAACCGCTATTTATAAAAGAAATTAAAGCTCTTTTTGGAACTATGTATTCAGAAAATACTTCGTATATAAAAGCGAGAAACTTTTATCGATTTTATCTGCTTGTCTATTTAATTTTATTTTTATTGTATCAATTTTATGGTAAATCTTGATTCATTATAGCATCAATCTCTACTTCTGATATCATTGGATTTGCTCCTTTATTTTTAGCTACTAAAGCTCCAACAGCACATGCCTTATCAATAGCTAATTGTGGATCTTCATCCTTTAGTAAAGCATCTATTAGTGTTGCTAAAAAAGAATCTCCCGATCCAACAGTATCTGCAACTTCAACTTGATATCCTTTACAATAAAAAATCTTTCTTTTAAAAATAGAATAGCACCTTTACTTCCTAGAGTAACAGCAATGGACGTTGTATTTGTTTTATTAGCAATAAACAATATGGTTTGTTCAATAGACGCTGATAGACATCCAAGACTACTGGAAATTTCTTTGAGTTCATCGTCGTTAAATTTTATAAAATTAGCTGCATTCATAAGAATTTGAATTGAACTAATCTGGTAATGAGGAGGTCTTAGATTAACATCAAAAACAGAAAATTTTGAAATATCAAGAAGTGTTATAAGCGTATTTCTAGAAGTATTACTTCTTGCTACTAGACTCCCAAAAATAAAAGCATCAGAGTTTTTAACTAATGATTTAAGTTCATTATTCACTTGAATATTGTCCCAGGCGCAAGGTTTGTGGATTAGATATGAAGCTGTACCATTATCATCTAAGGTAACGACTACACTACTAGTCTTAAATTTTTTATTTTTTTGAATATGATAAGAAATTGAAAAATTTTCAAGTTCTAGTTTTAATTCTTTTCCAGATGCATCATCTCCAAGAGCACTTATTATAGCAACCTCATTATTCAAGGAATACAGACGCAAAGCAACATTTAAAGGAGCACCTCCAATTTTTTTATCAGTAGGGAAAACATCCCAAAGCACTTCGCCAAAACAAACTATCTTACTCATTATTTATTTTTTGACACTAAATAATAGTTCCAAGGTGATAGCGTTAATTTATCGAGTTTAAACTCGATATTTTTGTTTTGCAATAGGTCTTTATAATTACCTTCTAAGTTGATGGAAAACACTTGTTCTTCATTAGATAAATTCCCTATAAAGTATGCATCTTCATTTTCTTTACTTCTTTTAAAAGCAACTATATTTTCATTTTGAGTAGATAATCGTTCATAAGATGCTGCTAATTTACCACCATGAAATGCAGCATGATTATTTTTTAAATCTCCTAACTTTGTGAGTAAATTCCATGTGGCTCCTTTAGTTTTTGGAATGCTATCTTTTTCAAAAACTTTAAACGATGATTCAAATCATATTCTTGACCACTATAAATTAAAGGCATTCCCGGTATAGTATAAACAAGAGTTGTTAAAATTTCACTAGCCGCTCCCATTCGCTCCTTAACTGTTCCACTCCAAGAATTTTCATCATGATTAGTCAAAAAATTCATATTAAAATCTGAAGCCTCTAACAGTTCATTTTGTTTGTTCATATACGTGTCAAAATCACTTACAGTAGCTTCTCCTTTAGCTATACTATTTAAAATATGATGGCCTTCCCATGCATACTGCATATCAAAACCATTTCTAAATAGCTCGTGTTGTTCTGCTTCAGCTAACATAAAAATGGGCTTTATTTTTTTTAATTCACCAATTGCTTCTTTAAAAAATACAGGTGGTACTTTATGAGCAACATCCATTCTATACCCATCAATATCAAAATTTGCAACCCAATATTTTAAGTCTTTAATCATCTCTTGCTGCATGTCTAAGTTATCATAATTTAAATCTGCAGTATCTGTCCATCCCCAAGATTTTCCAGTATCAGGGTTAATGGGATCTATGATATCGCCCTGTTCATTTTGCGTATACCATTCTGGGTGAGCTGTAATCCAGGGATGATCCCATCCGGTATGGTTTGGCACCCAATCTACAATTACATATATTCCGTTATTATGAGCGGTATTTATCAACTCTTTAAAATCATCTTTATCTCCAAATTCTGGATTAATGGCTTTATAATCAGAAACCGAATAATAGCTGCCTAAATATTTTTTACGTTCTTCTTTATCCTCAATTTCACTAGTAAAAGTTCCATCCGTTGCTTTTCTTTTAATCTCTGAAATTGGATTGATAGGCATTAACCAAATTACTTTAATACCCAATTCTTTGAGCACTGGAATATCTTTTTGTAAATGCTTTAAAAGTTCCTTCTTTAGAATATTGTCTAATGTTAGCCTCATAGATAACTGCCGTTTCTAATACCTGATCAGAAATTGGAGCTATGAGTTTGTCATTTTTGTTTACCTCTGCATCTTTTTGGCAAGAAAAAAATAGAATTGATAGTGCTACTACTAAATTTTTTATTTTCATTATTACTGCTTTTATTCAGTTTTATTTATTTGTTTGACGTTTCGTTTAATCTTAAAGCTAATAGGGCAGCTATTGCAAAAAATGCCCCTGCAAATAACATTGCAAAAACAGCATTATCCAGATAATAAATATTTGTAGATAGGACCAAAAAGTTAGAGTTTCGATACCCATAGGAATAACTATCATCATATTTAAAATTCCCATGTACACCCCTCTTCTTTCTTGAGGAACAATTTTTGAAACCATAGTGTATAGGGTATTCCCATCATGGCAGCCCAGCCAATCCCAAATAAAATCATTGGAATTAATACGAGCAAAGGATCTGTTATAAATGGAATACAGAATAGGGCTAAAGCGGTTCCAAAGAGGCTCATAGCATACATTTTTTTATTTCCAAACCTTAATGTTAAAGGAACTAAGATTAAAGCAATAAGCATCGTTGTTGTGTTGTATGTTAAACTCATTGCTGCAGATTGAGATCCAGCTTCAGAGATGGAATAGCCCATTTGTTTTCATGAACAGCGGTGTTGAAAATTGCCAATAGACAAATAAGGCATACCATTGAAAAAGATATACAGCCCCAATTTTCCACATAAATTTTGGCATCTCTTTCACTGCATCACTTATCTCAATAAAAGGTTTTACCATTTTATTGAATAATGATAGTGTGTTTAATTTTATTAATTTCTTTCAGTTCCGCCTCGGAAGGAGCGAATTTCTGGTGTTTTGAATACTGACCACAAAATGGTGGTTAAAGATAAAATAGCACCTATATAAAAAGAATAATAAATCCATTGTGGAATGGTTCCTGCAACATCTGCTTCTTCACCAAATAAATATTGAAATAACAGAATAGATCCTGTAGCTAGTAATGTACCCAATCCACAAAATAAACTCTGCATTTGGTATCCTAAACTCAATTGTTTTTCTGGTAATTTATCTCCTACAAAGGCTCTGTAAGGTTCCATGGCAACATTATTACCAACATCTAAAATCCAAAGTAATCCAACAGCAAACCATAGAACAGGGCTATGCGGGAAAGCATAAACAAACAAATACTCCCAAGTAAGGCGCCAATCAAAAAATAAGGCTTACGCCTACCCCATTTTAAAGACCATGTCTTATCTGATAGTGCACCAATAATTGGCTGAACAATTAACCCTGTAACTGGTCCTGCAATATTTAATATTGGCAACATATCTTCTGAAGCTCCTAAATATAAAAAAATAGGGTTGATTGCTGTTTGCTGTAATCCAAAACTATACTGAATTCCTAAGAACCCAACATTCATATTAAAGATTTGCCAAAAGGATAAACTTGGTTTCGATATTTTCATATTGGTTAATTAAATATTGGTTTTTTAAAACTTAAAACCACCGCTTGGTAGGGCTGTAATGTGATGGTGTTTTTATCAATTAATAACTCGTTATAATTATTGATGAGAACTTCTTTGTAAAGACCCAAGTCAAGTAAATTAATCTTTGATGTTGATTCTGAGAAGTTTAATAGAATTTTCATTTGCTCATCATCCAAAGTTCTACTGTAAGCATAGATTGTAGGATGTTCTTCTTGAATAATTTCATAATTACCATATACTAGTAACAAATTATCTTTTCTTAATGCTACCATTTTTCTAAAATGATTCAATACAGAGTTTTGGTCGTTTTCTTGAGTAGCCACATTAACTGTTGTATGATTTTCATGCACGGGTAACCATGGGGTTTCACTTGAAAATCCAGCGTTATTTGTGTCATCCCATTGCATCGGTGTTCTACCGTTATCTCTTGAAAGTAAATTTAACTTTTTCAGATAGTGATCCAGATCTTCACCATCTGTAGCGGCTTTTTTATACCCATTGATAGCTGCAATGTCTTTGTACTGTTCAATTTTTGTAAATCCAATATTTGTCATCCCTAATTCATCTCCATAATATGTGTAGGGTGTTCCTCGCATAGAAAGAATAAAAGTATTCAGTAACTTGGCAGAATAATCCTTAAATGCTGGCTTATCACTACCATATCGATTTATAAATCTAGATTGATCATGATTTGATAAATAAATAGCAATCCATCCTTTTTCAGCAAATGACTTATCCCATTTTGTAAATGATTCTTTAAATTGAGCTAGAGTACATTTCTCTAAAGTAGTAACCATATCTGTAGCTTCAAAATGATACGCCATTTGCAATTCATTACGATCCTTGTCTACTAAATCATGAGCATCTTGTAAAGTACTTCCAACCCCCTCTGAAACCGCAAAGACATCATATTTACTCAAAACTTGTTCATTCATTTCTTTTAAATAACTATGTATATGAGGTCCCATACCATGATATTCAATCACACTTGGCACATCTACATCATACCCCTCAGGAAAGGCAGGAAAAGTAATATCCTTACTTACATATTGAAAAGCATCTAAACGAAAACCATCTACACCTTTTTCTGCCCAAAATTTCATAATATCATAAACCTCTTGGCGCACTTTTGGATTTTCCCAATTTAAATCAGGTTGTTTTTGAGAAAAATAATGGAGATAATAGGCATCTGTTTGCTCATCATATTTCCAAGCATCACTGTTTTCATCAAAAAAACTCCATCGATGATTTGGTTTTCCTTTTTCAGCAGGCCACCAATGATAATAATCTCTGTAAGGATTATCTCTAGAACTTCGAGATTGTTGGAACCATTCATGCTCATCACTACTATGGTTTACTACTACATCCATAATAAATTTTATACCACGTTTGTGTAAGCCTTCAAGAAGTTCATCAAAGTCTTCCATAGAGCCAAATTCTTTCATAATAGCTCGATAATCACTAATATCATAACCATTATCATCATTTGGAGATTCATAAATAGGGTTTAGCCAAACCATGGTAACACCTAAACTTTTTATATAATCTAATTTTTGAATGATTCCTCTTAAATCACCAACACCATTACCACTGGTGTCTTTGAAGCTTCTTGGATAAATTTGATATACAATCCCCTCTTTCCACCAATTTCTTTCTTGTAGTGAGTTATTAGTCATTATATGTTTATGTATTTTAAAGTTTAATTATACTCAGAAACTTAAACTAAAGTATTAAATTCTACTTGAATACAAAGTGTATAATTATTCAGTGAAAAAAATTGAACACATAAACATAAAAAATATTATTATTTTTGAATAAATTAATTTAAAAATCTCATTAATCAATTATATAAGTTACTTTAAGGCAAATAAAAACTATTCTTTTAATAGGGAGGTAAATATTTCTGCTTCCCATTGTAACTCATCACCTCCAAAATTTGGATTGCTATAAAAAACTTCCAAAGGTTTTTTAGCTATCCACTATGCCATGATTTTCTGCATAATCCAACAACGCATACCAAGCTCTATCTGAGGTAATATAGTTTCCATTATAGGAAGCTTTTAAAGCTTTCACTCCATTATATTGTTTATACTTAATAAGTGGATCTATTGGGAAGAGAATCGCTTTTTATGACAGGAAAACAAAAATTATAAGCTGAATACTATCATTTTGTGTATTCCAATTTGTTATTTCAACAAAAGGTGTTCCATTCATTTGAATATTTTCAGCAGAAAGACACGGAGGTTAATAGGGAATAATTTTGCATCATCCCTCTGGCTTTTTCAATTTGCAACCCTTTCATTGGAATATAGGCACAATAGGTAGTTCTGGTACTATCTATGCCAATTACACTTGTACTCTAATTTTGTTTAAGTGCTCTTTTAGCTTCCCTATAGAAATCAGTGATAGTATTCTGTGTTCTTTTTTCAAAATCTGTAGTTCCAAAGTGGAATAGATATTTTATTGGCAAAACTATGATCCATGTCTGTTACGTAAACATTTACTTTAGAAATAGAATCATTTATCGAACTTATAGACCAATCATAATTGAAGGTAGAGTCTTTTATTATAATCTGCTGTGTTAAGTTTTTAAGATTTTCTTGTTGAATAGGACTTGAGTTTTCTAAACTTGTATTCCAAAGTTTGAGAGATTGATTAATAGTCCCTGCAGTTGTTTTTACTTTAAAAGTGACTAAATAATCATAGGGTTTAATAATGAAATACCATAGTAAAAAACCGATTGTAAGAAATCCTACAATAGCACTAATTTTTTTCATTTTTACTTTATTATGTTAAAGCCATAAAACTGATAAATAGTTATATTCTAGTTATTTAACATTGTTAATTTATCAGTAACCAATTCTCCAACTTTCCTTCCTTGGACCTACTCCTACCTCTACAGCAGTTCTATAATGAATGCCTCCATACATTCTACTAATTGCAGCTTCGTCTGCAGCATGTTTAAATGATTTATAACTTCGAATTGGTAATCCAAAAGGAAGTTCAGTATCGTCAGAAAAACTAAAATTATCTCCAAAAATTGAGGTTAATACTAGTTGAAGCTGCACCAGAAACAACAGAATGACCACTTGTATATTCTGGAAAAGGAGGGGTTTGTAAAATGGGTTTCCATTCGTCGTCAAAATAGGTGTTAATTAATGTTTCTGGTCTTACTAAATTGCTTCTAAATTTTTCATCCCAACAACTAATAAAGGCATCTGCAATGGCAATAGATGTTTTTGTATAAGCAAAAACTGTTCTATTAAAGTCTGCTTTTTCTTTTTTAGCAGCAATTTTTGTAATACCAATCCAATGCGCTCCTGGGGTTATTTTTTTGACAGCAAACATCAAATGTCCACGAGTTACAGACACATAAGGATTACAATCCCAAAATTGTGCAATAGCAATCTCCTCTGAGGTGTCTCCTTTTTTTGTAATTTCTTTACTAATCTCATATACCTCGACAAGTTCTTTGTAAAAATCAGAATTTTTATTCATTGAAAATTTTGGTGGAGGTAACAGGTTTAAATTGAGTCTGCAGAGTCTAAAACAAAAGATCGAATTTTGTTCCAATGAGGTTCTAAACCATCCATATATGATGGTGGTGTTGGCTGCCATCTTCCTTCATCTTCAGAATCTACACTAAATTTGGCATGGTTCTAGTTTGTGCATAATTATCTTTATTCATCCAATCATGAAATATATGATGCAACTTCAAACCATAGGCTTTTGAATCTTTAAATTCTCTTGGATTCGTAGCTTCCCAAACATTATATAAGCTATCTCTATGTCTTTCAATTTTATCCTCAGAAAAAATCAATTGTTTGCTTAAATCTATATGAGCAATAATTGCAGCAAGCGGATAATTTATTTTTTTCTTTTGATTTGGAGATGGGATCGCTCCAAAATGTTTTATTTGGTTTTTTAAAGAAGAATATGATAGAATCATTCTGAGCTAATATTTCATAAGCCGCTATATTTGGATATACAAATACTCTACTAGCCACTGGCGGAGAAAATATATCATGAATCATAACTTCTACTACTTTGTCTATAGCTGTGTGAAAATGATCTGTAGTAATTTCTATGGGTGCTGAAATCTCTTTACAAGAAAACAATACCAAAAGAATTGCTATTATTAGAAAAATAGTTTTGAATTGTTTCATAATCTTCATTTATTGAATTAATTTATATACTTGAGCCTTATCATTATTTATAGTAGCCAAAACATATGGTTTATTATTAACTTTAATTATATTTAAGTTTTTTTACTGCTTTTAGGCTAAAATCTAATCCTATTTTATTTCCTAAGATAACTTGCTCTTCATCTATGATAAGAGCTCCTGGAAAAGAGTCGAATCTCCCATGAAAGGGTGTAACACCAAAATAATTTCCTGCTGCTAGAATTTCATTTTCCCATCAAAATCAAAATCATACTCTAAAAAAGAAGAAATTGGAGATACTTGAAGCTCGTTTATAAAAGGCACAAATTCAAATCTATTATTTTCATTTTTTAGATACCCTGATGCAAGCGTATGGACCTCTAATATAGTCGCTTTATTTAAAATTGATTTTTCAAAAATTTCATCAATTGATTTTCCAGCCATACTTTTATAGGTTGTAAACTTTTTTCGTAAGCTTACTATTTGACTAGCAAGTTGATCTAATCCTAACAATGGATAATAGGTCTCCATTTTTATAATTACATAGAATTGTTTCTGTACTGCCGTTCCCATCAAAATCTGCATAATACATTCGTAAAGGATGTTCTTTTGAAGCTTTAAATTTTGAGTTTTTCCCCCAATTTCCAAGGAGATAATCCATATCTCCATCTTTATCTATATCAAAAGGGATAATCTGTTGCCACAACCCTTTTAATTTTGAATCTATGATTGTTTCTTCCTCAAAAGACCCTTCGTTATTTTTAAAGAATTTAGGAGTCATCCATTCTCCAACCAAAATAAGATCTGTAAAACCATCCCTGAATTATAATCTTCCCATATAGCATCAGTAATCATTCCTATATTCTGAAAAGGCTGATTTTTTAGAAGAGAAAAAGAACCTTTATTATTTTTTAAAATATAGTTGTTTGGTATTGCTCCAAAATTATTTGACACAGAATTATTTCCAATAAAAACATCTAAATCTCCATCATTATCATAATCGTTTGCTTCAATAACTGATGCATTTTCAAAATATTCAGGCAATTTCTCTTTTGTAAAACCAGTATGAGTTTGAATAAAATAGGCGTCTAATAAAGGCTTCATGTTATCATAAAAGTCTGCACCTCCAGTTCCAACTATAAGATCATTTTTGGAATCATTATTAAAATCTGCTATGAGAGCTACAACATCTTCATTTATGGAATCATTTGCAAAAATTTGAATCTTTTCCTCTTCATAAAGACCTTCTTTTTGAAGATAAACTTTAGCTGGATTAAACTTAGATCCTCCAAAATAAACATCATCTTTACCATCATTATTTATATCACCAACTGCAACTGCTGGACCTCTATCTGATGTTTGATAAGGAATTAGTTTTTGACGATTAAAATCTGTGTAATTATCTTCGGAATGAATAAAATTAAGTCCTAGATTATTTGAAACCTTTTTAAAGATTGGTGTCTCTTTTTTTATTAAAGTTTTATAATTAAAAGGTTTTGTTTTTTCTGGACTAACAACTATTTGCTGATTAATAGCAATGTTTCTAAGAGTTTGATATGTTTTATTTGGCCAAACCACTTTAATAGAATCTACTTGTTGAACAGAACCATATCCAAAGTGTATCATTGGTTCTGAAGAAGATTGGAACCCTCTCACTGTATACAATTCTTTAAATTGTAGTTTTCCTTCATGGTATGAATAAACTTTGGTTCCAATACCAAAAGTATTAGGTGCTGGATAGTCAAACTTTAATTGAAGATAATTTGATTGATTATCTGTTTGATTTATATATAATGAAACTTCTTCATCAATATTACTAACTACCATGTCTATATCTCCATCATTGTCTAAATCACCTAAGGCTGTTGCTCCTGACACCCCTTTTTTATTTGAAATCCATTGACCAGATTTATCCTCAAATTCTAAATTTTTCGTTCCTTTAAATATATAATTATGAGCTTCTCCTGATGGCATCATTTGTAAGGCCTCTTGATCTACTAACTTTGTGTTATCAATTTTCTTTTGAATTTGATCATTTGAAATAAATTTGATAAAGTCTAAATCATTAGGTCTTTTTGAAATTCCGTTAGATATAAACAAGTCTTGTTCTCCGTCTTGGTTAAAGTCTGCAAATAAACTACTCCAACTCCAATCTGTGGCTGCAATTCCACTTAGCAAGGCAGTTTCTAAGTAACTAGAGTTTTGTTGATTTACATACAGCATGTTTCTAGTAAACTGGTAATGATACCCAAATTTTTGAGTTCTTAGTTTCTGAATTTGAATATTATCATCTCCTTCGGATGTTTTAAGAACTTCTTCATCTTCTGGAAGCATGTCTAAAGAAATAATATCGGGTAATCCGTCATGATTAATATCAGCTACGTCATTCCCCATAGAAAATCTAGTAGTATGTCCAAAGTAATTTTTTAATTGATCAGAAAAGGTGCCATCTCCATTATTTATGTAGTAATAATCATCTTCATGAAAATCATTACCAACATATATATCAGGATATCCATCTTGATTAAAATCTGCTATGGAAATTCCCAATCCGTAACCATTGATTCCACCAAAAATTCCAGCAGCTTCGCTTATATCTGTGAAGCTCCCTCCATCATTTCTAAGTAATTTGTCTCCAGTTTGCTCATTTCTCTTTATAACGTAAATTTGCTTTACCAAAAGATTCTTGAGTGTGAATAGCATGGTTTAATAAATAAATATCTAAATCGCCATCTAAATCAAAATCTAAAAATGCTGCAGAAGAACTATAGGTATCAAAATCTAATTTATATTTTTCTGCGCTTTCCGTAAATGTTTCATCTCCATTATTGATAAATAGTTCATTGTACCCATAAAATCCATTAACACCAACTACAGCACACACATAAATGTCTAATAAGCCATCTCCATTAATGTCTCCCATTACTGCTCCTGTATTCCATGAACTATTTCCTGAAACATTAGCTTTGTTGGTAATATCCTCAAATTTTAAATTTCCTTTATTTATAAAAAGTTTGTTTTTTTCTTGATTTGCAGAAAGAAAAATATCTGTGAGCCCGTCATTATTTATATCACCAAGAGCTACACCTCCTCCATTGTAATAGTATAAATAATCAAGAATATTTAGATCATCAGTCGGAGTAATTTTGTTTTCAAAAACCAACCCTGTCTCTTGAGATGTTGGATTCTTGAATAGCAGCTCTTTTTTATTACATGCATAAAAGAGTATTGAAAAAACAACTATGATTATCTTTTTATTCATTTATCAAAAATAATTTTGGTTTTTCATTATTAATTGCTGCCAATAGATATGTTTTACCACTTTTATCACTAATAGTTTTTAGATGCTTTACTTCATTTTTTATGACAAAACCTGAGGTATTGTAATTCTGCCATTTAAAATCAAGCGATCCGTCACCTAGTAGAACAGAACCATGACTAGCGTCTAATCTTGAGTATTGAGGTTTAAATTCAAAGTTATTTCCTGCCATAATAATATCTAAATTTCCGTCATTATTAACATCTGTACAAACAATTCCACAGACACAAGAAAGTTGAACACGACTTGGAAGTTTTTTCACACTAAAATTCCAATCACCTTCATTAACTGCAATAATTGATTCTGAAATAGTACTCTGCTTCATAATTGAATTTTTGAAAATTGATGCAGAAAATAGCTCATCAATAGACTTTTTTGCGTATTCAGAAGCCTTTAAATTTTGTTTTTTTAAAGAAACTAGTTGAGCTGTTAATTCTTTTTTCATATGAATTGGATAGTCTTTT
>CBDEVQ010000004.1:0-52221 GCA_965243605.1 Flavobacteriales bacterium
TCATACTTGAATCCTGAACGGTAAAATGAATTTTTAAAAAGGTCTGAATTAGTACATAAACATGATAACCCTTTAGAACATTCTGATTGGAATGTTTTGGCGGAGGAAGATTTTGAAAAATTAGGACCTGGATGGAATTAAACTATTGCTAAAACGGTGTATAAACAAACCTAATAAGTGCTAAGTCCAAAGTTCTGTAATTATTTCAAAGTCCGCCAAATTATTAAATTTGGCTTTAAAAAGAGAAGTTAAAGCAAAATATTTATATTTAGCTAAGTAATAAAACGAAAATACGAACCTGCTACCCTACTAATCATATATGTAACGTTAGCGGTCTTAACAAATTAAAACAAATGGGAATATTTGACTTTTTGAAAAACAAAAAAGACAACTCTAAAGAAAGTGAAGGAACAAAAAGTGATTTGTTTCTTTCTATAAATAAATACAGTGAGTATATCGTATCATTTTTAGGTATGCAAACTCAAGGGAATTATGCCCCAATTTCAGCTTTTGAAAAACCAAATGGAGAAATTGTAGGATTCTTATATATTATGGGTAAAGACAATTCTTATTCACTTTCAGCAGAAGAGGTTATAGTTAAAATGGAAGAACGATTTGAAAAACAATTAGCAAATAAAGAAATTCTATCATATTCAATTTTGTACCACTCACAATTTGACAATAATGATAATCATAAGATTGCTAATAGTGTTGAAGAATTAAAGGCTATTTCAATCTCATATAATTTTGAGAACATGGAAAAAGGTCAATTAGGATTACCTTATTATTTTGAAGGAGAAACAGTTAAATTTAAAAATTTCAATAAATTAACACCAGAAGAAAACAATCTGATATTCAACACAAAAACAATAAAAGGAAAAAACTATTTTCAAGAAATAAACGAAATTACTCCCCCAAGTTTTGAAAATAAAGTTGGTATTAAAATCAAAAAGGCTAATAATCAAGAATTAAGTAATACTTGGTGTGGAATTTTTGGTTTTGAAACATATAGAAAACCTAATGGCGGTAGAATTCTTCAAGAATACTTTGCTCAGGCTATAACGAAAGAACCTAAGCTAAAAAACAATAATTTATCTATTTCTGAAATTGAATTTCAAGATGTGAATTTTAAAACAATTACACATAATGAAGAGCCTATTTCAATATTACCTGTCGTAAAAACGAATTATAAGTTGAATTTTGAAACCAAAGAAATTGTTGAGTGGGAAAACGTTGACAATCTTGAAGCAATAATTTCAGGAAGTGGACGAGACACGTTTGGACTTTGGTATTTAGCTACAGACTATGCTGAAAACAAAGAAAAATATCAGTCTCAAAAAAATATTGATTTAAACTTAAGCGGTATTGCATTTGTTTTAGACATTTACAAAGAAGAAAAATCGGATAGTGAGCCAAAATATAGCAAAAATTTCACAACGTATATGCCTAACAATGATTTGCCAAACTATGCTTGCTTTGATTTTATAGGACAATTAGAAGATTTTAAGGAAAGTAATTTACTAGAGGACAAAAGCCTTAAAGGATACTTATTAAATGTCAGATTAATCACAAATACAGACGTTAAAGATTTTTTCACAATAGACATTTTCGTGACTAAAGAAAACATGCGTTTTTCAGAACTCCAAAAAGGGATGAAATTAACAGGTATGTTTCAGTTACAAGGTAGAATTGCAGAATAAAAAACAACACTGCTAACAATGTGTAAAAATAATAAGGGTTAAGTGCCAGGCCCAAAATTGGTGTGTATTAACAAAGTCCGACAAACCTTTAATTTGGCATTTAGTATAGTTAAAAAGTAAAAAACCAAATCAAAGATTGGGTTAAGTGCAAACCTGAAAATATATCGCTTTCTACTGCCCTACTTGCTATATACTAAACGTTGGCAGTAATTACACAAACTCGGAAACTCAATGACTAAAATAAAAAACAGTACAATTTTAATAACAGGTGCAGATGGAGGAATTGGAACGGCATTAGTAGAGGAATGCTTGAAACAAGGGGCAAAAAAAATCTATGCAACTGGACTTAAATTAGAAAACCTAGATCATATATTTAAAAATTATGACAATGTATTCCCTGTGGAGTTGGATGTTACAAATCCTAAACAAATTGTCGAATGTGCTAAAGAATGCTCTGACACAAATTTGTTGATTAACAATGCTGGCGTGGAATTTAAAGTCCCTTTTATTGCCGAAAAAAGTAGTCAAGCTGCCTAATGGAAATGAAAGTAAATTATATCGGACTGATTGATATGATAAATTCGTTTCTCCCGAACTTAGAAAAATTGAAAGACGCTGGTATAGTAAATATATTATCTCTTGGAGCTTTAGCAATTGTAAAAAGACTTGGAACTTATTGTGCTTCTAAATCAGCCTCTCATGTACTGACTGAAACAATTCGAGAGGAATTAGAAGAAAGAAATATCAAAGTTATGGCCACTTATATTGGTTATGTTGATACGAGTATGGTACCTGAAGAAACGGAAACAGAAAAGTCTACACCAAAGAACATAGCAATTGGAATTTGCAAAGGAATTAACAATAATGAGTCCCATATTTACCCTGACAAAACGACAAAAGATTATATCAAAGACAATCCAATAAAAACCGTCTTCTATGGATAAAACTACGGCCAACAAGGTGTAAAAATAATAAGGGTTAAGTGTCCAATCCAAAGTTGACACATATTAACAAAGTCAACCAAATCGAAAAGTAAGTACATTTTACCCCTTACTATTCTTATACTAAACCGTTGTAGCCAATTTGAGAAATGAATCAACTACAAAACAATACTTTGAAAGAGTTACTAATCGAAAATAATTTTGAACTTTAATGGGAATAATAATATTACCTTTTCTACTAGGTGCATTGATTGTCGGAATAATAGCTTTAGTGAAATCAATTAAACTTGTTAGATTAAAATCAGTTGGATGGAAAGAATTAACACTTGGATTAATCACCTCTTTAATTCTCTTTGGACTCATGTCTCTGATCTATATTATTGAAGGAAAAGCTTGGGGATTGAGTCCTGCGTTTAGAATTCCGATTTTTATGGTATTTGTACCTTTTGGAATTCATCTTGCGACAGAAAAAAATCAAAATAAGAATATCAAATATATTTCAAAAGTATTTCTACTGAGTATAATATTTACCTTGATTTCAGGAATTGTATTTAACGATATATTCTTTAATCTCATTGATTATTTAGGGATAAAAAAACACTATTGAAAGAAAAAACAAGCTACAACACCGTGTAAAATTAATTGATTGAAACACGTGACAAAACATATACAAGCCCATTGCCATTAATACCAAAAAAAAGAAAATGCAGAAATTTTGGAAAATAAAAGACTCTAAGTCTAATAAATTGATTTTTATAAAAGACAATTGTATTTATAAAGGAAATCCTAAACAAGAAGAGCTGAATAGACTTAACTCAGATTCAACAAATCTGACTTTTTTAGACAATCTTTTTAGTATTCCATATTCATACGTCAGGAAAATTGAAAATCAAAGCGGGAAAAATGAAATCAAAATATTTTATGGAAAAGACTCTGAGGATGAATTAATAATTGAGAATGAAAATACAAAAAAGGAGATATTTGATTTTATAAAAGAGGATAACTCTAATTTTAAATATAATTCTGAATTACCAAGTGTTTTAAAATATGGAAAAACTCAATTTTTTGCTTTGTTATTTACGTCAGGTATTTATTTATGGACTATGAATTATGCAATTGAACTTGAAAATGGAACACAATATGAACTTAGTGGTTCGAGACCTGGCCTTGGTGCAATAGTTTTCATAATAGCAAATTTAGGAACATTAAAAGTTACAGTTGGATTTAGCATTTTATTAGGAATAATAATATTTACACTAATGAAAAAACTAAAATCGAGAAGTGAAATAGAAACTGATATTCCTACAAAATTTGGTAGAAAAAGTTAAGCCACTCGTTTAATTTGTTTGTATCTTAATTCTTGTTCTTTTTCGGTAGGTGTTTTGTAGTCTAGAGTAGAGTGTAATCTAGAGTTATTATACCAGTTCATATATTTAAAGATTTCGGTCTCCAAATGTTTCTTAGATTCAAATGTAATGAGGTAGCATAGTTCAGTTTTAATTGTTTTAAAAAAAGACTCGGCAACGGCATTATCCCAGCAATTTCCTTTTCTACTCATAGATTGTTTCGCTTTTGTATTTAAGTTAATAATCTGTTTAAAATCATCACATGTATATTGTACTCCACGATCCGAGTGTAATATAAAGTCATCTTCTATATTTCGATTTAATCGCGCATGTTTCCAAGCTGTAATAACAGTATCTGTAGCTGTTAGATTAGAACTTACAGACCACCCTACAACCTTACGGTCTGCTAAATCAATCATTGTAGTTAAATATTGCCAGGTCTGATTAACTTTGATATAAGTAATATCCGATACCCATACTTTCCCAAGTTCTAATACCTCAAAATTCCGATCTAAATGATTTTCTTCTACTCTATGACTATGATTTGAGTCCGTTGTATTAGTAAATTTCCTACGTGTCTTAGAATATAGCCCCATTTCTTTCATCAATCTAGAAATATAAGACCTCGAGTAAAAAACACCTTTTCTCTCTAGAGCTTTTTGGAGTTTAGGAGCTCCGTACAATCCTCTATTTTCTGCATAAACCGCTTGAATAGACTCTTTTAATTCTATTGTGATGCTAGAACGTTCTATATCTAGCCTACGTTTCCATGAATAATACGCATTAGAACTTATATTTAAAGACTTACACATCTTCTCGACACAATAGGTTGCTGAATATTCCAAAATTATAGCGTACCTGTTCTGTCTTTCTTGGAGAAAATGCTTACTGCCTTTTTTAAGATGTCACGTTCCATGGTTACATCTTTTAATTTTTCTTTTAAATGCTTTAGTTCTTTTTGTTCATCAGTCAAAGCTGCATTGCCTCTGCCCGTAAAACTGGGACGCTTTGGGTTTAAATATTCTCGACGCCAACGATATAACATATTCAAATTTATTGAATATTCAGACGATAAGCTAGACATCGATTGTCCGCCTTTGTATAAATCCATTATCATTAACTTAAAGGATTCTTCGTAAGTACTTCTCTTCATAACTGCTAAAATAAGTTTTGTCTTAACTTACTCTACCAACAAAGGTAGAAATACCAAACATTAAGTAGATAAAAAAGCACTAATGGCAACAAAAACTATAAACAATACGGGTTTTGTACTTAATTCAAATGTTAGTGTATATTTACTAAGTTCGTCAAATTTTTATTTTGGCTTTTAAAAATGAATACATTAAAAACAAATTACTACGTTTTGGCACAATGCAAACTTGAAAGCTTATCGCTTTCGACCACCCTACTTGCCATATACTAAACGTTAGCATCCATTAAAAAAAATTAAAAAAAAACATGTCTAAAAAGAAAAATCAATTTTGGGTTGGAAAGTTTGAAAATGAAAATGTATTTAATAATTTTTTTAATGAAGTATATTCAAATAATGATAAAGAACCTATTTCAAGATTTGCAGAAAGTCAAAATGAAAAATGGATAGACCACGATTTTTTAGAAATAGGTTTTGAAGAGTCAGAAAAAACAATAAAGGAAAAATTTGGAGATTATTCCTACTCAGACAAATGGATGAATATTTTTGAAAGTAAATTAGCAATGAAAAACATTGAAGATATAAATGCCATAATTATGGTAAGTTATGACAAAGAAGAATCCCAAATCAATTCTCCTAAATCTTACAAAGAAGAAAAATTTCAGATAAAATATTTAGGCGAAATAGAATATAAGATTTAAAAGGTTAAATATATTTTAGCTTTTAAAAAATAAAATTCAGTTCTTAGATTTGACAAAGACGAAATAATTTTGAAAGCAAAAAAAAGGAGGCTGACAATAAACTCAACGGCAATAAGCGCTATCCAAGCCTACTGCAGGGATGCGGGGATGTTGTAGATGACTCGAAAACAAACATTTATGAAAAAAATATTATTCGGATTAATATTAATGATTTTAACAAGTTGTGGAAATCAAAATAATAAATCTGAACAAAAAGAATTTACTTGGGATTTCAGCGAGCAAAAAATATATATTTATTCCTATTCGCAAACGGTTAAAAACAAAATAAAATGAACAAAGACCGAACTGCGAATAAATCAAACATTATTGGAAGTGGAAATTTAAACGTAAGAGTGAAACAAAATAATCTTGCTGATTTAAGTTTAACCAATCTAAAAATGGATATGATTATGCTTGATGAAAATGGAATTGCAAAAGACACTATGTCAAATACTACACCTGTTAGTGTTATTCAGGATATGAAACCAAACGGAACTTTTGGAACTGATAATCATAACATAATATTTGATTTGATTTTTCCTTTACCGTCAAAAAATCTAAAAATTGGTGAACAAGATAAAATCCAAATGCAAATGCCATTCAACGCGAACGGTTCGAGATTATTTGTAAAAGGTTTCAATACACTCGAATTCGTCGGAATGGAAAATTTTGAAGAAAAAAAATGTGCTGTATTAAAAAGCAGAATTGATATCTCAAATCTTGAAATTCCTGAAGAATTAAATGGAATTTATAAAAGCTCATCTATTGGAAATGGAACATATTACTTTGATTTAAAAAATCAATATTTTGTTGGTGCCGACATTCAATTAACGATGACAGTAATAATGGATACAGAAACGGACAAAGACAATAATATGGGAATGTATGCCAATATGAAAAGTGAAAACGAATTTAAAATACGACTTGAGAAAATTGAATAATTAAGCACTACCTACAACAATGGCTGTAAGTAATTGCTGGTTCTTACCTACTTCTGAAAATCCTCGCGAATTTTCTGTTTGGTGTGTACTTGCAAAGTTTATTATATTTAATAAATCTGTTTCTATTATGAATAGTATAAAGCCAGGAATCTCTTATTAGGATTCCTAACTTTATAGATTAAACCACTACCCTTTAACATCCGCCATTGATGCACCAAAATTTAAATGCAAAACATTTCCAGATGGCGTAACTAAAGCTGGTACCGACTTTACTCCTGCTTGCTCTGCCTCAGAAATTCGATTTCTAACTTCTCCAATATTTACAATTTCAACTTGATCTTTTCCAACCAACTCAATAATGTCGTGTTCTGCACTAATACATACTGAACATCCTGCGTGATAAAAAATGGACTTACTCATCTTTTTTTAATTTTATAAATGATATAGCAACAGTGCTGATACAAATATAGTAAGGATTCCTTACTATATGATATTTATTGTCATTTTTTTTAATTATCATTTTAGAATACATCATAATACACTGATAAACAACGTAGAGTAAATTGAATATTTTTTTTAGATATTAAGTGTTTATAAACAAAACATGTGTTATTATCAATTTTCTACTATTAATCCAATAAATTAAAACTCAATTATTAGATTAAATTGCCTCAATTAAGGGTATTGCCGTTTTGGTCTGGTGAATACCCTTTTGATATTCCAAGCTAAACAGTTATTCTACTAAACCAGGCTCAAACTCTCTTCATAATTTACTTATTAGGTAGAAACTTAGCGCAAAAAAAATAGGTTTACGTTATACTTAAAGTATAACGTAAACCTATTTACATAATGACATTAAATGTTTAATTTATCAATAATTTCAAACGTCGAACGTTATTATTCTTATCATATATTTCTATAAAATAAACACCAACTTCTACATTTAGCTTAAATTGAAATAAAGCTTTATTAATATTTGCCCTACTATAAACTAACTGCCCAGTTACACTTACTACTTTAACATGCACATCTTTAAGTTCTCTTAAATGAAGATTCACCTTACCATTACTTGGATTAGGGTAAATAGAGACCTCCGTTAATAATGTATGTTCATCAACACCTATGGTAGATATATGAACACAGGAAGAATATGCTTCACAACTATCAACAGAAACTAATACAGCATAATTTCCATTGGTTACTGGAGTAAAACTTTGATTGGTTTCACCAGCAATATAATTATTACCATTATCACAATCTACCCACTGATATACTCCATTCGTTTCATTAGATATAATCGTATTTCCTGACACCATTGTAGATACATCAACTGTTGTAATCGTTAAATCCAACATGACGATAGAATCACAACCTGTTGTACTCATCAACGTATCTGAATAAGATCCATTCGTTGTATAAATTGACGTCCCTACTAGATATTCATCACCTGAACACATGCTTTCAGTTAAGCTTGTCGTTAATACAGGATGTACGATTAAATCTAATGTTACAATAGAATCGCAACCTGTTGTACTCATCAACGTATCTGAATAAGATCCATTCGTTGTATAAACCGATGTTCCTACTAGATATTCATCACCTGAACATATGATTTCGGTTAAGCTTGTCGTTAATACAGGATGTACGATTAAATCTAATGTTACAATAGAATCGCAACCTGTTGTACTCATCAACGTATCTGAATAAGATCCATTCGTTGTATAAACCGAAGTTCCTACTAGATATTCATCACCTGAACATATGATTTCGGTTAAGCTTGTCGTTAATACAGGATGTACGGTTAAGTCTAACATGATGATAGAATCACAACCTGTTGTACTCATCAACGTATCTGAATAAGATCCACTCGTTGTATAAACCGATGTACCTACTAAATATTCATCGCCTGAACATATGCTTTCGGTTAAGCTTGTCGTTAATACAGGATGTACGATTAAGTCTAACATGATGATAGAATCACAACCTGTTGTACTCATCAAAGTATCTGAATAAGATCCACTTGAGGTATAAACCGATGTTCCTACTAGATATTCATCTCCTGTACAAATGCTTTCCGTTAAGACTGTTGTTAAGGCTGGATTTATTGTTAAATCTAATGTTACAATAGAATCACAACCTGTTATACTCATCAAAGTATCTGAATAAGATCCACTCGTTGTATAAACCGATGTTCCTACTAGATATACATAACCTGAACACATGCTTTCGATTAAGCTTGTCGTTAATACAGGATGTACAGTTAAATCTAAAGTTACGATAGAATCACAACCTGTTGTACTCATCAAAGTATCTGAATAAGATCCATTCGTTGTATAAATTGACGTCCCTACTAGATATTCATCACCTGAACACATGCTTTCAGTTAAGCTTGTCGTTAATACAGGATGTACGATTAAATCTAATGTTACAATAGAATCGCAACCTGTTGTACTCATCAACGTATCTGAATAAGATCCATTCGTTGTATAAACCGAAGTTCCTACTAGATATTCATCACCTGAACATATGATTTCGGTTAAGCTTGTCGTTAATACAGGATGTACGATTAAATCTAATGTTACAATAGAATCGCAACCTGTTGTACTCATCAACGTATCTGAATAAGATCCATTCGTTGTATAAACCGAAGTTCCTACTAGATATTCATCACCTGAACATATGATTTCGGTTAAGCTTGTCGTTAATACAGGATGTACGGTTAAGTCTAACATGATGATAGAATCACAACCTGTTGTACTCATCAAAGTATCTGAATAAGATCCACTCGTTGTATAAACCGATGTACCTACTAAATATTCATCGCCTGAACATATGCTTTCGTTTAAGCTTGTCGTTAATACAGGATGTACGATTAAATCTAATGTTACAATAGAATCGCAACCTGTTGTACTCATCAACGTATCTGAATAAGATCCACTCGTTGTATAAATAGACGTTCCTAATAGATATTCGTCGCCTGAACACATGCTTTCAGTTAAGCTTGTCATTAACACAGAATGTACAGTTAAATCTAATGTTACAATAGAATCACAACCTGTTGTACTCACTAACGTATCTGAATAAGATCCGCTTGAGGTATAAACCGATGTTCCTACTAGATATTCATCTCCTGTACAAATGCTTTCCGTTAAGCTTGTGGTTAACACAGGATCTACAGTTAAGTCTAATGTAATGATAGAATCACAACCAGTTGTACTCATCAAAGTATCTGAATAAGATCCACTCGTTGTATAAATCGATGTTCCTACTAGATATTCATCACCTGAACACATGCTTTCGGTTAAGCTTGTCGTTAATACAGGATGTACGATTAAGTCTAACATGATGATAGAATCACAACCTGTTGTACTCATCAAAGTATCTGAATAAGATCCACTTGAGGTATAAACCGATGTTCCTACTAGATATTCATCTCCTGTACAAATGCTTTCCGTTAAGACTGTTGTTAAGGCTGGATTTATTGTTAAATCTAATGTTACAATAGAATCACAACCTGTTGTACTCACTAACGTATCTGTGTAAGATCCACTTGAAGTATAAACTGATGTTCCAACCAAATATTCATCACCTGAACACATACTCTCGGTTAAGCTTGTCGTTAATACAGGATGTACGGTTAAGTCTAACATGACGATAGAATCGCAACCTATGGCACTTAAAAGGGTATCGGAGTACATTCCTGTAGTGGTATAAACCGATGTACCTACTAAATATTCATCGCCTGAACATATGCTTTCGTTTAAGCTTGTCGTTAATACGGAATCTACAGTTAAGTCTAACATAACAATAGAATCACAACCTTTTGTACTCACTAACGTATCTGAATAAGATCCACTTGAGGTATAAACCGATGTTCCTACTAGATATTCATCACCTGAACACATACTCTCGGTTAAGCTTGTGGTTAATACGGAATCTACAGTTAAGTCTAATGTAATAATAGAATCACAACCTGTTGTACTCATCAAAGTATCTGAATAAGATCCGCTCATTGAATAAGCTGATGTTCCCACTAAATATTCATCACCTGAACACATACTCTCGGTTAAGCTTGTTATTAATACTGGATGTACAGTTAAGTCTGACATGACAATAGAATCACAACCAGTTACACTTGTTAACGTGTCTATGTAAAATCCACTTGAGGTATAAATCGATGTTCCTACTAGATATTCATCACCTGAACACATACTCTCAGTTAAGCTTATCGTTAACACAGGATCTACAGTTAAATCTAACATAACAATAGAATCACAACCTGTTATACTCACTAATATATCTGTGTAAGATCCACTTGAGGTATAAATAGACGTTCCTACTAGATATTCATCGCCTAAACATATCATTTCAGTTAAGCTTGTCGTTAAAACAGGATGTACAGTTAAATCTAATGTTACAATTGAATCACAACCTGTTACACTTGTTAACGTATCTGAATAAGATCCACTCGTTGTATAAACTGATGAACCTACTAAATATTCATCGTCTAAACATATCATTTCAGTTAAGCTTGTCGTTAAAACAGGATGTACAGTTAAATCTAATGTTACAATTGAATCACAACCTGTTACACTTGTTAACGTATCTGAATAAGATCCACTCGTTGTATAAACTGATGAACCTACTAAATATTCATCGCCTGAACATATGCTTTCGGTTAAGCTTGTCGTTAACACAGGATGTACAGTTAAATCTAATGTTATAATCGAATCACAACCTGTTACACTTGTTAACGTATCTGAATAAGATCCACTCGTTGTATAAACTGATGAACCTACTAAATATTCATCGCCTGAACATATGCTTTCGGTTAAGCTTGTCGTTAACACAGGGTGTACAGTTAAATCTAATGTTATAATCGAATCACAACCTGTTACACTTGTTAACGTATCTGAATAAGATCCACTTGAGGTATAAACCGATGTTCCTACTAGATATTCATCTCCTGAACATAAGCTTTCGGTTAAGCTTGTCGTTAACACAGGGTGTACAGTTAAATCTAATGTAATAATAGAATCACAACCTGTTACACTTGTTAACGTATCTGAATAAGATCCACTTGAGGTATAAACCGATGTTCCTACTAGATATTCATCACCTGAACATAAGCTTACTGCTAAGTTTGTCGTTAATACTGGATGTACAGTTAAGTCTAACATGACAATAGAATCACAACCTGTTGTACTCATCAAAGTATCTGAATAAGATCCACTCGTTGTATAAACTGATGAACCTACTAAATATTCATCGCCTGAACATATGCTTTCGGTTAAGCTTGTCGTTAATACAGGATCTACAGTTAAATCTAATGTTATAATCGAATCACAACCTGTTATACTAACTAATGTATCTGTGTAAGATCCACTTGAGGTATAAACCGATGTTCCTACTAGATATTCATCACCTGAACAAATGCTCTCGGTTAAGCTTGCCGTTAATACAGGATCTACAGTTAAATCTAATGTTATAATAGAATCACAACCTGTTGTACTCACTAACGTATCTGAATAAGATCCACTCGCTGTATAAACCGAAGTTCCTACTAGATATTCATCACCTGAACACATACTCTCGGTTAAGCTTGTCGTTAATACAGGATTTACAGTTAAATTTATAGATATTATAGAATCACAACCTGTTGTACTAACTAATGTATCGATATACTTCCCTGTGCTATAATAAGATGTACCATCAACAATATATGTGTCATCAGAACAAATTGTATCTATTAACACTGTTACGACTGGCTCGATAACCGTTAAGTATAATATCACTGTCGAATCACAACCATCTACAGTAGTAAAAATTTCGGTATACGTACCTGATGTATTATAGACTGTTTCTCCAAGAGTGGTTGATGAATTTGCACATATCGTATCTATGAGTTCAATATTATATTCAGGAAAAACCTCTAGAGCAAGTTGAACGACAGAATCACATCCAACCATACTTGTCAACGTATCTACATAATTTCCAGATGTTGAATATTCTGAAGTCCCAACTACAAATGTATCACCTGTACAAATACTCTCAATTAAAGATATATGAATAACCGAATCTACAGATAGATTTACTTCCACTATAGAATCACATCCTATCATCCCAATTAAAGTGTCTATATAGGTTCCTGACTCATAGTAAACGGATGTTCCTATTACCAAACTATCGCCTGAACAAATAAATCTATTTTGTACTTTATTGCTTTCTGGTAATACGAATAAGTCAAGCGTTATTATTGAATCACAACCTGAAACTGCAATTAAGGTATCCGTATAATTTCCTGTTTCTGTATAAACTGAACTACCTACTGTATAATTTTCTCCAAAACATATAGATTCATTTAATACGGTTAGAATTTGTGATTCTACGGTTAAATCTAATGTTACAATAGAATCGCAACCTGTTATACTTAGCAATGTATCTACATATACTCCAGTTGTGTTATACGTAAATTTACCTAAGCTAAATGTTTCATTATAACAGATCGTATCTTCTATACTAACATTATACGTTGGAGCTACTTCTAGCGTTAAGTAAACAATAGAATCACAACCTGTACTACTACTTAAATTAGCCGTATAAGACCCTGATGTAGTATATATATGGTCTCCTATTGCAATAGACTCTCCAGAACAAATCGTATCTGAAATATAGGTTTCTATATCTGCATTTACGGTTAAATGAAGTTCTACAATCGAATCGCACCCTAATGTACCCATTAGGCTATCTACATATGTTCCTGTTGTCATATATATAGAATTTCCAACCGTATAACTTTCCCCTTCACAAATGTGAATATTATGTGTTGTTACACCTATTTGGTAAACATTAAGATTTAAAGTTACTACAGAGTCGCATCCGTTTACTAAACTAAACGTATCAGTATATATTCCCGAAACACTGTATTCTGAATTTCCGACATTAAATACATCTCCATCACAAATGGTTTCGTTTAATTCAGTTTCTGTTAATGGAATAACCTCTAAAGTTAACTCAATAATAGAATCACATCCGTAAGCCGATTGTAAAGTATCTATGTAAACGCCATTGGTATTATATGTATGTTGACCTAATGTATAACTTTCTCCTTCGCATATGCTTTCGGTAAGGTCTATATTGTATTCATTGTGTACGTTTAAGGTTAATTGGATTATTGAATCGCAAGTATATTGATTTTGCAAAGTATCTATATAAACACCTGATATTAAATACTCTTGACTTCCAACAGTAACGCTTTCTCCTTCACAAATATCTTCATTAAGAATTATATGATGTGTTGGATTTACAGTAAGATCTAAAAATACAATAGAGTCTATTCCAGAAGTGGCCGCTAATGTATCTATATAAAAGCCAGAAGTAGAATACGTACTATTTCCAACCTCTATAGAGTCTCCTCCACACAGCGTTATATTTAATGTTGTATCTGTAACAAGATCTGGAGTTACTTGAATTTGAATAACGTCATATTGATATCCAGTTACATTTTGTTTTACATATGTTAATGTATGTTCTCCAAGACCAGCTATTCCTGGTGTAAATACACCATTCATTTGTACACCTCGTCCAAAGTAATTTTTACTTCCTGTATATACATTCTGAAAATCAAATGGAGATTGGCTTATTAAGAATGTAAACGTATCAACATCAAAACTATCTGTTAAAAATTTCAAATGATTGAGGTAGTAGTCTTGAATTTTTTGGATTGAGAAGTAGTCATCTTCTGGTGGAAATCCTATTCCATCTGAACTATTTCCTACTCCAGCTCCATACATGGTTGTTACGACACCATTACCCTCTGCAACATCTATATGTGGAGGCCATACAATTGTATCACCCATTGTTACTAAGTTCGTATCGCCATAGACATTCGTAGAAAAATGAGAGAATCTATTTTCTACATTGTTTGCTGGTACAACCATTGTATCTCCTAAAAACCAAGATAATGAACTACATTCCCAATCTCGAGGTGTATTCGGTACATCTTCAAAAGCCGAATCTGTATAAGCACTTATGGTTTGACTTCCATTGATACGACCCACTGGAAGTTGCCAAATAACAACAGGAAGGTTACTTTCATTATGTAAAGCCTTTGTAAAATGTAAGTAATTATACCAATGATCTGAACTAAAGAACCAATATTCATCATCTACATTTGCAATACTTCCACCTGTTACAGCCATTGCATCTAACCCGTATTTGTCTAGTACTACAAAATCAACACCTCCTTTATCAATACCTCCATCTAATGCGTATTGAATTGTATTTTGTCCTGCAGTATAAACACGTTGCCTTCCTGTTGTCCAACCAAATTCACTTGGATCTGTATCATCCAATACACTCGGATGCATGGCATCTGACCAAAGATTAGTCTTCCAACCAAAATAAGCATTTGGATGTTTATCTATCTCATAATTAACTGCACGTACAAAATCTGTAAAAGATCCTTGATTGGCATTTGGATCTTCTGAAGAATATTCTTGACCCAAAGGTAAATGATCACTAAAATCTGGATTTCTACTATACTCATACGTCCCTAATACAGTATTCCAATGTATATTTACCGCCGACGTATCTATCGTATATCCCGTTACTTCATTCTGATAATTATAGGTCGTATTTACAGCTGTTAATATATTGTCTAGCGTTTTGCCTGAATTCTGCTGCATATACCCAATAAGATCTGGTTCTACAACAATAGAGTATATATTATCGCCCATTATACTATCCATATCTTCTAGGAATACTTTCAGTTCGGCAAAATAAGAATCCATATACTCTTTATTTTGCAAATGCCTTAAATCCATATCAAACGATTCTCCGCCGTCTGGAACATTGTAATAAACAAACGAAGGAATTAACCCTAGTTTAAGACTTAATGAAGCAAAGCGTTTATGGCGAGTTCCATCTACTCGAATTGGGTCTGCGTTTATATAGTGCACCCCATCTGGTTTACCAACAGCAGGCCCTCCGTTAATATATGTATAACGGAAATCCATGTCCTTATTCTTTAATTCGTTATGGTTTAAATCTTCCCAGAATTCTATATCGGCCGCATCGGCACCCTGAAATAACGTTCCATCTTCTGATTTAAATCCCATAGAAACATATTTAGGCATTCCAGGAACTTCCCCATTACTCTGGTTTATTCGTAATCCGAAATAATAGGATTCAGTTGCTGTTACAACTTTTATTCCAGTATATCCTGTTCTATGCGCTTTTACAACTAAGTTATTCCCATTCAATTCTAGGGTGGCTATAGATTTAGAACGTATTAAAACATCTTGAATAGGTTCAGAAAATATGAGCGTTTTATCGTAGCCTAAATTCATTTGAACCTGATTAGGTAAATGACTAAGATTAATGTTTTGAATATTTGGATTTTCGACTATGATCTCTAAACTATCTGTTTGCATAGTGGATGAATTATCTGTGGCCTGCACCTTAAATATATATTCTTCATACACATCTGGAATCCAACTTAATCTATATAAATTATTACCCAAATAAATCGGCGAGTATACGGTATTATTTAGTATAAAATCTACATTTGTTATTGTTCCATCTAAGTCATTTACTTTTACATCTAAGTTGACCGAATCCTGACCAATTGTATTGATCGAAAATAAGGTTGTATCTGCCAATGGTGAAATAAAATTAATGACAGGTTCTCCAGATTGATTGATATTAATATAACCTGAAAGTATTGTTAACGCTAAAGCATCATCATACGCCTTTATTTCTATATCATAATTACCTAAACTACCTGGTGTCCAGTTTAACAAATAATTCCCTAGCGAATCTTCTAAAAGTACAGGTAGAATATCATTTCCATCGATATTGACTTCAATACTTATAATTTCACCTTCTAAATCCTGAGCATTTAACGATATTTGAACAGAATTTAAAGGATCTACGATAAGCGCAGTATCGATAAAATTAGATGTTAGAACAGGAGGTTGATTTACCACCCCACAAATACCTTTAAATGTCCAAGGTGCTCCCAAGTTTGGTAAATTATTCTGAGTCCAAGATGATGGAGAATATACTTTATTATCATAAGTAACTAAAGTATTAGGGTCTCCTAAATAAACTTGGTTAGAATCCCATACCTGATAATCACTACAATCATAAGTTTCATAGGCAATATCAGAGCATATTCCAGCATCAGTCCAAGCATAAGATGAACTCGAAGGTATTGCACCTTGTGTCCAATAATTAGCTGAATATAAATTTCCGAGATGGCTTACTATACTACCTCCTGTATAAGCAACTAATGAATTATACGCTGGTATCGGACAATCTTCCAATTCTATAATATGAATGATTGGAGTTAAGGATTGACCTATACTCCCTGAACTAGACTCTGCATAAGCGGTTATATTATAATCTCCAAAATTTTGAGATGTCCAAGTAATGCTATAGTAAGATAATGAATCGTGAATAGCAGTATACCAATTACTTCCAATTTGCACATAAACAGAATCTATAGTTTCCGTGTTACTTATCGCCATAAAACTAAAACTCATATCTACAACAGAACTTGTAGAATATACGGTTAAATCTACAGGCTGTAAAAAATCTATTTCTGGCACTTCCGATTCTATGACTTGAAACGTTATACTTTCTGTAACTAATCCATGTATATTATTCCAAACTTGGATATCTAAAGTATATGTATCGTAAGCAACTGGTGTCCAATCTAAAGTGTATAAATTTCCCGAATTGGGTTGAGCTAGATAGGATACTCCATTTATTTCATACTTTACAGAATCGGTTACAGAAGCGATAGTCGTAACCAAAGTGTTTATACCTATTGAAGATAAGCCTAAAGGTTGTGTAATAACACTTCCATCTGTTACAGTTTGAGGAATAATGGTAGGTTGAGGAATTGCTGAAATATAGTATGTTATACTATCTTCTTTTACATCACCTAGATTGTCTTTAGCCTTAACCGTAAGAGTAAGATCGCCATAATTTTGAGGTGTGATACTAATCTGACTAATAGAGTTTACATCTGGCAGGACTTGAGTATACGGTATTGTGGATGTTTTCCAAAATACAGAATCTATTGTTCCGTTAGCATCAGTAGCTTCAAAGGTTATAGTAAATGGTTGAAAATTTTGTTGGTAAACGGTATCTGTATTGGGTTGTAAAAATGTAATTTCTGGTAATGAATTACCATTACTTACGGTGAACAATACAGTATCTGAAACAAGTGTCCCATCATCTAAATTTGTTGCAAAAGCAATATATGTAAATTGACCATAAACATCAGGAACCCATTGTAATCCATAATTAGACGTTGAAACGTTATAATCTGGTATTAGATGTTGTCCATTTAGGATGTACCACACAGAATCTACTTCATTGGAAGGATCTGTAAGTTGGGTTTCTAAATTTATAGATGTAAACCCCGTACTTTGTACAATGGTGTCCTGATGTATTGGTGTAAGTATATCTAGAGAATAATTTATTTGTTGGGCAAGAACAATGGTTGTTGTATGTGTTGCCGTTGTACTATTCGCATCTGTAGCTTCTAGTGTTATTTGGTATGTACCAAAGGTTGTTGGTGTTAATACAACTGTAAAAGTATTTGTACTGGTTTCTGAGGTTGATGTCCATCCACCACTATTGATGTTATGTTGGACAGATACAACATTATCATCGGCATCTGTAATGTTATATTGTAAAGATACATCGGTTAAGGTGTTTAAATAAATGGTATCTAAAATTCCTATCTCTTGAATTTCGGGTGCTTGGTTAACACTACAAGTGGCTATTTCTAACCATACCGAATTCTGTCCAGGCTCTTCTCCAGGATTAGACCACCACTGGTTTTGCCATACCTTATTGTTGTGTTTCACTTTTGTACCTGATACAGAATAGGTTGAAGAAGAATTCCATAATGGAGAACCACAATCTGAATTATCTATAATTTCTAAGGTTACAGATACAGAATCTTGTTGATTATCGCTATCTTCTACTATGGCCCAAACTATATGTGTCCCAAATGTTGCGGGTGTCCAAGACCCTGTAAATTGGTTACCGCTTTGTGTAGAATTAATAACCTGACCGTTCGTTCGATATATTACGGAAACTGCCCCATCAACATCAGATGCATGTGCGCTTAACTGTACTGGTGATAGTGTTTCTAAAAATACACTATCTAAAGGGTTATGGCTAATAAATTGAATTTCTGGAAGACAGTTAGATGTACAAGGTACCACAAATTGAACCGAATCTGTTTGTTGACTTCCATCTATGGCGGTAACGTCTATATAAAGGGTTTTATACCCAACAGAGTCAGCCGTCCAAATATATTCATAAATAGAATCTTGAGCGTTTGTAGCGTTCATAACCTCTCCGTCTATGGTAAAGTTTACACTGCTAATCCCTGATTCATGTGATGTAGAAACAGATAAGGTTAATACATCGCCTTCTGTAATTGTATCTTCTGACTGTGGATTAATGGCTATGGTATTTATATTTGTACCATAAAAATAATCATAATAAGCATCTGCAAATTCATATGTAGAAGCACATCCAGCGGCTTCATCCCAATTTACAGACCAAGTCATAATTCCCTTTAAATCTGGATATGTACCATTTGCCGTATAATTTCGACCTACAAAATCGTCTCCATGGATTAGATAATCTAAAGCTTTTTTAACTTCTGAGGGTTGTAAATATCCACCAGCAGGTGCAGCAGATGGACAGGCAGGTAATCCGATAGCTACTTGATTTTGATTTAGTGGCTCAAAATAAATTCCAGTACCAGATACATCAAATCCAGTCAATAACATATCGGTCATCGCTACAATAAAATCTGGATTTGCCTGACTATAAGCTGCATTATCTAATCCATTTACAGATCCTGTATTGTAGAGTTGAACGTGAATAAAATCAAGAATGTCTCTAATATTATCTAAAACAGGAAGCCATGCTCCTGCTGTTCCCGAATAGGCTGAATACCCAACCTGTACATAGAATACTTCTGGTGCGGCTGTAATAATGAATTGCTCTCCAAAATGATCATGTATCTCTCGTATGGCGTCAATCATATATTTTAATCGGGGTAGAGTTATACTATTGTAATCAAAATCGGTTACTGTTCCACCAAAATTCATCGAACCTCCCTCAAAGTCAAGATCTACTCCATCAAAACCATAAGTCTCTATTATGTTTATTACTCGATTAACAAAAGTGTCCTTTTCTGCCAATGTCGTTAATTCTACATGTCCGTTCTGACCTCCGATAGATATTAATACAGGAATGTCATGAATCGCTTTTAAATCTTGAATATCATTTACAAAGTCCTGATCTGAAGTATAACGAGTATTTAATGGTTCAAAAACAGCTGAGAATCCATCTCCATTTTCAGTTTCTATAAAAGAGACATCTATTACATTATAATTTGTACTTATATCACTTAAGTACATAAATGGAGCTTGTGCATTTTCCCAATTGTGCCAATACCCAACAATTACTTTTTCTGGTATTGGTGCAAACGTTTGCAGCGTATCTATTGTAAACGTAATAACAGCCGTATCGGTCAAGTTATTATCATCCGTAACATATGCATTTAAGGTATAGTCTCCATATGCAACTGGAGTCCATTCTGCTGTATATATTGTATCACTAACTTGTGTAATATTTAATGCTCCACCACCATTAATATCGGCATATACACTATCTACATTACCATCTTCGTCGTCAATTCTAAATTCCATTTGCACCATTTCAAATGGTGACATTCTAAAAATTGTACCTTCTTCTGGTATTTGTACAGTAATCTGAGGCTTACAAAAACTGGTGCATTGTACAAGAACCGATGTTAATATCTCTTTAAATGCTCCGTTTTCATCTGTTGCAATTGCCTTTATGGTGTATTCGCCAGAATGATCTGGGATCCACATAGCAGTGTATAAAGAATCATTAGATGTTATAGCTGGTAGAGTGTCTAATCCTATGATAAACTCTACATGAGTTATTGTATCTGGGGACAAGGCCTGTACAGCAAGTTGATGGGGTCCAAAACCCAACAAAGTATCATTTTGTAATGGTTGTACCCTATTTAAACTGATATTTTGCCCTAACAAAGAAGTCGTAATTTGGTTAATTAATAAATCTGATGAACGTGAATCTTGAGACAACTCCCAAATCATAACACCAGACATATTTCTTTGCTCTGCATACATTACTTTTTCATGAATAGACTGTGGATCTTCATAACTAATAAATTTATTCTGAGTTTGATTATAAAGAAAAGGTACACGTGCTATAGAATCCCAATATCTTACCCAACCACTATTGGGTTGAGTTTCTAAATAGTTGTTTGGATTTAAATAATGATGGTTATTACCAGGTGACGTTCCATTAACATCCTCATATAGATCGCAAAATTCTATTGCTCCACTAAATTCACATGTTATATTATCCCAAGACCCTTGAGGGGGTGTCGGATTTATACATGCAGGGTTGTTATTTCTTGGTGCATTTAAATATAAACCTGGTAAACTATTTATTGGACTGGACGATGTAGATACGTTTTCAAATAGTTTTCCATAAAATGGAAGTCCCATTACCAAATCATTTGTTGGTATTTGCATAGAATCAATAAACAAACTTACTAAGTCGTCTAAAACTTGATTATAAACATTGTCAGGTCTACTTAAAGGATCTTCTGAATGATCTCCTCCATATAAAGGCGCATTATAACACGTTTTATCATACCAATTCCCTCCAAAATCATATCCAAAAAAGGAAACCCAATCACAATAATCCATAATATTACTAGTCATATTATGGTTTACTTCATTCCCTGGCAATACAAACTGAGATGTAATGTCGTTAACGTTATTCCCCATTACAACGGTTAATTCTTTATTAGGACCTAAATGCTGACGCAAAGAATCTAATAAATACACCAGGTTTTTATGATCATCTGGAAAATGTGGTTGTGCTGGAATATTAGAATAACTAATAGATTCGGTTCCATCAGTACCTCCTGTTACTGGAAATTCCCAGTCTAGATCTATTCCATCTAGACCATAGGTTGTAATAAAATTATTACAAGATTCTGAAAATGTACTCCTTGCATTTGCGGATGCCGCTATGGCAGGAAAATCTTGTGATCTTGTCCAACCACCTAATGATATAATCACTTTAAGATGGGGATGGTTTTGTTTAAGAACACGTAAAGCTCCAATATTTCCTTTATCGTTTGGCCCTGTTCCATAATTCCATTCAGTTCCATTTTTTTGATGCTGAAAATCGGCATATGGATCTAAAGATTGTATCCAAGCACTATCAGTAGCTGGATCATATTTAGGCTCAAAAAAGGCATACAAAATATGTGATAAGTCATCTGCTGGGATATCATTAACTTGATAATCTCTAGCATAAATAGCCCACTGGGCATAATACCCAACAACACGTTTATTGTTTGGTGGTTGTGCAACCGCTTTAAATGTAAACGCTAAGCACATCATTAAAAAAAATTTATACATTTTTTTACAATAATAAGTTAATACAATAATTATAAATACATGATTTTATGGCAGTTAAAATACTTAAATCAATTGTATTTTATCTAATAATTGTTTCAAAAACGTATAATTATGTTGAAAATATTTATTGCAAAAATTTAATTAATCAACAATATATTACATAAGATATAAACAAAACACAGCCTTCTATTCCCCCCACTTTCGTTTGGTTTGGTTTATTTAATATTTCATGAACCTCAACCTTGTTTCTGTCTATTTTTTTATAAGACAATCTATTCTGTTTGATCAATAAATACCAACCTATAATAAACATCAAAAACCACCCAAACTGACTATCTACTTAACAGTCAATTCGGGTGGTTTTAACTCATATATTGAAACAATTTAATGTATTAACATGAATAAATACATCGCTCAAATGGAGCTAAAGCATACCTAACTATTTATATTAATTTCCAAATTAATAGGGGGATTTAAAAATAAAGCCAATCTACTATTCTACTCAGGTAAGTTTTCGCAATACACTCGGCTTGTATGCATTAATTGTATGATATCCTTTTCTTTAAGTGATCCTCTGGTAACAATACGTAATACATTATCTATATCTTCAATATCTACAGACCAGTCTACAATCTCAAAATTGTAATCAAAAATGGGTTGAACATATCGAATATCGTCTAGCGTAGAAAGATCCGTTTTAAATATTAATATCTGCATTCGATTAAGATTTAGTAGCATGAATTATCTCTTTCTTCCTCCTCAGATTCGCCTTCATCGGAGACCTCAATACCTTTTCTCGTTATATATTCATTATAGGCTTGAGATCCCTCTTCTTTCCAAAACTCATCATAGTATTTCCATTTAGAAAAATCATTTTTATGATTTCTATTGTAATCACGTTTAGACTTTTTAGATGATTTTTTATCATTACCGAAACCTCCACTCCCAAATAGAATTTTAGCGAGTGCAAACACTCCTATACCTTGCCAATACGTAATGGTTGTTAAACCAAATATTTCTGGCATTAGCCAATTCCATAGCCACATGATAATAAAACCAAAGAGTGCGGCTAAGGCTCCAATGAAAATAATTCCGAAGATAATCATGGCGGCTATCTTCAGTGGGGATTTTGTTCTGAATTTGTGTGTGAAAAAATTTGACATAATGTTGTTATTTCTTTGTTGTAACTGTTTTGTGTAATAATGCAATAGCCCGATGCCTTCTAGACATCAATGTTCCCGTTGGGATATTCGTTTCAATTGATATTTCTTTATAGGTATATCCTTCAAAATCTATGGCTATAATAATATCTCTATATTCGGGTTTAAGGTTTAAAATGGCTTGCTTTAATTGAATTTTCATAGGTTCTGGATAGGAATTATCTGACTTTCCATAAAGCAATTCTGCAAATTCTATAAGCTTAATTTCATTCGGATTCTCTGTAGACTTTTCAGACTTATCACTTGATCTCATGACGTCAATAATTTTATTTTTGATCGCGTAATAAACAAATCCGGCTACATTATTAATCGGAGAATATCGATCTGCACCTGCAAAAAGTTTAAGCGCTACATCTTGGATAATATCTTCTGCATCACGATTTACACTGGTCTTTATTTTAGACCGCACAAAAACTTTAAGCGATTGATATTCTTTACCAAAAAAGTCGTTAAGCTTTTTCTTATTTTCCGATTCTGAGTCCATTTAAAGCATATTTTAATACCTCTTCACTTATAAAGACGTAAGACTTATAATCTATTGCATTTTTCTCTTATTTTTTTGAAATAATTATGACGTTTACCCTAATCTAAAGGGATTAGCTATTCTTTTTAGTATCATAAAAAAAAACGCCTATTCATATGACGAATAGGCGTTTTAGTTAAATTATGTGTTTCTTTTTCCGATAAGCTTTCCTACTATTAAGGACACAACGGAAATAATGACAAGAATCAATCCCCAACGTGAACGTCTACCTGGTTCTGATTCTGATTTAGTTTTTTCTAATTGTTTTCTAAACGGATTTACTTTCTCTACATATTTCTCATTATGTATTATTGATGGTATAATTGAATTCATTATACGCATACTTTGTACATCCTGATTGGGTTCTGCTACATATTGAATATTCACCCAACCTTTTTTACCTAGACTTTTAATCTCAAATAACGATTTCCCATTAAACTCATATAGTGATAAAGAGTAATTTTCTTCGGGTTTCATGATAATGGATTTAGGCTCACTTTTCATGCTCTTATTCATAACCCCATTAAGGTAATCTAGAATATTCTTAGATCCCTTTACTGTAAGACCTACCATCTCAAAATATTGATATTGCACCTTTGGCAAAGCATCTGAATATTGAGCATCTGAATAAACAATTCCAACTTCTCTAAATACATTGGTCTCTACTTGCTCACTATAATCTTTATGATATTGGAACGTTTCTGGTACCGTAAATGATAAATCTCTAAGTTCTATTTTGTTTTGGGCAATTAGACAATATGAAATACTTAAACATAATAGAAAACAATAAGTCTTAAACATTTTTACAATTTTAGAATAGATTATAAATATAGTTTAAAATTTGTGATACTTATCGCTATAGATTAATTTCAATCCATAACTCTGGAAAGCATTAGTTTATAAGTTTTCAAATAATTATGAAGTGTGATTTCCAAAGAATCATCAAGAGTATTATCAATCGAAACTGTTGTTTGATATTGCCAAGTATTATTAATCATAATTTCACCACTATTTTTTGAGTATAAATCAAGACGTAAACCTACCGTATCCAATTCATTTATTCCATAAAATCGAACAGAATCTGAATTCAATACGATTCTAAGACAAACGCATTCGAATCTATAACAACACGTTTTGGTTTATTAATGTGTGTCGTTCCTCCTTCAAATACAGAATAGGATTCACATATACCAATCCAACTTCCTTGGAGTTTTTCAAGGGTCATTTTTGCTTGCTCTAAAAACACCTGTTCTTCAACATAAAAATTATATGGTAGAGGATATTTAAATACTTTTATTCCTATAACACCATAAGTTAGAATGATTATTGATTTAAAAGATAATCTCGAAAAAATTAATTGACGTATAATAAGCAAACGTAATACTAACGAACACATATCATATAGGGTAATAAAAGGGTTAGCAATTGAACCAATACCCACGATATATCCTCCTTTAAAGTAAAAAAGTTTTATCATCCAGAAAATGAACTCAATAGAAACGGCGCCTATCTTAACTCCTCCTTTTTTGGAGACTAAAGCTACTAAAATCAACCCAATTGAAATGGTGGAAAATAAAAGATTATCTATATCAAAAATTGACTCTTCTCCTATAATATCTCCAAAACGTTCGGTAAAGTCATAACGTGATAAAAAACCAAATACCAATAAACCAATTAGTAAATAATAAGGATTTGGTCCTTTTGTATACTCTTTAAATTTAACAAATACATCGTTGTATCGTCTAACATAGAGAATTAGTATGATTAAAATAACAGTAAAAAAGATCATATAATTAATACAATGAAATCATAAGTTATTCTCATTCAAATCTATTTTGAAATGCGTAGAAGGCCTTAAAAGATTTTGAAAACCCAAAATGATAAATGGTTATTCCGTACACAACTGCCATAATAATAAATGGAATTTTTCGAAGTAATGATCCTTCTAAACCTATAAAAGCACCAATACTTGTTAATACAGCAAGACATGCTAATATAATCGTCACAACTTTAGCCCATTTTTTACCCTTATAGGCTTCTACCAATAAGGCTATTGTAAGCGAAAAACGAATAATTTGAGAAAGCACTTTTATTGAACCTACATCACTATTAGATAGATGGTATAGAATTATACCAATTAAAGAAACCGTTAACATACTTATTGCTACGCCAATTGTTCTTTGTTTCCCTTGTTTAACCAATTCTGTCATTTAATAATACCTTAAAATTTGAATTAAACCACCAATATAAATATTCTGACTTTGATAACCGAAATATAACAAGACTTATATGGGGTTACTGATTGATTTACTTTGATAGTCGCATTTTTCTATATGTCCAAATATTTAATCCTATTAGGTGTATAATACCTATATAGAATAATGGAAAATAATCCAATAATGTACGATTAACCTCTTCGTTAAACCAATAGATATAACCTATGCAATAACAAAATTGCAATACACCATGAACAATAATCCAATTAGTATGTAGTTTAAGACCATGTAATATTGGATAAATCCATAACGCGATTACTAGAAAAATAACGATGCCTATTTCTATTGGTGATAACATAAGAATAAAAACATATATTAGAAGTATTAAATGGTAATATATAAAAATGATCAAACGAATATATAGACTATGTCTGATTGTATTAATGCATGGTTTGAGTCTTGAAATAAACGCTCAAGATACACTTTTAATACCACTAGAGATAGAAGGGGAAATTGTAAATACAATAGACTTACCTCCAAGTTGTGGAGATATAGCTTGGGCTGTAGTATTTGAAATTTATGTGACCAAATCTACAAACCCAAAATATAATAACACAACCATCCCTGTACTCGTTTGTTGTCCTGAATTCTACAACAAGCGAATACTTTATAAGACAATACCATTCTTCAAAAATAATGCAACCTACCGTATGGTCCTAGATACAGAAAATCCAGCTGAATTTACATGGAGTGTTTATAACCATCAACTTTTAGATAAATATGATTATGATACTTTCTGGGCTTCTACAATAAGAAAGGTTACAAAATTATTCTGAGCTTAAGATAACAATACTATAGGTGAACATAAATTAATCAAAGAATAATCTGAAATACTTTAACATAAAAAACAAAGAAGATAATGCGGTAAAAAATCGATATACTCTATACGATGGTATACAAATAAAAATAAGATTGATTAATAGAGATAAAGTGGCTACTATTAAAATAAGAAAACAGAAATGTACAACTAGCGATACACATGGAATAATTAATACAATAAAAAGAATAAGAAATAAAGGAGATAACTTATGATCTTTAGTCATTATTATCTGTATTAAATGAACGCTTTCAAATAATACCAAATAATTAATTCCAATTATTGGAATATAATAAAAGATTTCTTCATACAACGAATACTTGTCTTTTCCGTATGAAAATATAGATTGCATAGAATGATAATTTTCAAAATGTATCTCTGGATACATTATATATTTCCAATTTATGGCATAATACATCCCCAAAGCCAGTAAAAATAAGATGAGTATAAAAAAAGTAAATTGTTGAATATGTTTTAATTGCATTGAAGTCAATTTTAATTTCTAATACTAAATTGAATAAAACCACATTATTGTATCATCTATCAGGAACAACTTAACATGTATTACAGCATTCTATTCCTATAACTACAGATACTTATAGAATTACACATTACCATAACGAATCATATTATTACATGATTCTAATATTATACATATAAGCAATATATAAAGACGATTCACAAAACAGTATTTATTAACATTTACTAAACCATAAATCTTTTCATATTTTACTATCTTTATTAAAAATATTTATAGCCTTATGAAAACAACACAAGAAGTCGCTAACCGCTTATTAGAGCTTTGTAATTCATTTCAATTTGACACTGCAATAGAAGAGTTATATTCCGATAATATTACAAGTAGAGAACCAAATGGAGCAATGATAGAATACCTAGAAGGTAAAGAAGCTGTTATTGAGAAAGGAAAACAGTTTAATGATATGGTAGAAGAGTTTCACGGCTTTGAAACCTCTGAAGCTATTGTCGCTGGAAATCACTTTTCTGTTCGAATGAAAATGGATATTACCATGAAAGGAGGTCCAAGGTCTGCCATGGAAGAAATAGCCATGTATGAAGTTAAAGATGGGAAGATTATTTCGGAACAATTCTTCTATGAAGTTCCTCCAAAAGAATAATCATACATTATATTAAACATAAAATGGCTAGAACTAAGTTCTAGCCATTTACATCCCATTAAATATATATTCCCACACTAGAAATATTTTATGATTTTAATTTTCTATTATGAAACATCTATTTCTATTGAATAATAACCAACTTATAATTAACGTTAATTTCTGAGTCTATCGTTAAAAAGTACGTTCCAGCTGGTAAATCATTAACAGTTACAATCGTTTCTTGAGCCATTATCTCCCCATTTTTCACCATATGTCCTAATACATTTGTTATCCTATAATGATCATTCATATGTTTTGTTCGTAATGTAAATTGTTCCGTGGCAGGATTTGGATAAATCTCCATGGTTGGTTCCTGATTTAATTCATTAACTCCTAATACAGATTGTGAACAGAATGCAGTCATATTAAATAAAGAATCAACATCAATACTAGATAATCCTTGATGGTAAATAACAATATCATCCACTTTACCATGAAAGCTCTTCCCTACTGTAATAGGAGATCCACAATAATCATCAACATTTTGGTTAACAAGAGACTCACTCTGTAATACATTATCTACATATAAATTAACATATTGATTTGGTTTTACAGTTAAAACCACATGATGCCAAATGGTAGAATCCATATAATGATTAAGATTTGGTAGATCATCTGCCCAAACAACTAAAGCTGGTATAGGTACAGCAGTCGGATTAAAATCTAATACCTCAACCATAGGCTTATTAAGGTCATAAATAGAAATTTGATTACAAATACTAATGGCTGAACCTTGAGTAAAAATATGTTCTAAATCTCCAATTTCTGAAGATCCACCTTGATACCATAAACTAATACTCCAACCGTCTGTGTAATTTACACCTACATTATTGGATGGATTTGGAATTGTTAAATAATGGATACTATCTCCAGGGAATTCATAAGCACAATCTACATTACCAAACCGATCTTCGGCTAATGTTGGCGATCCTACCAATTGAAAATCATCTACTCCCGTTCCTAATCCATTATTGGCATTACCATGAAATGGATAAAAGGCTTGAACATTTGAATTGACTTGTGAAATGGCATTGTAAGTAAATACACTTAAAACGCTTATTAATACATAGAATTTATTATACATAGCTAAATAAATTAGAAATTAAAAAAAATGGATACATGTGATTCTAGATCACGAATAATTATAAACGAGTAATGAAATCAAATATAGATGAGGCTAATACAAAATACAACAATAACAAAAGACAAAACAAGCCCTACTTTAACCTATGGCTATCCCTTGATTTTATTGGTTAATTTTAAAATGTCTAGTAATTGTGGACAAAACAAATGGAGGTAAACGAATTCATAAACTATGTGTTTTCACATTAAAAAGACAAGACCATTCAACTAAGCCATCTTCTTTCTAACTTAAAATATAAATCAATAGAAATTTAAAATATACTATGCTTGCATAATAAATATTTAGTATCTTTATATGTAAATAATTGAAGACTATAAATATATGAAAACGATAACAACAATCGATTATATCGTTCGCAATACTTGGCTAAAAATTGCCAAAATGTACAATAACGAAGCTTCTAAGTTTAACTCAACCATGGTTAATGGATTTACCTTATTATCTATTGACCCTAAAACGGGTACGCCTTCTACAAAGCTTGGCCCTAAAATGGGAATACAACCAACAAGTTTATCAAGGACCATTAAAAATCTTGAAGCGCTTCAATTGATAGAACGAATACCAAGTTCTAAAGATAAACGCTCCGTCATTATTAAATTAACTCCACAGGGTTTATTAAAAAGAAATATTTCAAAACAAATTGTTCTCAATTTTAATGACAAAGTTATTAATGCCGTTTCTAAAGAAGATTTAGAAGCTTTTATTCGAGTTGCAGAAGCTATTCAAAAGCTAGAAGATTAACACCTATAAAAATAAACCATATGAAAAAAAGATATATCAATAAAATAGCGGTTATAGGTTCAGGAATTATGGGAACGGGTATTGCCTGTCACTTTGCAAATTGTGGCGTAGAAGTCCTCTTGTTAGATATTGTTCCTAAATCTATCCTTCCTTCAGAAGAGAAAAAAGGATTAACCTTAGAATCTAAATCCGTTCGAAATAGATTGGCTTTACAAAGTTTGAAACTAGCAGGAAAAACAAAGCCATCTCCTGTATATGCTAAACATGTATTACATAATATTACACCTGGTAATATTGAAGACGATTTACATAAAATAAAAGATGTTGATTGGATTATTGAAGTTGTTATAGAACGTTTAGACATTAAAAAGGAAATATTTAAGCGTATAGAAGCATTTAGAACAGATGGAACATTAATATCTTCCAATACTTCTGGAATACCAATTCAATTAATGACCGAAGGCCGATCTGAAGATTTTAAAGCCCACTTTGCAGGCACTCATTTTTTTAATCCCGTTAGATACTTACCATTATTAGAGATTATTCCAACAACCTATACAAAACCAGATATTGTAGAATTCTACAAACATTATGGTGAACACTTCTTAGGTAAAACCACTATACATTGTAAAGATACACCAGGATTTGTTGGAAACCGAATAGGTGTATATACCATTGGAAAAGTATTAGAATTAGCACATAAATACAAATTAACTATAGAAGAAGCGGATTTCCTTACAGGAAAAGTTATTGGAAGACCAAAAACTGGGACTTTTAAATTATCAGATCTGGTAGGGTTTGACACAGCAACTCGTGTTATTAAAAATCTAAAATCAAGTTGTGGTCATGACCAAATGATTCAAGATTTACATGAACCTCCTTTTGTTGAGTTTTTGTTAGAGAATCAATTCTATGGTAATAAAACCAAAAAAGGATTCTATTATAAAGAGAAAGATAAAAACGGACAATGGGAAAGGTTTGTCTTAGATTTAGAAACCTTAGACTATAGGGCTTTAAAACGACCTCGATCAGAATTCACAAAAACAGCCAAACAACACTCTGATAAAAATATAGCAGACGGAATAGCCTATATTTTAGATGGCGATGGTAAAGAAAGTCAGTTTTTACAAGAACACTTTGCAAGTACATTTGCCTATGCGTCCCAAAAAGTACCCGAAATATCTAACCACCTATACTCTATTGATAAGGCTATGAAAACGGGGTATGCTTGGAAATATGGACCGTTTGAATATTGGGATTTAATAGGAATTGATAAAGGTATAGATCTTATTAAATCGTTCGGATACACTGTACCCCATTGGGTTCAAGAACTCGCTCAATCTCAACATAACACATTTTACAAGGTGGTAAACGGACAACCTCAATATTATGATATAAACACCAAAAACCACCTTGATATACCTGGGCAAAATAACAATATAGACATTAATCATATTCGAGATAAACAATCCGTTTGGTCTAATAAAGGAGCTCATATTATCGACTTAAACGATGGTATTTTACTACTTGAATTTACCTCTAAAATGAACATATTAAATTCTCATGTTCTTCAAGCCATTAATAAAGCAATAGACCTAGCTGAAGACCAATATGATGGACTTGTAATTTCTAACCAAGGTGATAATTTTTCGGTTGGAGCTGATATTACAATGATATTTATGTTTTCGGTAGAACAAGAATATGACGAACTTAATTTTGCCATCCAGTATTTTCAAAAAACAATGATGAGAGCAAGATATTCTAATATACCTGTTGTAGTTGCTCCTCATAATATGGCCTTAGGCGGCGGTTGCGAATTAGCCTTACACGCCGATAAAGTGGTTGCACATGCAGAATTATATATGGGACTTGTTGAATTTGGAGTTGGCGTAATACCTGGTGGTGGTGGTTCTAAAGAAATGACATTAAGAGCTTCAGACACCTATTCTAAAGGCGATGTAGAATTAAACAGGTTACAAGATTATTTTATGAATATTGGCCAAGCTAAGGTATCAAGTTCAGCACTTGAAGCGATGGATCTGGGTTACCTTAAACCAGATAGAGATATTATTGTTAATAATATAAATCAACTAATATCTACGGCAAAAGCCCACGCTTTACTCCTGTCTAAATCTGGATACACTGCTCCTATTAAACGAAAAAACATAAAGGTTTTAGGGAAACAAGCTTTAGGAACTTTCTATGTTGGAATAGACAGCATGGTAGAAGGTAAATATATAAGCCCCTATGATGCAGAAGTTGCTAAAAAGCTAGCTCATGTTATGGCTGGAGGAGAATTATCGGAACCGACTTTAGTTGATGAAAAATACCTTTTAGACCTAGAAAGGCACGCTTTTTTAGAACTATGTACACAAAAAAAGACGCTAGAGCGTATACAACACATGATGTTGAAGGGGAAACCATTAAGAAATTAAAACGATAATCATATGAAAACTGCATATATAATAAAAGGCTATAGAACGGCCGTAGGAAAAGCACCAAGAGGAAGTTTAAGGTTTACAAGACCAGATCTTATGGCATCTTCGGTAATAAAATATTTATTGGGTCAATTACCAGAGTTTGACGTTAATGTTATAGATGATGTTATTGTTGGAAATGCCATGCCAGAAGCTGAACAAGGGTTAAATATTGCCCGACTCATTTCTTTAATGGGACTAAATACCGTTAAAACCTCTGGAGTAACTATTAATAGATACTGTGCATCAGGGTCAGAAGCTATTGCTATGGCAGTCGCTAAAATACAATCTGGAATGGCTGAGTGTATTCTTGCAGGTGGTGTAGAAAGCATGAGTTATATTCCTATGGGTGGTTATAAACCTGTCCCAGAATACACCTCTGCAAAGCAAGGGCATTCAGATTACTATTTTGGAATGGGATTAACAGCGGAAGCCGTTGCGAAACAGTTTCAAGTTACAAGAGAAGCTCAAGATGAATTTGCTTTACAATCTCATCTAAAAGCATTAAATGCACTAAAAACGAATAGATTCGATTCACAAATTGCTCCACTTTTGGTAGAACACTCTTATCTGGACAAAAGCCTGAATCAAAAAAAACGAGAATATATCTTTAATACAGACGAAGGACCAAGAAAAGATACAACGATAGAAGCTTTATCTAAATTAAAACCTGTATTTGCCAACGGAGGATCTGTTACAGCAGGAAACTCTTCTCAAATGTCTGATGGAGCAGCCTTTGTATTAGTCATGTCTGAAGAAATGGTTAATACTCTTCAACTAAAACCAACGGCCAGACTGGTTTCTTATGCCACTGTTGGAGTGGAACCTAAAATTATGGGTATTGGACCAGTTTACGCTGTACCCAAAGCTTTAAAACAAGCAGGTTTATCATTAAACGACATTCAACTTATTGAACTGAATGAGGCTTTTGCATCTCAATCTATTGCCGTTACAAAAGAGTTGAATTTAAACCCAAGTCTCGTTAATGTTAACGGTGGAGCCATAGCTTTGGGGCATCCATTAGGGTGTTCTGGAACTAAATTGACCGTTCAATTATTAGATGAAATGGAAAAAAGAGGACATAAATATGGAATGGTTACCATGTGCGTAGGAACCGGACAAGGGGCAGCAAGCATCTTTGAGCGTTTATAAAACCTTAAAAGACCATTACATTAGATAAGTATTAATGCATACATAAATTATATATTATGAGAACTAAAGGAGGAGAATTCTTAATTAAAGATACAAGTATTGAGTATATTTTCACGCTCAATGAACTTAATGAAGAACAAAAAATGATGGTGGATTCCGTTAAGGAATTCATGGATAAAGAAGTCTGGCCCTATAAAACAAGATTTGAACAAAAGGACTACGGTTTTACTGTAGAAATTATGGACAAACTTGCCAATATGGGTTTACTAAGCGTTGCTGTGCCAGAACAATACGGTGGCTTAGGGATGGATTTTATTACAACTTTATTAATTTGTGATTATGTATCAGGCTGCACTGGGTCTTTAGCAACAGCATTTGGAGCCCATACAGGAATCGGAACCTTACCTATTCTCTTATATGGAAATGATGCACAAAAAGAAAAGTATTTACCCAAATTAGCAACTGGAGAATGGTATGGTGCCTATTGTTTAACCGAACCTGAAGCTGGATCTGATGCCAACTCAGGTAAAACCAAAGCAGTATTAACCGAAGATGGTGAGCATTATGAAATTACTGGTCAAAAAATGTGGATTTCTAACGCTGGATTTGCGGAAATATTCATTGTATTTGCACGTATAGAAGATGATCCCAATATTACTGGATTTATCATAGAAAAATCCCAAGTACATGGGATGACCTTTGGCGAAGAAGAAGATAAATTAGGGATTAAATCATCCTCTACAAGACAAGTATTCTTTGATAAAGTGAAAATTCCGGTAGGTAACCTATTAGGAACCCGTAATAAAGGGTTTAAAATTGCAATGAACGCCTTAAATGTTGGACGTATAAAGCTTGCTGTTGGATGTTTAGATGCGCAAAGACGTACAATAACCGAGGCTGTAAAATATGCGAATACACGCGTTCAATTCAAGGTGCCGATTTCTAGTTTTGGAGCTGTAAAACAAAAAATTGCAGAAATTGCAACCAACTGTTTTGTTGGAGAGGCAGGGACTTACCGAACTGGACAAGATATTAATGAAGCTATAGAAGAGCTTAAAAACAATGGATTAAGCCACCAAAATGCAGAACTTAAAGGTGTTGAGGAATACGCCATAGAAGCAGCCTTACTAAAAGTGTTCTGTTCAGAAGCCATTCAACACTGTACAGATGAAGGAATTCAGATTTTTGGTGGAATGGGGTTCTCTAAAGATGCTTTAATGGAATCTGCATGGAGAGATGCACGAATTACTCGAATATATGAAGGAACCAATGAGATTAATAGATTGCTATCGGTCTCAATGATGATAAAAAAAGCCCTTAAAGGAGAATTAAATCTCTTAAAACCAGCTAAAGCTGTAGGCGAAGAACTTATGGGTATCCCAGACTTTTCTATTCCTGATTTTTCTAATCCATTAGATGAAGAAAAACATCTTATTGCACGTTTAAAAAAATTAGGATTAATGCTTGCTGGTAAAGCGGTTGAAACCTATGGTATGAATATGGTAAGACATCAGGAGATAATATTAGCATTAGCCAACATCATGATTCAGGTGTATATGGCCGAATCCGCAATACTCGTCGCTAAGAAAAACAACAATGAATATGAAATAGCCATGGCTAAAATAAACCTATTTAAGGCAGTCGAAATTATTGTTACAGAATCTAAAATTGCCATTATATCGATGTGTGAAGGCGATGTCCAAAAGATGATGTTAATGGGTCTAAAACGATTTACAAAATACTATAACTACCCTAATATTATCCAACTTAAACGTACTGTAGCGAATAAAATAATAGATGAAAACCAATATTCTTTTTAATCTTTATTGCATAAAAACACATCCTTTATACTTTAAAAAGTGGTTCTTTTATATAAAAAGAACCACTTTTTTTTTGTCGTTTTTACAAAAACACCACTGTTTAAGCCTCAAATTCATCAGATCTTAAAGATATTATATACGACTATCTTATTTGTTTATACGTCCTTTTAATAGGCATAATAGGACGGCAATTTGAATAAAATGGATACAAAATACTTAAATCAACCTCTATGGAATAAACATATTGAAGGATAGTAGGGGATAATTTTACCATTCTCAAATGAAATTTAAAAGTAATAAACCATCAAATTAATCATTAGGCATTCCGACTTACTTTCCAAATATTTTAAGAATTCACATTAAATCATTCCAGATTCATGGGTAGAATTATGCCTCTTAAACATTTAGGTTAAAACAAAAATAAAAGAAGAAATATGACATTTTCATCTCGGTATGATGTCCAATTTAAGAACCAAAACAATGCTAATATTACAATACTAAATACTAAATGCTAAATATATTAGCTAATATATTTAGCATTTAGTAATACATCTATTTTGTATAACATAGACTAATCAACATACTCTAAACACACTTAAAACCACTTGGTCTACAATGGATTAAACCACTAATAAAACGCAATAAAAACAAGGTTAAATACTTTAAATTAACAATTCAAACAACAGTACTTAATTACTCTTATTATCAATGTATTATAAATAATTATCAATTTTAAAATACTCAAATCAAAAGGATTCCATAATAATTCCTAAACAGAACGACCTCTTTCGAGTGATGAACAAGGCTTGAAAATACTTTAGCAACACCTTTAGCACATATAAATTAATTAGCAATACTAATTTTTAGCATTTTCATCAGACACTATCTAAATTAGCGCCGTTATTATTTTCTAAATTTTAGGCTTAAGTGCAAACAATATGTATTTTTGTAACTATGAGAATAGATATTATTACTGTATTACCCGAATTAATGGAAAGTCCCCTATCCGCTTCCATTATGCAAAGAGCACAAGACAAAAACAAAGTGGAAATTAAATTTCACCAACTTCGGGAATACTCCTTAAAAAAATCTAGATCGGTAGATGACTATCAATTTGGAGGAGGAGCAGGAATGGTTATTCAATGTGAACCATTAGCAGCGTGTATAGATTCATTAATGGCAGAACGCACTTACGATGATATTATATATATGACCCCAGATGGTCAAACGTTAAATCAATCTATAGCTAACCGATTATCTCTTGGAGAAAACATCATGATAATATGTGGGCATTATAAAGGTATAGACCAACGTATAAGAGATGTATATGTCACCAAAGAAATTTCTATTGGAGATTTTGTTTTAAGTGGTGGCGAACTTGCTGCATGTGTTTTAATTGATGCCGTTGTAAGATTATTACCAGGTGTTCTTAATGATGAAAGCTCTGCATTAACAGATTCATTCCAAGATAATTTACTTGCCCCACCCGTATACTCAAGACCAGCTGAATGGAAAGGACATAAAGTCCCAGATGTTTTGTTATCTGGTCATTTTGAAAAAATAGAAGAATGGCGATATGAACAGGCTATTGAACGCACAAAGCGTTTAAGGCCAGATTTATTAAATGACGACGATGAAAAATAATATTTACAACAGAAAAGCTATACGTGCCTGGACCTTATACGACTGGGCAAACTCGGTATATGCATTAGTAATTTCTACAGCGGTTTTCCCGATTTATTACAGTGCTAATAGCCCTAAAATTATTTCCATCTTTGGATACGATTTTAAAAACACGGCCTTATATACAGGAGTCATTAGTCTTTCTTTTGTACTTATTTCATTACTATCTCCTATCCTTTCGGCTATTGCAGATTTAGGCGGACGGAAATTAAACTTCATGCGCTTCTTTAGTATGTTGGGTTCATTTGCATGTATGGGACTATTTTTCTTTACCAGCGATAATTATGAAGTTGGATTGATACTCGCCTTTTTTGCCAGTATTGGATTCTCTGGAAGTTTAGTGTTCTATAATGCCTTCTTACCAGAGATTGCTCCTAAACGTTTACAAGACCGTGTAAGTGCCAAAGGATTTTCTATGGGATATTTAGGTGGAGCAATCCTTATGATTATTATTCTGGCATTTGCCATGAATTATGAAACCTTTAATATTACTGAAGGTTTAGCATATCGTATTGGATTTTTATTAGTTGGGCTATGGTGGTTTGGATTTAGCTTACGTTCATTTCAAAACCTTCCTTCTAATAGTCATAAAAAAACATTGCCAAAAAATATGATTGCTTCAAGTTATAAAGAACTTGGAATTGTTTGGAAAGAATTTAAAGGCGATAAAAATCTAAAAACCTTCCTACAAGCATTCTTTATGTTTAGTACGGGAGTTCAAACCATAATTTTAATTGCAAGTTTATTTGGATCTAAAGTATTGGGATTAGAATCGTCTAAACTTATTATTACCATACTACTTATTCAATTTATTGCCATGCCTGGTTCTCATTTATTCGCAAGATTATCAGAGAAAAGAGGTAACCCACAAGCCTTAATTATTGCCACAACCATATGGACGTGTATTTGCATTGGAGCGTATTTTATAACGTCGGATATTCAATTTTACGCCTTTGGAGGGATCGTTGGTCTAGTGCTTGGAGGAATCCAATCTATTGCCAGAAGTTCATATTCTAAAATGTTACCTAAAACAGAAGATCATGCAACTTACTTTAGTTTTTATGATATTCTAGAAAAATGGTCGGTTGTAATTGGAACAGGATTGGTTGCCATTATTGATCAAGCCGTAGGACTTCGATATTCAAGTATTCTTCTTGCATCTTTCTTTATGGTTGCAACATTCTTATTAATGAAGTTGATTAAAAACACAAAAAAACAATAAACTATATATGGACCTTTCTCCTACTGTTGATGGAAAAGTTTACGATTTAATCGTTATTGGTGGTGGATGCGTTGGATTAGCATCGGCCTATAAAATTCAGAAAAAATATCCGAATAAAACCATTGCTATTCTCGAGAAAGAAGACGAATTAGCAAAACATCAAACTGGTCGTAATTCTGGAGTTATTCATTCTGGGTTGTATTATAAACCCGGATCTTTACGTGCAGAAAACTGTTACAAAGGCCGTAATCAACTTGTCGAATTTTGTAAAACACATCAGGTTACTCACGATGTATGTGGTAAAATTGTTGTCGCCACTAATCAAGAAGAAGTTGGACGATTACAAGGTATTCTCGAAAGAGGGTTAAAAAATGGTCTTCAAGGTCTTGAGATTATTGATAAAAAACGCATTAAAGAAATAGAACCTTATATAGAAGGTGTACAAGGTATTTGGGTACCAGAAGCTGGTATTGTAGATTATAGAGGCTTAACCAAAAAACTTGGCGAGCTCATTCTTAAGATCAACCCAGATAGTCGAATTATTACATCTTGTGAGGTCACAAACTTTAAAAAAGATAAGGTGACTACTTTAGAAACTTCTCAAGGGAAATTTTTCGCTCACCATACCATTTTCTGTACAGGACTTCAAGCCGATAGAATGGCTAAGAAAGATCATGTCGATTTAGACATACAAACCGTTGGATTTAGAGGAGACTATTACGATTTAACTGAACAAGGAAAAAAGAAAATTAACAACCTTGTTTATCCCGTTCCTAATCCTGCATTTCCGTTCTTAGGTGTACACTTTACACGTATGTTTGATGGAACGATAGAATGTGGTCCGAATGCTGTTTTCACATTCAAACGCGAAGGGTATGGAAAAACCGATTTTGATTGGACCGATACTAAGGAAGCCCTTTCATATGCTGGGACGTGGAAGTTATTTTCTAAACACTGGTTGTTCGGAATTAATGAATATAGACGCGCATTTTCAAAAAAATTATTCTTAAAACAATTGCAAGGACTTTGTCCAAGCTTAACCATGGATGACATTACAGTTGGTCGTTCTGGAGTTCGTGCCATTGCACTGGGAAAAGACGGTGAAATATTCGACGATTTTAAGATCGAATATAAGGAAACGTCTATTCATGTTTTAAACGCACCTTCACCAGCAGCTACAGCATGTTTAGCTATTGGAGATAGTATAGCTGAAATGGCAAAAAAACATTTTTTCGAAACTAATTGATCTTTATAAAAGTAGAGGGTTATTGTAAACTAAACTTTAACCCTCTCGCAATTTTATAACACAAAAAGTTTGGAGAAGCCTCGGATTTGTTGTAATTTCCAAAAGAATTCATGATAATATTCCCCTGTTCATAGAATTTTCAAAAACAAAAACAAATCAAAATGCAAACTAAAAAAGAACACATTAAAGGACTTCTCGTAGAAGCTGCTACCAGGGAGTTTATTAAGTACGGTTACGCCCAATCTTCCCTAAGGCGAATTGTTAAATCTATTAATGTATCAACAGGTACATTTTACACCTATTTTAAAGACAAAGATGATATCTTTGAGTTCATTGTTTCCCCATGGACTCAAGTGTTTGACAAGTTAATTTACAATTCATCAAACGATCCTGTGCTCATTGAGTTCCATAAAACTCAAAATGCTGAAATCATTTACAGAAATTATGCAAACGTACTCGAAGAGATGTTAAATAATAAGGTTCCCGCTTATATTTATTTATTACGCTCAGAAGGTTCTAAATACCATAATCAGGCTCAAAAAGATATCGATAAATCTGTAGATTCAATTTATGACATATTCTCTAAAGAGATCTTTATTTATGAGGACAATAGTTTTATTGATAAGTTTTTTCTTAAAAACTTCTATAACCACTTCCTCCATTTTATGATTAACGTATTACAAAACAACATACCTTTAGACGAGGCTAAACACAAACTTAAAGACATGGTTACATTTATGTCTGAAGGATGGATTGGTCTGCAAGAAGCTAAAGCATTGAAAAAAGTGAATTAATGCCACTTGAAATAGAACGAAAATTCTTAGTGCATTCCGATCGTTGGAATGCACTAAAAAAACCTAACGGTAAAAAAATAATTCAAAGTTACCTGTCTTTCACTCCAGAACGTACGGTAAGAGTTCGAATTAAAGACACAGACGCTTTTATTACCATTAAAGGGAAATCTGAAGGCATATCTAGATTAGAATATGAATACCCTATTCCCGTATCAGATGCCGAAGAAATGATCTCTCGACTCAACCTTGATGCCATAGAAAAAATAAGATATGTCATTCCTCTAGATAATCATCTTTGGGAAGTAGATGTATTTTTTGGTAAAAACCAAGGGCTAATTGTTGCCGAAATAGAATTAGAATCTGAAGATGAACCATTCACAAAACCGGATTGGATTCGTGAAGAAGTCTCTCATGACCCACGTTACTTTAACTCTAACTTACTCTTAAATCCAATTACAACATGGATGTAAATATGCATACCACAATTATCAACAACACCGTAGAGTTTGTTAAAAAAGAATTAGAAGGTAACGAATCAGGCCATGACTGGTGGCACATTCATAGAGTTTGGAATACAGCTAAAACCATTGCTTCTTCGGAGCATGTAGATCGTTTTGTTGTAGAATTAGGTGCATTATTACATGATATTGCCGATTCTAAATTTCATAACGGAGACGAAACAATAGGACCAAAAGTTGCTAAAGACTTCCTTATTACTCAAAACATCCCAGAAAGCACCATTAATCAAGTGGTGGCTATCATAGAAAACATATCCTTTAAAGGTGGTAATTTCACAACAACTTATTCATCTAAAGAATTAGATGTTGTACAAGATGCCGATCGATTAGATGCCATTGGTGCTATTGGAATTGCCAGAACATTTAATTATGGTGGCTATAAGAATAATGAAATTCATAATCCCAATAGAAATCCAAAACTAAATAAAACCAAGGAAGAATATAAAAAAGGGAGCGACACGACGATTAATCATTTTTATGAAAAATTGCTTTTATTAAAAGATAGAATGAATACTGAAACGGGACTAAAAATGGCTGAACAACGCCATAGCTTTATGGAAATGTATTTAAAACAATTCTATGGTGAATGGGACGGTAAATTATAACAAATACTCCCCCTTAATTATTTTTTCAAATTAAGGCATATATCCAGTTTATTTCCCGACTTTTGCGCAAAAGTTTGCAACCATTATGGACAACCAAAAGAAAAAATGGATTTATCTTATTGTATTAGCTATTATTTGGGGTAGTTCTTTTATCCTGATTAAAAAAGGACTAATAGGACTAACGGCCATGCAACTAGGTGCTTTACGCATAATTTCCACAGCCATATTCTTATTTATCATGGGGTTTAAGACCCTAAAGACCATAGAAAAAAAGGACTGGATTTGGCTTGCGTTTTCCGGATTTGCAGGTTCATTCTTCCCTGTATTCTGTTTTGCATACGCCGAAACTGAAATCGATAGCTCCATTGCTTCAATATTAAACTCCCTTGTGCCCTTAATAACCTTATTAATAGGACTGTTAATTTTTAAGATTAAAATAAAGACCAAACAAGCATTAGGTGTATTTATCGGATTAGTAGGAACAGCACTCCTTATCTTTCAGGGAGCCAATATTCAATCTGACCAAAAGTTATTCTATAATTTCTTAGTGGTCATTGCCTGTATTTGTTACGGAATAAACGTTAATATCATTAAGGCTAAACTTCAACACGTTAAACCCATTGCAATTGCGACTAGTAATTTTGCTATTATATTGATTCCAGCACTTGCCGTATTATGGAAAAGTAACTTTATTCAATCTGACGCCTTACAAAGTTCGATTGTACAAGAATCAATGCTCTATATCGTTATTCTATCTTTATTTGGAACGGCCATCGCAAAAATAATATTTAACACATTGGTTCAAATTTCAACCCCTGTATTTTCATCGTCTGTAACCTACCTTATTCCTATTGTAGCTGTTATGTGGGGAATAATAGACGGAGAACAATTTACACCCATCCAAATATTAGGTGCATTTACAATTTTTGGAGGCGTTTATCTTGTAAATACCAAGAAAAAGGCCTCTTAAAGCCATCTATTTTAGTGTTAAATTCCAAATACCAATTCAGTTATTACCAGTAACCCCAAGTAAGAAGTTTTATTACAGAGCCATTTACTTACTATTCAAAATCTATATAAATTAGAAGATCCCTATGCTTTCTTGCAAAAAAAGCACATAATTCCATGTAATATTTAGTATTTTTAGCCTAATTATCTATTACAATCACAATGGCAAATAAAAATACACGTTCCTTATCTTCTCGTAAAGAGCTAGATGATAATTTATTCGAAAATATAGCAAAGCTTGCACAAGAAAATGCACCAGAACAAGATTTTAAAGCGTTATCTAAACGTTTTATGATTGATGACTCTGTTGTTATGGGTACGGCATCTTTTTATGATTTTACAAGAGAAGAAAACCGAAATAAAAAAATACATGTTTGTTCAGGTACAGCGTGTATGGTTTCCGAAACTCAAAGTAAATTACAAGGTGCATTAAAAGATCATTTTTCGAAAGAAGAAATTGGTCATGCAGCATGCTTGGGACGTTGCCATTGTAATAATGCATTTATGTATGATGATAAAACCTATTCAATAGATTCTGAAGAGGCTTTAAAAGATATCATTGAAAATAAATCGTATCAAGAAAACAAATACCTAGTTGGATGTAATACAACGCCTATTCTAACTGGACCAATTAATGATCTTGACGCATTTTACGCCTTAAGCAAAGCCTTAAAAGATAACCCAGAAAAAGTAATTCGCGAATTAAAAGACTCTAATTTAAGAGGACGTGGAGGTGCTGGATTTCCATTTTGGTTTAAACTAGATGCCGTAATAAAAGAAAAGAACGACCAAAAATATATTGTCTGTAATGCCGACGAAGGTGACCCAGGAGCATACTCAGATATGTACCTTATGGAACACCAACCTCACAAAGTCCTTTTTGGAATGTATATGGCTGGATTAACCGTTGGTGCAGATACTGGTGTCTTATACATCCGTGGAGAATATCCTGACTCTGTTCGTATTGTTGAAGAGGCTATTAATGAACTTAATGATAACGCATTAATAAGCAATTTTAGATTTAAGATCATTAAAGGACAAGGATCTTATGTGTGCGGTGAAGAAACAGCCTTACTAAGTTCTATTGAAGGACTTAGACCAGAAGTTAGAGTACGTCCGCCATACCCTGCACAATATGGACTATACGGAAAACCTACCGTTTTAAGTAATGTAGAAACTTTTGCCAATATTCATTGGATTTTAGAAAATGGAGGTTTAGCATATGCCGACCTTGGTACAAAGCAATCTACAGGAACTAAACTGGTTTCTTTAGACAGTTTCTTTAACACTCCAGGAATGTATGAAATAGAAATGGGTACACCGTTAGAAACATTGTTTAATGAATTTGGAGGTGGATTTAAATCTGAGGTTAAAGGACTACAAATTGGTGGACCTTTAGGTGGTATTGTACCCATGTCTAAAATTCCAGAATTAACTTTAGATTTTGAATCTTTAGGAAATAATGGATTTTTATTAGGGCATGCCAGTTTTGTATCTATCCCAACGAATTTCCCAATGATTAAATTCCTAGAACATTTAATGGAATTTACAGCCGATGAATCTTGTGGAAAGTGTTACCCATGTAGAATTGGAAGCCATAGAGGTATGGAAATGATTCAAAAAGCACAAAAAGAAACCTATAAGATCGATAGACAACTTTTTGATGACTTATTAGAAACTTTAGAACTTGGATCTTTATGTGCATTAGGTGGTGGAGTCCCATTACCAGTGAAGAATGCTTTACAATACTTTGATGAAGAATTAAAAGTATATTTCCAATAGTTTCATTTTCTAACAGCTTATTAAAGAGCTGCACAAACATTAAATCACTTATGAAAACAGCATATATTAATAACATAGCCTACGCTATTAACGATGGTGAAACAATATTAGACTTCGTAAGAAGAATTGAATCTAATAGAGACGCTATCCCTACCATGTGCCAAGATGATAGATTAGAAAATTTTGGTTCGTGTAGAGTGTGTTCTGTAGAGGTTGCTCGTGAAAAAGATGGACCTACTCGTGTTATGGCGTCTTGCCACACTCCTATTTCTGAAGGATTGTATGTTTACCATAATACAGAAAAAATTGATCGCCTTAGAAAAAATATTGTAGAATTAGTCCTTTCAGATTATCCTGAAGACAAAATTCATGCACCTGAACATAAAAAAGCAACACCTTTTCAAGAAACTATAGCTCAAATTGGAATTCCAGAAGTAAGATATCCTGAAGGAATGAACCATTTAGATATTGAACCTGATAGAGCTCATCCTTATATTAAATCGGATTTATCTCAATGTATTAATTGCTTTAGATGTGTAAGAGCATGTGAAGAAATTCAAGGAGAAATGATCTTAGGAATGTCTGGGCGAGGATTTGCAACAAATATTATAAAAGGATTCGATACTACCTTTAACGAATCGGCTTGTGTATCATGTGGAGCATGTGTACAAACCTGTCCTACCGAAGCCTTAACCGACAAATTTGAAACCAAAACGCTAATTGCCGATAAAACGGTTAGAACAACTTGTACTTATTGCGGTGTAGGATGTCAATTAGATGTTTCTGTTATTGATGGCGAAATTAAAGGAATTCAAGCGCCAGAAACAGCTGAGGTTAATGAAGGTCACACGTGTTTAAAAGGTCGTTTTGCATTCCAATTCTATAACCATCCAGACCGTTTAAAGGAACCTTTAATTAAGCGTAATGGAAAATTTGAAGTCGCTACGTGGGATGAAGCCTATGATTTAATTGCGTCTAAACTTACCGAAATAAAATCGACATACGGTCCAGATTCTATTGCTGGTATTTCATCTTCTAGAGCAACCAATGAAGAAAACTACTTGATGCAAAAAATGCTTCGAGTTCCTATTGGTACAAATAATATTGATGGATGTGCACGAGTATGTCATGCTCCAACAGCTTACGGAATGCAACAATCTTTTGGAACTGGTGCTGCAACCAATTCTATTGAAGATCTAAAATTAACCGATGCTATTTTCTTATTTGGAGCCAACCCTGTAAAAGGACACCCTGTAACTGGTGCTAAAATAAAGCAAGCCATGATGAAAGGTGTAACGTCTGTTGTGGTGGATCCAATTAAAACTAAACTGGCTGAACTAGCTACCCATCATTTACAAATTCGTCCGGGTACAAATGTAGCCATCTTAAATATGTTGGCCCATTATATTATTACAGATAATCTAGTAAACACAAACTTTATTGATTCATATACCGAATTGTATGAAGAGTTTAAGGCTCACGTTTCTGGATTAGACATGGATGAACTATCTCAACTTACCGGTGTTGATAAACATAAAGTACAAGCTGCAGCCCACTCTTATGCAAAGGCTGATCGTGCCATGGAATTTCATGGTTTAGGAGTAACAGAACACTTCCAAGGAAGTAAAACGGTAATGTTACTTTCTAATCTTGCCATGATGACTGGTAATATTGGTAAGAAAGGAGTTGGATTAAATCCATTACGTGGACAAAATAATGTGCAAGGTGCTGCCGACATGGGTGTACAACCGCACCAAGGTGCTGGATACCTTAACGTTAACGACCCTAAAATTAAAGCATATTACGCTGAAAAGTATGGTATTGAAAAAATGCCAGAACGTGAAGGATATAAAGTTCCAGAAATGTTAGATGCTGCCATTGATGGGAAATTGAAGGCCTTATACATTATGGGTGAGGATACAATTATGACAGATCCAAACACAAACCATAGTATTAAAGCCTTTGAAAAACTTGATTTCATCGTTGTTCAGGAACTCTTTATGACCGCAACATCAGAACTTGCCGATGTTGTACTTCCAGCCTCTTCTTATTTCGAGAAAAATGGAACATTTACAAACGGAGAACGTCGTATGCAAAGAGTTAACAAAGTGGTAGAGCCTATTGGGAATACAAAACCTGATGGACAAATTATTATTGATGTTATGAGTCGCTTAGGGTACAACCAACCTACAGGACTACATTACGATGCCGCTGAGGTAATTACTGAAATTGCTGATGTAATTCCATTTATGGCTGGATTAACATGGGATAGATTAGGAGAAAATGGACTACAATGGCCTATTGCCAAAGATGGTACAGATACAAAAATGTTACATATTGATGGAGCATTTAAAAAAGGAATTGGAACATTCCACCATTTTAACTTTGAAGAATCTCCAGAAATCTTAGATCATGGACAAAAATTCCCATTTATTCTAACAACAGGTAGAGAGTTAGAACATTACAACTCTGGAACCATGACAAGACGTACGGATAACCAAATCATATTACCGACTGATTATCTAGAAGTACACCCTAAAGATGCTCAGCGAAAAGGTATTGAAAATTTAGAAACAGTCCGTTTATTCTCAGACAGAGGAAGCGTGAATATTCAAGTAAAATACTCAAAAACAGTTAAAAAAGGAATATTAAGAACCACATTCCACCAACCTGAAATTTTTATTAACCTAATTACAGGAAGTGTTGGAGATAAAGAAACCCTTACACCAGAGTATAAGGTTGTAGCGGTAGATTTTGAAAAAATATAATCACAATACATATAATAGGCTGGTTAATACCAGCCTATTATATTTTAATTAATATGGAAAATTCCTTTCAAATATTTAGATCATTTACAGATAAAGAATCTGCAATTGAACTACAAAAATTATTATCAGACCATAAGATTCATTCAGATATTGGCAATAATATACCTTCAGCCGATATTACATTCGTAAACAATACATTACTGCATCAATACGAAGTTCGTATTTCTCTTTCTGATTTTGAACGTGCTGAAAAATTAATGACCACTGAAATCTCTTTAGATGAAATAGATCCTTCACATTATCTTTTTGAATTTAACGATGATGAATTGTATGAAATTTTGATGAAGCCTGATGAATGGCATCCTCAAGATTACAAACTCGCCTTACAAATCCTTAAAAAACGAGGTAAAACAGTCGATGAAAACCTATTAAAATCTCTTAAAAATATACGCTTAAATCAACTTGCAGAACCTGAGAACAACCAACGCCCATGGATAATTACAGGATATGTTTTTGCTTTTTGTGGTGGATTACTCGGTTTAATTATTGGGTATTCATTAAGTACATCTAAAAAAAATCTCCCTAATGGAGAACGCGTCTATTCCTATTCTAAATCCGACAGAAAACATGGACGTTATATTTTGGGAATATCTATACTACTCACCCCCCTCTTTTTATCTCTTAAATTCATAAAAGGACTCTAGTCAAATTAACCATTTATATAACATCTTTAATCTTCTGTTTTATGCCTATTATTCAATTAGAAACGCATATTCGTACATCTCAGAAAATTGCTTTTAATTTATCCAGAAGTGTCGATTTACATCAAATATCAACGAAACAGACGAATGAACGTGTAATTGATGGCGTTATGGAGGGATTAATGTCTTTAAACGACTCGGTGACTTGGGAAGGAAAACATCTAGGGTTCACTCTAACATTAAGTTCTAAAATTACATCATTTAAACCTTATGATCGCTTTACAGATGAAATGACTGATGGCCTATTTAAATCATTTAAACATGAGCATATTTTTAAATATATAGATGATAATAAAACGGTAATGATTGATATTCTAAATTATCAATCGCCATTTGGAATTATTGGAAGGCTCGCGGATATTATATTTCTTAAAATGTATTTAAAACGATTTTTACAGGAAAGAAATGCAATAATTAAACATTATGCCGAAACCAATCTTTGGACTTCTATCCTTACCAATACTCTGTAATTTGTTCTGTAATTGTCAGATTCTATCGTTAGAAAAACAAAAGTAATATCCATTAGATTTTAATCACATATTGTAATTAAATACACTTTTGTAATTTAGCGAGGATTACACCTTCAAGAAACAACACTTGTTATAACAAATTTTAATTAATTGATAAACCAAAAATAATTGTATCTTAATAAAATAAAAATCTCATAAGATTACTTTGGTATAGCATTGTAAGACTCTTACATTAACCTTACTTTTGCGGTTATTTTCGTAAATCACCTAACCAATTACGAACCAATTAGATTTAATACATATGAAAAAATCTTTATTTCCTAAAATGATCATTTTGTGTTCAGTTGGGATCCTATCTTGTACCAAAGAATTGGATTTTGACCAAACCGATGACTTAAACATTAATTTCGGCCTAAATGCACCCGTTTTAAATGCAACTCTAGATTTAAAAAGCTTTATTGATAGTAACGAAAGTATTCTTATTGACAATGATGGAGGGTTGAGAATCTCTATGCAAGAAGACAACCTCTTCAATTATGGAATACAAGACTTTACAACGGTTGACGATCAACAACTTTTCTCTCAAAATATACTCGTTGGTAATACGAATATCGGATTAGAAGCCGAAATGGATAATACAGGAGACTTTTCTTTAACAGAATTTATTATAGATCAAGGTGAGTTTGTATTTACAGCCATTACAACTACTCCAGATCCTGTAAATATGGTTATTAGAATAAACAATGCGACGAATAATGGCGTTCCAGCAGAGTTTAATATTACAACGACTGGTACCAATACTGTTCAGTCTTTTAATCTGAATGAATTAGTCATTGATTTTACGAGTACAGGAAACAACATTTTAGATTTCGAATTTTCAAGTTCTTCTTCAGCGCCTATTGGAACAACAGTAGGACTTTCTTGTCAAGCAAATAACATTGAGATTCAATCTCTTAAAGGAGACTTTGGTAAATTTAATGTCGATGTGCCTGTAGATACTTTTAGAATGGATATTGATGGATTTGATAAATTTGTTGACGGACTATATTTCTCTAATCCATCCTTTAATATTAATATTGAAAGTCAACTAGGATTCAGCATGGCTTTAAATCTTGATTTAGAAGGTGTTAATAACGCTGGTGAAGTATCTAATTTAACTGCAGATCCTTTAGTTATTCAACAAGCAATTAACCCTGGAGATCAAGTTACTGACGTGTTAAGTATTAATAACAGTAACTCTAACTTACCTGATTTTTTATCGACTGTACCAACAAAAATGGAATATGGAGGAAGTATAGATGTTAACCCAGGAACAGGGCCGTTTAATAACTTTCTACATAAAGATTTTTCATGTAGTGGTTCATTAGATATTGATATTCCTCTTGAAATAAAAATTGAAGACTTAGTCTATGAAACCTTAATGGAGGATATGGATTTATTAGAAGATGAATCTGATGAAATTACAAACGGAGAGCTTTTATTCTCTGTAAAAAACAAATTCCCGTTAGATGCAAATATCAACCTATTATTACTTGATGCTAATTTTAATGCGATAGATTCTATCCAATTGCCTTTATTAACAGCTGCACCAGTAGGTCCTGATGGAATTTCTACAGATTATGCCGAACATGAATTTAATGTTGTCTTGACGGATCAAAACATAAACAGTTTATACGATACCGAAAACATGAAATTTGTTGGACACCTAACCTCAACAAATCAAGGTGCTACAACCGTTAAGATTATAGATTCTTACGACATTAAGTTAAGAATGGCTATAAAAGCAGAAGGAAGCGTTTCTACTAATGATGATAACCAATAAGAAAATGAATTTAAAAGTAATTACAACATTCGTATTGGGATTATCTACTTGTTTAGGATACAATTCCATGGCTCAAACCAATACATTATACTATGGATTTGATGCCCTACCACAGTCCACATATTACAATCCAGGATTAGAAAACAAAAATCGCTTATTTATAGGAGTTCCCGCATTAAGTGGTATAAATATTAACTACCAAAACAAAGCGTTTGGATTAGTCGATTTATTTGAAAAAGGAACCGATTTTAATGCCAACTTAGATCGTGTTATTAATGACATGGAGGACGATGACTTCTTACGTCTTCAAACAAAAATAGATGTTGTTGATTTTGGATTTAAAACTAAAATTGGAAACTTCTCTGCCGGAATATATAGTGAAACCAATTTCTATATGGACTACCCTGTTGAAGCATTAAAACTATTTAGATTTAATGGAACGAATTACATTGGAGATAATTTAAGTTTTGAAAACGTTAATATTGAAGCTCAAGGACATATTGCGGCCCACGTTGGATTCCAAAAACGATTTTTAGATGATAAATTAAGCGTAGGTTTTAGATATAAAAGGCTATTTGGATTAGCCCATGCCTATACCGAAAATTTAGATGTCGGAATTTCTCGTATCGATAACTTCAACCTAAATATTAACACCAATGCCACGATAAGAACAAGTAGTGTTGTAGATGTTGATGGTAAATCATTTTCGACTGAGAATGTAGGTAATGCTATTGATTTTGGTGCAACGTACCAATTAACAGATAAAATCACCTTAGGCGCTAGCGTGATCGACTTAGGATCAATAACTTGGAAAAATGATTTGGTTAACTATACCGCTTCTGGAAGTTATAACTACAGTGGTTTAAATGTAGATTTAAATGCAGATGACCCATTTGATGATAGTTTTGATCGTATTATTGATGAATTAGAAGAAGAGTTAAACTTTGGAGAAGATACAGTGACCAATTCTTACAAAACTGAATTGCCAACACGTGTCATGTTAAGTGGAACGTATCAGCTTACAAAAAAGAGTAGCTTTATTGGAGTTTATAATTTACAAACGGTAAGACGTAATGCTATTCATAATTTCTCGGCCAACTATTACTACCAAATGTCTAGAAACTTCCAAGTGATGTCATCATTAAACATTAATGGTGTACAACCTAAATTTGGAGCTGGATTTGCGGCCCGATTAGGTTATATACAAGTATATATGATGACGGATAACCTCATTCAATCCATAGTGGTATTCTTACAAAATTTGGTAAAAAAAGTTAAGCCATTAGTTTAATTTGCTTATATCTTCGTTCTTTTTCTGTAGGTGTTTTGTATTCTAAAGTAGAGTATAATCTAGAGTTGTTATACCAATTCATATATTTAAATATTCTCGACGCCAACGATATAACATATTCAAATTTATGAATATTCAGACAATAAGCTAGACATTGATTGTCCGCCTTTATATAAATCCATTATCATTAACTTAAAGGATTCTTCGTAAGTATTTATCTTCATAAATGCTAAAATAAATTTTGTCTTAACTTTCTCTACCAACAAAGGTAGAAATACCAGATTAACATTTCCATTATAATACATACTTTAAATCCTATAAAACCTCATAAAAAATCTTATTTTTGCCTTCCGATTACAAGAACTATTATGGATAAGAATCAAGAAATAAACAGAAGGAGAACCTTCGCCATTATATCTCACCCTGATGCTGGTAAAACAACATTAACAGAAAAACTTCTATTATATGGAGGGGCAATTAAAGTTGCCGGTGCTGTAAAATCTAATAAAATCAAAAAAGGTACAACCAGTGATTTTATGGAAATTGAAAAACAAA
>CBDEVQ010000005.1:0-48928 GCA_965243605.1 Flavobacteriales bacterium
GGTTACCGATCCTGTTGTTGATGCATTGAAGGTAAGGTCTAAGGTTATAACTGAATCACAACCTAAAGCATTGGTTAGCGTTTGTGTGTAAATTCCTGTTGATGTAAACGATTCTCCGTTTATTTCTAAGGTATCTAAACAGGTTGTTTCGATTACTGTTCCTGTTGTTGATGTATTGAAGGTAAGGTCTAAGGTTATAACCGAATCACATCCTAAAGCATTGGTTAGCGTTTGCATGTAAATTCCTGTTGATGTAAACGATTCTCCGTTTATTTCTAAGGTATCTAAACAAGTTGTTTCGGTTACCGTTCCTGTTGTTGATGCATTAAATGTAAGGTCTAAGGTTATTACCGAATCACAACCTAAAGCATTGGTTAGCGTTTGCGCATAAATCCCTGTTGATGTAAACGATTCTCCGTTTATTTCTAAGGTATCTAAACAAGTTGTTTCGGTTACCGTTCCTGTTGTTGATGCATTAAATATAAGGTCTAAGGTTATAACCGAATCACAACCTAAAGCATTGGTTAGCGTTTGTGTGTAAACCCCTGTTGAAGTAAACGATTCTCCGTTTATTTCAAGCGTATCTAAACAAGTTGTTTCGGTTACCGTTCCTGTTGTTGATGTATTGAAGGTAAGGTCTAAGGTTATTACCGAATCACAACCTAATACATTCGTTAATGTTTGTGTATAAACTCCGGTAGATGTATACGATTCTCCGTTTATTTCAAGTGTATCTAAACAGGTCGAATTTATTACGGTTTCTGTTGAAATGGAGTTAATCGTTAAATTTAATTGAATAATACTATCACATGTATTCCCTGTTTGAGTTAAAGTATCTATTATCTGTGTAGACGATGTATACATAGAATCGGCATATAAATACGATGTACATGCAACAATGTTTAATGTTGTATCTATGGTTGTACAATTGTTAGATGTATCTGCTATTCCGTATAAGGTAATATTATCAAATCCTGCGTAATCACTTCCTCCGTTAAAGTCTCCTCTAAGTTGTAAACGCACATATTGTGTTCCGTTTGGTACGTTTATTTCCTCAGTAATCCATTCATCAGAATTGTTATTTAAATCAACAATTGAATCCCAGGCACTCCCATTATCAAATTGTATACTGTAGTTTACAAAATCCGATCCTCCATATAAATTGGAGTAATAATCGAAAGATAAATTTAGAGATGAATACCCAGATACATCAATGGTATTAAATGATATTGTATGTAAATCTGAACTGTTTATACTGTTATCTAAATCTTGCATTCCCCAAAAGTATATACCCTCTGTTGGACTCATTGAATATAAACTTTGGACAGAATCCCATACGTCTCCGTTTGTATTATAAATTGGTTGGTTAAGTAAATACGACCAAGTATCTCCCGTTAATTCGAAACTTTGAAAGGCTATGGTGTCTAAATCTTCAGAAGATATAATATTAATTGGTATTTCAATTAAGCTATCACAACCAGACACTGTGGATAACGCTAAATTTAAGATTTGGTTGGTGTAATAGTAAGTTCCATTGACTTCTACACTATCAATTCCTGATACTGTTTCTAAGGTATCTGAATAACTCTCATTAACCGTTATGGTTGTTGTAATAATACTATCACAACTTGCTGCATTTAACAACGTATCATTCCATTGTGTAGATGCGTAATAAATACTGTCGCCTAAAGAAACACTATCACATCCATTTATGTTGGATTGACTATACGTATCACATGTTGGTACAAATGAAACACATTCTGAACTGTGTGCTCCTAAAGAATCTGTGTAGTTTACACCAAATGTTTCCCATTCCGTGATATCATAAGGTAACACACCTTGGTTTACCGTACTTTTTCTAATCATGGTTTTATCTTTCGCAAAATTAGAAGAAGACCCTATTGGCCCAATAATATCGATTGCCACACCATTTTTGAATAAGGCAACAGCATCGTTTCCATTAAAATTTAATGCACTATTATTCGTTGTAAAATCAGCATTCGATGTTATTCCTACAACCGATGCTCCAGCATTAACAACCACAATGGTTCCATAGGCTTCAATGGTTCCTGACCACGACGAGTATGTTCCACTAACAGAAGTTGAACTTCCATTATAATATCGAATGGTGTAATTGCTTAGGTTGATTGTATCCGCTGTTGGGTTATATATTTCTATAGCCTTATTGAAAGATGACCCTTCGATATATTCTGAAATAAACAAATCTGTACAATCATTTAATGCGGTTAAAGCAATAGGATTTGAAGTTTCAAAACTATTATTTTTAAATACAGTTGTAAGGTTATAAATATGTGGATTAATTCCAGCTCTAAACTGCAAAGGTTTAGCGAATAAATTCGATGAAAAGCACACGACTAACAAAAGGCTAAACACCCATTGAGTAGACTCTAATATTTTCTTTTCCATGTGTTAATTTTGTTATAATATTTTTGACAATATTAGTACAATTACGTCCTTAAAAATGTTCACTTTATTTTCTTAACAAAAGCTTTACTTTTTTAAAGTGCAATTAATATTTAATAAACTTTAAGTCAATATACATTCCTATAAAATACCTTTCTAATATACAATTAAATCACTCACAAACAGATCATTACATGATTTCAATCATTTTAAATACATCCAAAAATATAACTTCAACTCCTTTAAAATCAAAACTTTGTTTTAATAATAAAACCTAAAACAACAAACGCTTCCATCTAATAATTCAGACTTTATTACATGAGTAAAAAAAGGCTTGAAAATAAATTTTCAAGCCTTTTTAGTTTAATTGAATAATACGTTTATTTCACAACCATTTTTGTTGTTTCTAAACCACTATTAATATTTATAAAATAGATTCCTTTTTGCATTCCTTCGGTTGAAATTTCAAAGCGACTTTCTTCTTCTTGGCAATCTAAAGTTACGGTCTTAACAGTTTGACCTAATGCATTTATAACTTTTAAGATTTTCACTCCCGTTTCTTCAACACGAATATATCCTGAAACCAATTCTCCTTGAGATACAGGATTTGGATAAAGTTCCGAAAACTCAATCGATTCACCAGAAACCTCTTCCATTGGCATGAGTCTAACGTCTGCATTATTAATTGCGCCTTGTGCTCCATTTACTAGGATAATATAATCTTCTGCTTCACCATTTCTAAACGTTCCACAACTAGGGGCATAACGTCTCCATCGCATGGCCACTCGCATTCGTAGAGCATTTGCAGATACATTAACCGGAACTGTAAATTCACCTGATCTTGCATTCTTACCCTTTTGCTCAAATACTTTTTCTCCAACATCATTAAAATCACCATCGTAATTCCAATCTACCCAAATACGCCAGTATTCCTCATACACTCTACGTCTGTACCCTGGTGTAAGTGTAACAGAAACAAGGGCATTGGTATCTACATTTAATGTATCTAGATTATAGATTCCGTATCCTCCAGATTCTTTAGATGTTGCATTATTAATATCATCCTCTAACTCAACTTGTTTTATCCATTCGTATCTATTTCTTGTAGATTTTAATGTACAATACTCTTGTAAAATCGTTAAATCTAAGCTCACAATACTATCACAACCTTGAGCATTTACAAAAGTATCTTGGGCTGTGGTTGTACTTTCGGTATAAGTAATACCATTTGTCCATGTGAACGTTCCAAAAGCAGTTTCAACGTGTGTTCCATACGATGGTTCGTTGATAGTTAATTGTAAAGTTACAACACTATCGCAACCACTTACACTTGTTAAAGTATCTACAGCTATAGAATTAGATTCAGTATACGTTACTCCGTTTATCCATGTAAATGGTTCACATGATTCGTGCACATCTGTACTTGATAAGCTGTTGCTAATTGATAAGTTTAAACTGACAATACTATCGCATCCGTTAGCAGCAACTAACGTGTCTTTGGCTGTAGAGTTAGATTCAGTATACGTTACCCCATTTATCCATGTATATGTTCCACACGCTTCTTTAACATCAACAGAGCTAACTGGATTGTTAATTATTAAATCTAAACTGACAATACTATCGCATCCATTTGCCGCCACTAATGTGTCTTTGGCTATAGAATTTGATTCGGTATACGTTACGCCATTTATCCAAGTATACGATTCACAAGCGGTTTGAATATCGGTAAATGTAGCGACATCTTTAATGGTTAAATTTAAGCTTACAATACTATCGCAACCATTTGCCGCAACTAAAGTATCTTTTGCTATAGAATTTGATTCGGTATAGGTTACGCCATTTATCCACATATACGATTCACAAGCGGTTTGAACATCGGTAAATATAGCAACATCTTTAATGGTTAAATTTAAGCTTACAATACTATCGCAACCATTTGCCGCAACTAAAGTATCTTTTGCTATAGAATTTGATTCAGTATAGGTTACGCCATTTATCCAAGTATACGATTCACAAGCCGATTGAATATCTGTAAAGAACACTTCATCATTAATCGTTAAATCTAAACTTACAATACTATCACAACCACTTACAGCGACTAACGTATCTTTGACTATAGAATTTGATTCGGTATACGTTACCCCATTTATCCAAGTATACGATTCACAAGCCGATTGAATATCTGTAAAGAACACTTCATCATTAATCGTTAAATCTAAACTTATAATACTATCGCAACCACTTACAGCGACTAACGTATCTTTGGCTATAGAATTCGATTCGGTATACGTTACCCCATTTATCCAAGTATACGATTCACAAGCCGATTGAATATCTGTAAAGAACACTTCATCATTAATCGTTAAATCTAAACTTACAATACTATCACAACCACTTACAGCGACTAACGTATCTTTGGCTATAGAATTCGATTCGGTATACGTTACCCCATTTATCCATGTATACGATTCACAAGCCGATTGAATATCTGTAAAGAACACTTCATCATTAATCGTTAAATCTAGACTTACAATACTATCGCAACCATTGGCCGCGACTAAAGTATCTTTGGCTATAGAATTCGATTCGGTATACGTTACCCCATTTATCCAAGTATACGATTCACAAGCCGATTGAATATCTGTAAAGAACACTTCATCATTAATCGTTAAATCTAGACTTACAATACTATCGCAACCATTAGCCGCAACTAAAGTATCTTTGGCTATAGAATTCGATTCGGTATACGTTACGCCATTTATCCAAGTATACGATTCACAAGCCAATTGAATATCTGTAAACAGTGCCGGTTGATTTATCGTCAGGTTTATCGTTACTACACTATCACAACTTGCATTTACTTGAGTAAGGGAGTCAACAATTTGAGTAGAACTCACATAAACAGAATCTGAATATATATATGATTCACAAGCTTCTACAGTTAGCAACGTGTCTTTATTACTACAAGCAACAGATTGACTTACTCCATATAATAGTACATTATCAAAGGCCGCATAATCATTTCCTCCATTAAAATCTCCTCTTAACTGTAAACGTACGTATTGAGTTCCTTCTGGAACCGTAATTTCTTCCGTTAACCAAGCATCTGAATCGTTATTTAAATCAATAATTGAACCCCAATCGCTTCCATTATCAAATTGAATACTATAATTCACAAAATCTGATCCTCCGTATAAACTTGAGTAATAATCAAATGTAAATGATATTCCAGAATATCCAGATACATCAATAGGATCAAAAGACATGGTGTGTAAATTTGAAGAGCTTATTGGATTTTCTAAATCTCTCATTCCCCAAAAATAATCACCTTCAGTTGAGTTTACAGAAAATAAGCTTTGAACGGCATCCCAAACATCTCCGCTTGAATTATATTCCGATTCATTAATTGTATAATTCCATGTATCACCTTCTAGTTCAAAACTCTGAAATCCGAGGGTATCAATGTCTTCAGAATTTAAAATTGAAACGTTAAACTCAACCAAACTATCGCAACCATTAACAGTGTTTAAGCTTAGGTTTACAGTTTGTGAGGCATAATAAGTACTCCCTCCAAACATAACACTATCTATCCCAAATTGTTCTGGTAATACAATATTATAAGATGAATATACATTTATGTTTCGTGTGATCACACTATCACAACTTTCGGCGTTTAGTAGAGTATCCGAAATTATTGTGGATACAAAATATGTAGAATCTGCATAAATTACACTGTCACAATTTGAGTAATTAAGTGTTGTATCGGTGTCACATGTTGGTGGTGCTACAACAGCACAAACCGAAGAATAATGACTTCCTAAAGAATCGGTAAAATTCTGATTATTCTCATCCCATTCTGAAGAATTATACGTTGCTAACCCTTGTCCAACAGAACTTTTTCTAACCATTGTTCTATCTTTCGCAAAATTAGTACTGCTTCCTATTGGTCCAATAATATCAATTAAAGTTCCATCTTTATACAAAGAAACGGCATCATTACCATTAAAATTTAAAGCACTACTGGTTGTTGTAAAATTAGCAACACTGGTAATTCCAGAAATAGCCGCATTATTATTTCTAACAACTATAGTTCCTTTAGATGGTATTGTACCGCTCCAATCAGAATAGGTTCCACTCACTGCGTTGGATGATCCGTTATAATAACGAATTGAATACTCTGATAAATCTATAGCATCAGACGTTGGATTATATATTTCAATAGCCTTATTACTTGAAGACCCTTCTATATATTCAGAAATAAACAAATCTGAACAATCACCAGGAGGCGGTGATGGAACTGGCATATTAATACGTTCAATATCATTTTCGCTAAAAAACACAGAGGTAATGTTCCATTGATACTGGTTCATATTCGCATCAAAGAATCGCTTGAGAGGTTTTGCATTTAAATGATTAGAGAAGTTGGTTAATAAAAATAGAATTAATACCCAATTTAATGGTGTTAACTTACACGTTTTCATGTGGTCAATTATTTAAATATGGAACAATATTAATACAATTACAAGCATCTTATAGACTCCATTAATTCCTTAACGAAAGCTTTACAAAACGATGGAATACAATTAATTAAAATATTTATTTACAGTAATTTACAATTTTATTTTCATTAAAAAACTATTAACATCTCAAAAAAAAATGATCAGAATTAATGATTATTTTAAGTCTATAACACTGAATATATTTATGATTATTATTAATAGAAAAAAGGGAATGGCCTTGCTTAGTGGCAACTATCTTTTATCTTATATATCACAAAACAATTGGACATAAAAAAAGCCTGATCAATAATAATCAGGCTTCAATACTTGTTTTTTATACTTTACAGGGCATTATTTTGGAGTAATTTCATGCGGTGTCATAAAGTTAAACGATATGGCAAATGCTATAACCGAAACAATTATTCCGACCGTAAAAATAGTATAAGTCACTCTTAATAATTTATATTTTTTATGAAGTACCAATCCTAAAAAGTATAAATCTTTAATCATCGAATCGTATAAATAATCTTTATCCTTCATCATGGTTTTCATTGCCCAATTAAATTCTTGAAGAGGGACTTGATGAAAATTACCGAAGAATAATAGGTTTACTTTTTTATTCTCTACATCCTGTTTACTAAACTTTCCTTCTGTAACTTTAGGTCGTGTAGATTGGATTGCGAAAATGATTGAAATTACACTAAATAAGATCAATATTATTGTTGGAATCACTAAATGCACATTGTGCGGATTATCTAAACGTGGTACTAAACTACTTAATGCAACCGAAATAATTATGGCATTAACCGAAAGTAGAATATTGGCTTTTGTATCAGCAATATCACTTAGTTTAATATGATTTCTAAGTGTAATTCTAAACATGGTTTCAATTCCTTTTTCAGGAATATTCACCTTTTCTTCTTTTTCCTTTTGGGCAATTCGTTTTTGCTCTACACTTCGTATTTCCTCTTCTAACTTCGCAACAGATTTAATCAGTTTCAATAACTGATTTTGCTTTAACGTTTGCCAGTTTTCATGAGCGTAATGTGTAAAAAAACGATGGTGTTCTGTTAAAAACTTAATATTCTCTTTTTTCCACTCAAGCTCAGTATATTCTTTAAGTCCAGTTAACCTTAATTCTTCACGAAGTAAATCGCTGGTTTTCTCATAATTTTTAGACGCTAAATGAGAGTAATCTGCATCCTTCATTATTTTTTCTAAATGAGAACTTGGTACATGTCCCATTTTAGTAGCCAGAATTAATTTGGTGATTAATTCAATATCTTCCGTCGGTAATTTACTCGCTAAATATGTACTTGCAATGGTAACACTTTCTTCTTCATGATTGCGAATATCTTTCGTATACCCTGTATCGTGAAACCAAGCGGCAATAATCATTAGCTCCTTTTCTTTATCCGAGATATTTTCTCCTTCTAAAAGGAGTTTAAGTTTTTTTACAACTCGTAATGTATGCGTGTAATTATGGTATATTATAGAGGTTGGAAGTTCCTCTTGTAATAAATTAAACACATAATTTTTTATTTCCTTAGTTAAGCTGGCCATGATTTTGCACATTATAATTCACAAAAAATCAAAAATATAAGTTCAAATCTCTACATTTTTAATCTTAGACAGTATACGCTCTCAATAAAAATTCTATTTTTACTTAAAGTATATCGACTACTCTAACGCTCTAAATATATAATTTATTTAATGTTTTTAGCGTTTTTTTAAAATAAATTGATCTATGCCCCTACCTAGAAAGCTCATACTATTTGTGTTAATTGCATTAAGCTCTTGTGCTTCATTCAAGACCCAAACTGATGAATCTATAAATCAAAATATTTCGAAACCAACAGCGGAACTGTCCCATCGATTTTTCTTAATTGGAGATGCCGGAAATGCCAATTTTGATGAAACCACAGATCCCTTAAATGCAGTTCATCAGGCCATTTTAAATAATCCTGACCATTCTACGGTTCTATTTCTTGGTGATAATATTTATCCTAAAGGATTACCAAAAAAAGATGATCCTTCTTATGCTTTAGCTAAACACAGGTTAGAGACACAAATTGATGTGGTTAAGAATTTCTCGGGAAATCGAATATTTATCCCCGGAAATCACGATTACTACTCTAATGGAATTAAAGGTTTAAAAAGACAAGAAAAACTGATTGAGAAAGCCTTAGTAAAAGGTGCTTTTTTACCTGAAAATGGTTGTCCAATAACTTCTGTAAAAGTTTCAAAAGATATTGCGCTTATCATTATTGATTCTCAATGGTATCTAGAAAACTGGGATGAAAACCCAACCATGAATAATCGTTGTGAAATAAAAACGAGAGAAAACTTCTTTTTAGAATTTGAGTCTTTAATTAAAAAAAATAGAGGTAAAACAACCTTGGTTGCTCTTCACCACCCATTATTAACCGATGGTGCTCATGGTGGTAAATTTTCGTTTAAACAACATATGGCTCCAAGTAATTCATTTCCAATTCCAATTCTTGGAACCATCACGAATTTAATTCGAAAAATGGGTGGAGTTACTGCTCAGGATGTCCAAAACAAAAACTATAGAACGTTAATTAATAGATTAACAACCATATCTCAAAACTCTGAACGTGTGGTTTTCATTTCTGGTCATGAACACAGTTTGCAGTATTTAGAAACCCATGCTGTTAAGCAAATTGTTTCAGGTTCTGGATGTAAAACCTCTGGGGTTAAACGCTCTAAACGTTCTAACTTTGCCAGTCCTAACCTAGGGTATGCCGTTCTTAATGTATATAAAGATGGAACCACTCAAGTTGAATTTATTGAAACATCTAAAACAACATCAACCACAACCTTTAAAAAAGAAGTTTTCCCTGCCCTAGATAAACCAAAGAAACAAGACATAACCAATATGCCTAAAGATATGATGGCTTCTGTTTATGATTCTAACTTAAAACCCAAAAGTAAACTCTATACATTTTCTTGGGGAGAACATTATAGGGATGAATATAGTATGCCTATAGAAGTTCAAACCGTAAATCTAGACACACTATTTGGTGGGGTAACCCCAATTAAACGAGGTGGTGGAAATCAATCCGTTTCCTTAAGGTTAAAAGATAAATCTGGGCAACAATGGGTTATGCGTGCTTTAAAGAAGAATGCGGTTCAGTTTTTACAAATTACAGCTTATAAAGAAAAATATGTGACCGAAGATTTAAAGGGTACATTTTTAGAATCGTTTATTCACGATGTTTATACAACCTCACACCCCTATGCCGCGTTTATTATGCCTACCCTTTCTAAAGCAGTAGATATTTACCATACAACACCAAAATTATATTATGTTCCTAAACAAAATGCTTTAGGTTTATATAATGACGATTATGGTGATGCTTTATATATGATTGAAGAGCACGTAGGGAAAACACAAACAAAACGAGAAAACTTCGGAGAGCCTAAAAAAATAATTAGCTCGATGGATTTATTTAAAAACATGGAGCGCTCTCAAAAACACAAAATTGATGAACATGCTTATGTAAGAGCACGTTTGTTTGATATGATTTTAGGAGATTGGGACAGACACCAAGATCAATGGCGTTGGAGTATGACCGAAAAAGATGGTGAAAAAATCTATACGCCTATCCCTCGAGATAGAGATCAAGTGTTTTCGAACTACGATGGTGCTATTATGCGTATGATAACCTACATTACGCCTTCTATTAAAAAAATGCAAACCTACAGAAATGAGATAGACAATGTTTTATACCACAATACAAATGGGTCTCGAGTAGATGTTGTATTGCTTAAATCTTTAGAATATAACGATTGGAAAAAAGAAGCCTTATTTATAAAAGAACATTTAACCGATGACGTGATTGAAGAAGCGTTTAAGTATTTCCCAAAAGAAGTCCACGGCGAACGATTATCTAAAATAAAATCGGTTTTAAGGTATAGACGAGATCACATTCTAGACATTGCTGAAGAATACTATAATATACTAACAAAGAATATTGTATTAAAAGCAACAAACAAAGACGACCTTATTTCTATTGAACGTTTACCAGAAGGAAAAACAAAAGTGACTTTTTCTTTAAAAGGAAAACCATACTTTCAGCAAACCTATACAAAACCAAATACAAAAGAAATTTGGATATATGCTTTAGATGGTCAAGATTCAATTCATGTTTCTGGAACCTCTAATAAGTATATAGAAATTAAAATGGTGGGTGGACAAAAGAACGATACCTATACCGTTGAAAATGGAAAACATATAGACATTATCGATTTTAAATCTAAACCAAATGATGTTTCTAAAGCCAAAAAAGCACACCTGGTATTGGTAGACGATTATGCCTTAAACACATACACATACCCCAAAAAGAAGGATGTCTTAACGAGTACGATTCCAATTATTGGGTCTAATAATGATGATGGTTTATTTGGTGGTTTAAGCTATACCATGATTATGAATAAGTTTAGATTAAACCCATTCTCTCAAAAGCATAACATTAAACTTATTGCCTTTCAGAATAAGGGATACGATATATCTTACCAAGGTGAATATGCCAACTTATTTAATAAGCTTAATATCTTAAACAATTTTAGGATTTCTAGTCCAAATTATGCTTTAAATTATTTTGGTTCCGACAATGAATCTATCAATACAGACGAAGAAGATGGACTGGCTTATAACCGCGTAAAAATATCGATAATTAAGTCAGAGCTCGGTATTGTGAGACGAGGAAGACATGGTAGTATTTTTGAAGCTAAAGCCATTGCCGAAGTGAACAAAGTTGATGATACCCAAAACAGATTCATTACGTCTGACGGGTTAAATACACCAGACGATTTCTTTGATCGTAAATTGTTTGTTGGAACCAATGCCAAGTATAGATTTAAGAACCATAACGATCCTGTTTTTCCGACATTAGGAATGGATTTTTCTGCCGAAATTGGAATTACAGCTGATGCTGGCGATTTTGACAAAGGGTTTGCCTATTTAATTCCATCAATATCTTTTGTACATAGCATTGGCGGGTCTAAACGATTAGTATTTGCGAATAAAACAAAATCTCATCTCATTTTTGGAAACGATTTTGAATTCTATCAAGCCGCAACCATTGGTGGTCATGATGGATTAAGAGGATTTAGACAACAACGTTTTACGGGGAAACAAGCCTTTTATAACAGTAGTGACATTCGATATAATTTAAGAAAGTTAAAATCAGGATTAGCTCCAATGTCGGTTGGGTTATTTACAGGATTTGATATCGGTAGAGTTTGGAATCAGAATTTAGATTCTGACCGCTGGCATAATTCTTATGGTGGTGGTATTTGGATTAATTTTGCTGAATTAGTTTCGGGTCAGCTTGGTGTATTTAAATCCGTAGAAGACTATAGAATTACCTTTGGAGTTGGATTTGATATGTAAATCAGGCTCCCAAAGTATATATATAAATAACACAAAAGCCACTTTGAAATCAAAGTGGCTTTTGTGTTAATATCAATAATGCGTTCTCTTAGGTAGTCTTTATCGTATTCTAAACGAAATAAGAAGATTGTATTAACCTATTATGATTTTTAGCAGGAATCCAATTTATTAACCCTTTAGACAAACGCTTGGCTTCCGCTTGTAATTCATCATTATTTATTCCCGAAAAGGAAATATCTGAAACCTCACCAGTCGTTTCTAAAGTAAATTTCACATAAACCTTCCCTTCTATCCTAAGCAAAAATGCTTTTTTTGGATATCTAAAATTATAAATTTCAGAAATCGAATCAAAATATCTTGAAAACCAAAAAGCCACCTTTTGCTGAGTAAAAAGGTGGCTTTTTAGGGTAAAGTGAGCCATTCAAACTAAATGTACTATGAAAAAACTAAAAGTTATAATCCTCACTTTGTGAATCGGTCGAATGAGTTCCCAGTTCATCTTCCGATTGTTCTACTCCTGTACTTTTAGGAGCGTTTTGGTTTTGCTCAGATTCACAATCTAAACATATAAGTTGTTTATCAACCAATTTCCATTTATGGTCTACCATTTTTCGGCTATAGTAATCCATATTATTATCCAACTGTGTATAGTAAAAACGTTCTATATTTTCATCTAAAGTAAATACCGTGTTTTCTGGTAACGACAACGTAATTTGTACACTTTGCCCTTTCACTTTATCCGCTTCAGAGTGTATATAGTAGTCATCAAATATTAGCGTTTCGTTTTTATAGTCGTAAGCGTAGATGATATTCCCGGCTCTTTCTTTAGCCGATTGCATGTCAAACCCACTTGCTCTTCGCTTTATTTTTATAGATGCATTTTCGGTTCTAGATGCTTTTATCCTAAGATCAATATCATTATTTAAAATAACACGTTCACTAGAAGGTAACTCTAAATACTTAAACCCTGCTCTATCTTCAATCTCATCTTCATAATCAAAATCTATATTCATCATAATGTGCAACGGTTTGTCTTCCGGTAACATGATTTGATCTGTTGTTGTTTTAGATCCCTCAGATTGATATCCTATACTTTGTTTAAAACCAACTATTACAGAAATGAAAATTGATAATATCCATATTCCAAGTAGAGATAATCCTAAAGATCTATAGCTACGTTCAGATTTAATAAACACGAGTTTTAATCCTAAAATCATGAATAATAACACTGGAATAACCGAAATTAAGAACGCTAAAGTTGCCACCGACCAAATTGGTAAGTTGGTCTCATTTAGCATGATAATATCTTGAAAGAAGAATAAATCATACATTCCTAAAAATCCTATGGCAATCCAAGAGAACAACAATACAATGGCAAACAATGATGTTTTAAATAGGATAATTATCCCGATGACCTTTGCGATGAGCCGAAAGATGTTTTTAATAAACGGCTTCCCTTTATCTGATAATTTCTGAGCGCCACTTTTAACATTATCACCCATTTGTTTAAAATCTGTACGTTTTACTTTGTCAGAAAACTCTCCAACTTCACGTTCAAAATTATTAAACTCCTCACGGATAGATTTTTCTATATTAGATACATTTACACGTTCTCCTTTCATCTTAAGCCGTTCAGCTGTAGATCTAGGCTCTGGTACAATGGCCCAAAGAATCATATAAATTAATAAGAACGTTCCAACTGTGGTTAGTGTTAAAAGAATCCAGATAATACGAACCCATGTTTTATCAAACCCGATATAGTGTGCAAATCCAGCTAAAACACCACCAACTAGTCCCTCTTCAGGATCTCTAAACAACTCTTTGTCATAATGTCTTTTCTTCGACTTTTTACCCGAGGTAGATTCGTTAGATGCCGTTGAGGATTTAAACGTTTCTTCAGATTTAGCAAATTCTGGATTTTCATCCTGTTCCTCTGTAAATTCTTCAGGACGCCCCATAATTTCAATAATATGATCGACATCTTTACGGTTTATTACTTGGCGTAAATCGGTTAGTCTTTCCGAAAACAACTCTGCAATTCGATGTTCAATATCACTAATGATTTCATCGCTCCCTTGTGTTTCGTGAAATGACTTTTTAAGGATTACTAAATAATGTTGTAATTCATCGAAAGCTTCTTCGTCAATATGGAAAAATGTTCCTCCTATGTTAATGTTTATCGTTTTATTCATTACCCTCGTTTTTTAAACTTGTTAACATTTCGACTGCTTGATTAAGTTGCTCCCAAGTTGATTTTAATTCTTTTAAAAATAAATGCCCATTCTCTGTTAGGGTATAGTACTTTCGTGGTGGTCCTGATAATGATTCCTCCCATCGGTAACTAAGTAACCCTCCATTTTTTAACCTTGTGAGTAAAGGATATATTGTTCCTTCTACCACAAGCATCTTTGCCTCTTTCAACGATTTTAAAATTTCTGAAGCATAAGCATCTCGATTAGCTAACAACGATAATATGCAATATTCCAGAACTCCCTTTCGCATCTGTGCTTTTGTATTTTCTATTTTCATAAGCTGCGATATATAGTACTTGTTAATGCAAACATACAAATAAAAACAGGTAGTATGCAATACAAAGTACTATATATTTTTAAAATCAAAACACTAAAACAACCACAAACCCAGTAATTTCAATACTTTACAAGCTGAAAAAAAATTACGTTAAAATTTGTAAATATTTCAAATCCTCTATTTTAGACCTCAAATTTCACTCTTCGGAAAGGTCCAATTCTTACAGTTTTAGTAAAAAGCCCACCCTTTTTCATCGTCAAAAACAAGTCTAAAAAGTAGAAATACGTCTATAAATGACGTCTATAGAACTGTATTTTAGCTTTTTAATTCATAAATGACATAAATCCTGTTTTAAAAGAATCTATTTTCTTATTTTTACACGAAATTTAAATGAGATAAATGTCTAAAATACATACACTAAAAGTTGCGGATATTCGTCGTGAAACAGCGGACACAGTATCTGTACTTATGGATATACCTGAGAACTTGAAAGAAGAATTCTCATACAAACAAGGACAGTATATAACCTTTGTAAAAGATTTTAATGGTGAAGAATTAAGACGACCATATTCTATTTGTGAAGCCCCAAGTTCTGGAGAAGTTCGTGTGGCTATTAAGCAAATTGAAGATGGAAGATTCTCTACATATGCCAACCAAACTTTACAAATTGGTGATACATTAGATGTTATGCCTCCAATGGGTAACTTTACAACCAATGTGCACCAAGCGAACGAAAACCGCTATATTTTCTTTGCTGTAGGATCTGGTATTACTCCTATTATCTCTAATATTAAAACAATATTAGAAGTTGAAGAAAATAGTCGTGTAGTTCTTTTATATGGTAATAGAAATTCAGATTCTATTATCTTTAAAGAAGAGATTGAAGACTTAAAAAATAAATACTTAAACCGTTTCGAAATCTATTTTGTATTAAGTAGAGATATTGATACACCGGTTTCTTTAAGAGGTCGTATTGATGTTGACAAATGTGAAACTTTCGAAAAGATTTCTCCATTAAAAGGAGCTGATGGGTACTATTTATGTGGACCAGAAGACATGATTCTTTCGGTTTCAGATTGGATTGAAAAATCGGGTACAGAGCGTTCTAAAATACACTTCGAATTATTCTCTACAGGTAAAAAGACTGAAGCTAAAGCCGAAGAATCAAAAGCTCAATTAGCCACTGGAAATGCCCTTGTTGATGTTATTATTGATGGTGAAACTGTGCAATTTGAACTGGATAAAAGTGGAACTAACATTATGGATGCTGCCTTAGATGCAGGTGCTGATGTTCCTTTTGCTTGTAAAGGTGGAGTATGTTGTACATGTAGAGCTAAGGTAATTGAAGGTGAAGTGAAAATGGAAGTTAATTACGCTTTACAACCAGATGAAGTAGAAAGCGGATTTGTTTTATCTTGCCAATCTCACCCAGTAACAGATCGAGTTGTATTAGACTTCGATGAATTTTAAAAAACCATAAACCATGAGTATTTGGAGAGTTTTATTAGCAATATTATTTCCGCCATTTTCTGTTTTAGGAAAAGGATGCGGATCCTTTATTATCGTTTTGATACTAACCCTTTGTGGATGGATTCCTGGAGTTATTGCTGCCTTAATTATTTTAAACAATCCAGATAGATAGGTTATGAAACATATTCTTATTTGTGGAGCCAGTAGAGGAATTGGCTTCGAAATTGTAAAGCAATTATTAGATTCTGGACATAAGGTTGTTGCCTTATCTAGATCCATTGAACGTTTAGAAAATCTAAACCACGATAATTTGCGATCGCTTGAAATTGATCTTTCAGAAAAACAAGCCTTTAATACCCTTCAGCCTCTTGTAGAATCGTTTTTAGACTCTAAAATTGATTTGGTATTATATAATGCGGCTGTATTAAAAGCTCAACCGTTTGAAGATACAACCCTTTCTGATTGGAAGTTTGCCTATAACACCAATATATTTGGTGCTGTACAAATTCTACAATTTTGTAAACCTATGTTGGTTAAAGGTTCTCAAGTATGGTTTGTAAGCAGTATGGGAGGAATTCAGGGAAGTCAAAAATTCCCAGGATTATCTGCCTATAGCTCATCTAAAGCCGCATTAATAAACCTAGCCGAATGTTTAGCCGAAGAGTGGAATAACGATAGTATTTCTGTAAATACATTTGCTTTAGGTGCTGTAAATACAGAAATGTTACAAGAAGCATTCCCTGGATATAATGCCAATGTAGATGCTCACGAAATGGCTGAATATATGATTAATATGATGCAGTCTTCAGGCAAATTTATGAATGGAAAAACCATTCAAGTATCAAATTCTACACCTTAAAAAAAAACACCATATATTATGTTTGGAGGAATGATGGAAAAGTTGCAAAAAGCGCAACAAGAAATGGAAGAATCTAAAGAACGATTAAACCATGTTATTGTTGATGCCGAATCAACATGTAAAACCGTTTATGTTGAAATAACAGCAAATGGTACCATTAAAAAAATTGACGTAAAAAAAGAATTGGCAGAATTGGATAACGAAGAGTTAGAAGATTTACTTATTATGACCCTTAATAAAGGGTATGAAAAGGCCAATGCTATAAAAGAACAAGAAATGGCTAAAGTTGCTCAAAACTCTATGCCTAACATTCCAGGATTCGGAATGTAATTTCAGCGTACACCATTAAAGCCTATCAAGAAATTGATAGGCTTTTTTGTTTTATTTACTGAATTTATACAATAGGTAAAGACATTTAATTATCTTTAATTTGAGTTTTCTTTTTATACTCATCTGTATCCAATAGATTCATTATTAAATCTATTTTCTTCATGAAAATACTCCATACATCAGACTGGCATTTAGGACATCGGCTTTACGAGCAATCTCAACACGATGAACAGCTCGCATTTTTAATCTGGTTAAAACAATGTATTATAGAGCAAAATATTGATATTCTTTTAGTATCAGGAGACATTTATGATACTGGTGTTCCCTCTACCCAAAGTCAGAAATTATATTACGACTTTCTTGTTGGGCTACAGTCAACACGTTGTAAACATATTGTTATTACCGGAGGAAATCATGATGCACCAGGAACCATAAATGCCCCCAAAGCCCTATTGGAAGCGCTCTCTATTAAAGTAATTGGTAGAGCCACTGAGCAACCCGAAGATGAGGTATTCACATTACAAGTTAATGAGGAAGAGGTTATTATTGCTGCTGTTCCGTATTTAAGAGACCAAGACATTAGACGTGCAGTTGCTGGGGAATCTTTTGATCAAATAGAAAACCGCTATAAACAAGCCTTAACCTATCATTACCATACCGTTGGTGAATATTGTAAAACCATTAGGCAAAATCATATGCCAATTATCGCCATGGGACATTTGTTTGCCATTGGAGGGTCCGTTTCTGACAGTGAGTTGGATATTTACGTTGGTAACCTCGGGCATATCGGAGCCGAAGATTTTCATCCCATTTTCGATTATATTGCTTTAGGGCACTTACATAAACCTCAACGGGTTGGTAAAAAAGATCATATTCGTTACTCTGGATCTCCAAATATTTTGAGTTTTAGTGAGGTTGGATACGAAAAACAAGTGCTAGTTTTAGAAACTAAAGCCAATGCCATTACTTCAATAAGCCCAATAGAAATCCCTATTTTTAGAGCACTCATCAAACTAAAGGGATCCTTAAAAGAATGTATGCTTAAACTCGACGAAATAAACGTCTTAACTTCACTAACACCTTGGGTAGAGATTACTCTAGATGAAACCATGATTACCCGTCCACAATTGGATGAATTTCATGAAAAGGCTAAAACATCAGGTGTAGAAATACTAAAAATTGCATTAAAAGAAGAACGCCAGACTAAAGGTTTAGAACAACTTTTATCCGAATCTAAAAAAGTAAAAGAGCTATCACCAATTGAGGTCTTTAAATTAAAATGTAAAGAACAAGATTTCAATTTAGATGAACATCAACCTATTTTAGATGCCTTTAACGAAGCTCTACAAATTGTGAGAAAAGGATAAATTTTCAAAATCAATATTTTCAGGAGGTAAAGCGATTTTCTGATTATAATATTGGTGAATTTCTAATGGTATTACTGAATTCCTTAATTCTAATAACTCCTTTTCATTTAAGGATGATAATAATTTATTAAACATTATCATGGATTGAGAATTATAATAGTTAACCATTGCTTCAACCAATTGTTTAAATATTCGCTCTTTTGCTTCTTTACTTGTTAAGGCATGCCACTTAATACTTAGTCCTATTATTCTTGGTCTGTTAAATTCTTCTATTTTTAATGAAACCAAATGACTAATACGATCTATTTCTACGGGGTGTTCTTCTAATAATACTCGACTATTACTATTCACTAAAATAACAATCACCTGCCCTCTATCTCCGCAGTTTGTTGCGTACTTATTGTCTTTATCTACAAATAAGCCATCTAATCTAGTCGGCATATAAATCGTATCTCCCTCTAATATATACCCCATATTTAATGCACAATCTCCAATTTCATTGCATTTTGACAACGAAACGTTTTCTATTAAATACAGCTTAAGATCTTTAGGGGATTTTCCAAATGGAACAATAGGTTGAGAGACTTGATTCGATTCAATCAATATTTTTAAAGGATTTTTCTCCTTTTTTAATAATTCATATTCACACGAAGCAAGTAATAGACTGCAATAACTTAAAATTAGAATGTAGCTTGTTCGCATAAATCTTCTCTTTATTAAATCCTGATAATTATACAATAAATTGCAAAAACAATTGTTAATTTAGGCATACAATTCCTCAAAATGCGCTTTAGACAATTCTTAAATCAACCCGTTCGAGTTTTTAATACCGACAAAAAGAAATGGATCTACATTTTTAGCTCCATGATTTTTGCCAGTTTGTTTATTCTTATCTACACGCCTTTTGGATTGGGTACAGAATTGGAAAAAACGACAACATCGGACTATAGAATTTTCTCTTTTGTATTTGCAGAAATGCTTGCCATTGGAATTACTCTATACTTTTTTCAATTTCAAGTATTAAAGTATTACCCACATAAAACCATGCTTTTAAAGAAAAATATTAATTTCTTTTTATTGCAAATGTTAGGTATATCTATTCTTCATAATACCATTGATACTATAATGGAGTATAATTATTTTCCAGAAGAATTTATATCCAATCAAGAACCGGATGATTTTATAGATCATTTTATTGTTACGTATATTGGGGAGAATACACCATTAGATTTTATTTTAGACAGTATAATCTCAATAATACCTCAAATTTTTGTGCTTAGCTATCCTTTTATGGGATGCATGCTCTTTTTTAATATTAACGATTTAAAGGAAGAAGTTATTGAACTAGAATCTGAACTATCTCAATTTAAAACGGATTATAAAACGCATGAAAACGATCATATTCCACTGGAAATATTAGATGAAAAAAATCAAGTTGAGTTTCTGTTAAACCTTAACCAACTTCTTGCTTTAGAATCTAACAATCAATATGTTCTCATTTACTACCTTGATGAAGGTGGTTGTTTAGCCAAACAAATTATTAGAACACGTTTAAAGAAGTTAATAACCGAACTAGAACATACACCTACCCTACAGTGTCACCGTTCTTACGCTGTTAACTTACTACATGTAAAGCAATTAAAAAACATTGACAAAAAGTGTTTCTTAACCTTTTCGGAAACTGATCTATTAAAGATTCCGGTGTCAAAAACGTACCTCACTCAAATAAAAGATAAGCTTACACAAACGCATTAAAAAAGAATACTGTATTCTAATAATAACTAGAATCCTTATTAAATCTATACCCTAAGGTAATTTGAACAGAAGAATTCATATGATTAATATTTAAATTATTCTCGTAAGTATTTAGAAGTCCTCTTATATATCGAAACTCTAAATGCATTCTATGAACATGAGCTTGAACTCCTAATATTAGTCCAACATCTAATCCATCTATTTTAGATTCAAGTTTTTCTTCTCTTACTTCGTCATTCAACTCCCATTCTACATGAGATGTTTCCTTAATTAATACGGATGGCTCTCCGCCCACCAACACACTAAAGTTTTTGTTAATTTTATAGCTTAGGTTTAAGGGCATTGACAAATAATAGGTTTTCGTATCAAAAACACAATCAGTCTCCATATATACAGGATTTTCACCTGAATGACCATTGTTAAAACCAATTTCTCCGTTACCACACCAACCCATTGTTGAACCAACCTCAACAATACCTCTGGAGTTTTCAACATCTCCTTTACGAACAAAAAGCAGCTCTGGTTGAAAATAAAACTTCCCTTTTAGGGGAATTTTAGAATAGGCACCAATAACAAAACCAGGTTGCGAAAATTGAAAATTTTTATCACCTTTAGAAACCATAGATGAGTTTGCAAACCCCAATTTAATACCATATTCTGTTGTTTCTTGAGCATGACTCACGTTGACGACAAATAGTATAGGGATAAGGTACTGAAGAAAATATTTCATGGCTATTTTTAATTTAGATGATTCAAATATATCAAATTCTAAGTGATTATTAATACGTTACATGGTGATATATTAAGATAAATAAGGGTTAATAATACCCTTTTTTCTTAATAATTCTATACCCTAATGTCATTTGAAGTGATGAATTAATATGATCAGACAGCCAAGCATCATCATTTATATTTAAAACACCACGTGTATAACGAAGTTCCAAATGCATGGCTCCAATAGTGGCTTGAAGGCCTAGGTTTATACCTAAATCAAACCTTTTAATACCTCTTTCCTCATCTCTATCAAAATGTTGCCCCATCCCTGTAAATTCTGCTCTGGTGGATTCATTCAAGAACAACGAAGGTTCTCCTCCTAAAGTAATTCCAAAAGAATCATTCACTTTATAAAAAAGATTTAACGGTATAGATACATAATAAGCTGACGTTGTTGTCGTTAATAATCCTACATAATAAATAGGCGAATCTAGTTTAAAATGCGATGGATAAAACAATGCATTCTCTATGTTTTCGATATCTCCTTTTTGAATAAATAACATTTCAGGTTGAAAATAAAGTTGACCTTTAAGAGGTATTTTAGAATATACACCTACAACAAAACCGGATTTAGATAAATCGAATGTCCCATGTTCTTCTGTAAGCATAGAAGATCTGGCATATCCTGCCTTTACTCCATACTCTATGGTTTCTTGTCCAAAACCAATGGTTGCTATACTACTTAAGAATAAAAGTAAAGTTTGAGGCAAATATTTCATTGTTATTAATTTTTACACAAATATATTAAAATAATAATTCCAATGTTATCAAACAAAAAAAGCACAAACCAAAATGGGCTTGTGCTTATCTAAATATAATGTATCTATTGTTTATTCGTCTGCGATAGTATATGTAATAGTAACTGATTCGTTAAGGTCTGCACTTAATGTTTGGAATTCTGCATCATCAAACGATAAGTTATATGTTAACTGGTGTCCGTTGTTTATTCCGTTTCCTGTATATGCACTTCCAATTCCAGTAATAATAGTTGATGAAGATCCGTTTGCTAACGTAATAACAGAAGCATTAGGTGTTCCTTTTACTCCATTCCCATTTCCAGCATCTGTTCCAGCAGCAACCGTTAGAGTCATTCCTGTTGGTAAATCGTTAGTCATTCCTACAGTAACTTTTCTAGTTGTTTCTGCACTGGCTTTAATGTTAGAGTAGTTTAACCAAAGTGCTGAGTTAGACAAGTTGAAGTCGAATGCATTACCAGCCTCAGTAATCGCTTCTGGTGTAAAGTTAATTCCGTTGTTTCCTCCAGGTCCTTCAATATCTAAGATACTTGTTGCTGGAATAGCGAAAGAAATTTGGTGACTATCATCTAAATCATCTTGAGCAAATGCCATTGTACCTACTAATGCTAATCCTAATGTTAATGCAAACTTTTTCATCTTGTTTTGTTTTTGTTGTTAAACTTTGTTTTTGATTACATTACAAATATAGCAACAGTTTAAGGTAATAAATGGTGGTAAACACCTCATGAACACCTTCATTCCGATGAATGGTAATATTAGCTCTGTGAATGGAAATAGGATAGTATTAGATAACTGTGTTATATGATTTTACGATAAAATAAGATACTGATTAGAATAGATAATTCTTTATAGATACACTTTTCTCCTAACATCGTAAAGCACTCGAACTGACTGTTCGTATTAAGCATAACTTCCCCTCTTGAGAGGGGTTAGGGGTGTGTAAAAACGAAATAGAATTAAAAGCCTTTTAAAAACCTATTTTATTACCTCCACTAAATAAACGAGTCTGTAGTGTCAAAATGAAGAATAAGTGAACGAAGGTATGGAGTGGCGTTTGTTTACTGACGGAGTCGTAAGCAAAAGAAGCCCGAAGTACCGAAAGAGAATGTCCCGCAGGGTATACCTCATTTTGACTAGATTTTTGCATACTTTTCATCAATAGAAAAGTATGAGGCCAAGTGCCTTTAACGCCGAAGCATAACAAACACAGAAATAAATAGGCTAAGTGCTTTAAACTCCATTCAAATTATACAAACAACCCATTCTCGATACACTTTTCTCCTAACATCGTAAAGCACTCGAACTGACTGTTCGTATTAAGCATAACTTCCCCTCTTGAGAGGGGTTAGGGGTGTGTAAAAACGAAATAGAGTTAATACCATATAAACAAAAAAACAACCTTAAACCCACACCATAAACATGTCTAAAACACCCCAAAACCAGTATGATTTCCTCTACTTTTCATGACTTCATTTCACTCCTAAAATCATCATCCTACTACATAGGGTATTTATATCCTATTCCTTGGGTTTCATTCACTCCAAAAACAAACAACTCACTCCAAACCCCTGTAATCATTGAAATAATTAAAAGGTTTCGACTTTATATTTGACGAACCAAAATTTAACATTCATGCATAAGATTCTAATTTATCTACTCTTGATACCAACCTTAATTCATGCCCAAGAGTCGTTTACCTTAAGTGGTACCTTATCCGATAATAGCAACGGAGAAACGTTACCTGGGGCCTCTATTGTTATTGAGGATATGGGAACAGGAACAACCACTAATCTTTACGGGTTTTATTCTTTACCCATCACTAAAGGGAAGCACACACTTATTATTTCTTATGTAGGATATCAAACCCAGAAAAAGGTAATTGAAGTAACTGGAGATATAACTGTAAATTCTGAATTATCTGAAAGCAGCGAAGAGTTAAACGAAGTGGTTTTAACAACAAAAGAAACACAAGCCATAAATATTCGGACTCCACAAATGAGTGTTAATAAATTAACCACAAAATCCATTAAAAAAATTCCAGCAACCTTAGGCGAAGTCGATATTATTAAATCGCTTCAATTGCTTCCAGGAGTTAGTAATGCTGGTGAAGGATCTTCTGGGTTTAATGTCCGAGGTGGTGCCGAAGATCAAAATTTGGTCATCTTGGATGAGGCCATTATTTACAACTCTTCTCACCTATTTGGTTTTTTCTCGGTATTTAATGCCGATGCCGTTAAAGACATGCAGTTGTATAAAGGTGGTATTCCATCTAGATATGGAGGGCGAGCATCTTCAGTATTGGATATTCGCCAAAAAGAAGGAAACAGCAAGCAATTGGCTTTAACTGGTGGGATTGGTGCAATTGCCAGCCGATTAACGGTAGAGGCTCCGTTGTTTAATGAAAAAGGTTCGTTTCTTGTTTCTGGTCGAAGTTCATACGCACATGTATTGCTTAAGTTAAGTACATTAAAAAGTTCGGCTCGTTTTTACGATTTAAATTTTAAGACCAACTATAATATCAATTCTAAAAATCGAATTTTTCTTTCTGGATATTACGGAAACGATAAAATGGATTTTTCTGGTGCCTTCAATAATTCATATGGTAATCTATCGACCAATTTAAGATGGAATCACCTTTTTAATACCAAGCTATTCTCAAACCTATCGCTTATTTACAGTAAGTACAACTATAATATGCAAATTAGTGGTCCTGGAATAGATTGGGGGTCGGATATTAAAAACTACAATTTAAAGTATGATTTTAAATATTTTAAAAGCGATAAATTTAAATACGAATTTGGTACAAGTCATATTTATTATGATTTTAACCCTGGGTTAATTAAACCTTTTGGTGCCAATCCAACCATTAATCGAGATAAACTGGATGATAAAAAAGCCTTAGAATCGGCTCTTTATTTTAGTGTAGAGCATAAAATATCAAGTCTATTAACCGCTCAATACGGCTTAAGGTATAGTCAGTTTTTCCGCTTTGGCGGACAAGATATGAATATTTATGCCAATGATAATCCTGTGGTGTATAATGAACACCTAGGTATTTACGAACGTGCTAATGCTATAGGAACCAAATCCTATGCATCTGGCGATGTAATTAAGCGTTATGGGTATTTAGAACCCCGCATCGGACTTTCTTACCAATTAAATGAGTTTGCTTCTGTAAAGGCCAGTTATAACCGCATGACACAGTATTTACATTTAGTGTCTAATACCACATCGGCAACCGCCTTAGATGTGTGGGCTCCAAGCGGAAAGTATTTAAAACCTCAACTGGCCGATCAGTTTGGTCTTGGGTATTTTATTAACCTAAACAACAATGCCTATTCTTTAGAGGTTGAAGGGTATTATAAAACGGTTCAAAACAGAGTCGATTATATTGATGGTTCCGATTTAATTGCTCAAAATAATATTGAAACCGAAATTATGATCGGAGAATCTAGAGCTTATGGTTTAGAGGTTCTATTGAGAAAAAATCAAGGAAAGTTTACGGGTTGGATAGCCTATACCTTATCAAAATCTGAACAACGTGCGTCTGGAGATGGTATTGGAGGTCCTGGAATTAATAATGGAGACTGGTACAATACAAATTACGACAGAACCCACGATATTTCAATTACAGGATCTTATAAACACAATAAAAAATGGACGTTTGGAGTCAATTTCGCATTCCAAACAGGTCGTCCTACCACCTACCCAAATGGTCAATTTATTTATAACGGAATTTCAACGGCTACCTACGACAAACGAAATGCCAACCGTTTAACGGCCTACCACCGTTTAGATGTTTCGGCAACTTTAACACCCATCAAAAATAAAAACAAGAAGATAAAAGGAGAATGGGTATTTTCTATATACAATGTATACAACAGACAAAATGCCAAGTCTATTGGTTTTGCCCCTAATGGAGATACTGGTCTTAATGAGGCTACTCGTACTTCTATTTTTGGAATCCTTCCTTCAATCACATATAACTTTAAACTTCCATAATTATGATCTATATAAACTCTAAAATATCCGCAATACGTTCTTCGTTTATTATTCTCTTATACCTTATTATACCTACAGCTTGTACTAAGGTGGTAGATGTTGATGTGCCCAATGGTGGCGAACGATTAATTATTGAAGCCTCTATTAATTGGGAAAAAGGGACACAAGGGAATAACCAAACCATTCTGTTAAGTTTATCAACCCCTTATTTTAACGAAAGTAAATTTGTTCCTGCCCAAAATGCCCAAGTTACCATTACCAATGTAAACTCTCAAGAGGCCTTTGTGTTTACCGAACATGAGCCTGGTGTGTATACAACTTCGAGTTTTGTACCTGTACTTATGGCTACTTATAGTTTACATGTCGTCTATAATGTCGATACCTATGAAGCAACGAGTGTATTGCATGGTGTGCCCGAAATTAATTCGGTTACCCAAAGTATTGAAGAAGGGTTTGGTTCAGAAAGCATTCAGGTGATGGTGACAACGTTAGACCCTGCAAACCAAAAGAATTTTTATTACAATGAGTTTTGGACTCTACAGGAAGGACATTTATTGGGTAGAGATGTTGAAAATGATGCTCTTTCGGATGGGAATAATATAAATTTCGATTTTGATGATGAAGGTTTAACCAGTGGTGACAATTTAGATATTCGCCTATATGGTGTGAGTGAAGGGTATTACAATTATATGAATTTATTGTTAGAACAGTCCGAAGGTGGTGGTGGCCCTTTTACATCGGTTCCTGCTAAGCTCATCGGAAATTGTTTAAATGTAACCCGACCTAACCTTGAAACATTAGGATACTTTAGGCTTAGTGAATATTCTACCCTGAAGTATACCGTTGAATAATATTTGTTTTTGAGTGCAATTTGGTTTTACAGGCATGTACTTTTTCATTCACCAAATTGCATTTGAAAGAGAAGTCGATAAACAAACGGTTATTAAATGAGGGTTGTTAGGTGACGCCTCTTTTCCGTTTGTTTATCCGATTTCTTCAATACATTTTAATTTAATTACCCCTTATTTATTCCTTTTGTTAATGGGTGGCTATTTGTGAGGTCTGTGTCTACGCATTAACATTAGGGAAATTAAGAACACATTAAAAACCCTCAAACAATACAATGAGTGATTTTCATTAACCAACTTCTTAATAAGAATCACATATTTATTTTATTTTCTATAGAGTTCTAAAGCCTGTTTGGTGTCTTGTATAAACCCATCAGTGTCATGGAGCTGAAGATAGGCTTTAGCTCTGTAGAATTTATTTCTTCTTAAAAAACACTTTACGAATCAATAAACAGGTAAATAGAGGTTTTAAAATATATAGATTGTAACCCATACTGTATTAACTTACTTTACGAGTATTTTTTTTGCAACACGTTTACCCGATTCAGTTCTAATGTCAATAATATAATATCCTGCTAAGAGGTTACTTACGTCTAGTATTTCCTTCTGACTCTCTACGGATATAGATTGTACCTCTTGTCCGAGGGCATCGTAAATTTTCACTTCGGATATCCACTCATTCTCTAAATGAATATTAATTTGTCCTAAGCTCGGATTTGGGTATATATTTACTCCAAATTGTTGTGGAGTTGCGTCTTCCAAACCTAAAGGTTCCAAATTCATTTGGGCCATAAAAATAGAATTCCCCTCATTTGGCAACTGAATAGCATATGGACCAAATTCTGATTTAGAATTATTAACAAAACCCGCGATATGTATAATGTCAAGAGAATCTATTCGAAGAGTAGAACCACTACCTACACCTGCACTTTTTGCCCAACGTTTATTTCCGTTTGCATCATAACTAATTACAAGCATACCCGACAATGCTGGAGTAAGTCCATCAAACGTAAAATTAGAAGAACTACCGCCTATTAAGTACAAATTATGGTGGCTATCAAAATCAACAGAACGCATAGATTCATATCCAATACTCGTAGATATATCGTGCCATTTCACATTTCCTAGGCTGTCATAATTCACTACTAAAAAACTTCTATCGTTAGAAGGCAACTCGCATTCTGATAAGGTCGGTCCATTCTGAAAAAACACCATATTAGAAGTACTTTGTGACTCAACATTGGCAACCACGACAATATCATTATTAGAATTCACCTCTAAATCTATAGGGAATCCATAAGAATCCCATCCCATTACGGCAAAGTATCGTGTCCATTCATGCCCCTCTTCAAGATCAAAACGAGCCACATAACTATACTTAGAATAGATACCTGGAACAATGAGAGAATCATCTTCAATAACTAAATCTAATGAGGAGTGAACACCTCCAGATAGGTATAGCTGATTGTCTATTACGGACATCTCTCCACTGCTAATTCCACTACCTCCTGCATTATAGGTTTGTACCCAATCGACTTGATTTAAATTTTGATTTATACGACCAATTATAGCCTCATCATCTGTAGAATAAATGGTTGTATCAGAATTTATGGTGCAAGAACATACAGAATCGGATTCTAATTGATGACGTGAATTGCTCATATGGAAGTATAGATATTCATCCTTAATATGAACATCACCGATGTAGGTTGTACAGCTTCCTTTAATATGGTACATCTCTTTTTCTATATTCCCTGCAAAAGAGAGTTTCAAAATAGCAATATCATTATAATAGACCTGAGATTGATCAACGGTATAGAATAATTCATTTAAAAGGGTTGTATCTGTATAACTTATAACAGGATAAACAAACTGGCCTTCTTTATCGATTTCTAATTCAAGATGATTTATAATGCTAGACATGTTCGGGTTACCTTCATTAGCCTCTGCAATACAATGTACCCATATAAGTTCGTGACTCGTACTATATTTAGCCAAATACACACCAATTTCTTTCGTTGAAAATAGCGTTGTGTCTTCAAGGGTTATTTCTTCTTTAAACGATGCTAAAAGATATGTATTTCCTCCAAGATCAGTTTGCATATCATACTTTGTACTACCTCGCATATTCGCATCTACAAAGAAAGGTATATTCCACTGGTATTCTTGTCCCCACATAGAAAGGTTACAACATACAACGAGGCCTATTAGAATTAATTTATTATAGAACATATATTATCTTTTAATCTATTATTTAAAGATAAAGATACGAATATCAACCCGAACAACACATGAAACTTCGAATTACTTACTTATTAACAAACGCGTTACATAAGATACAATCCCATAAAAAAACACGTATAGTATCAATATACTATACGTGTTTACTTAATCGTTCTTTTCTATTTTTACGAATTTTCGGCTTTCTCTAATGCTTCTAAAATATCCGATTCGTAGATTTCATCAACCAATTGTCTATACGAATTATGCATTTTATCTCCTTTTCTATAGAGTTCTAAAGCCTGTTTGGTGTCTTGTATAAACCGATCAGTGTCATGGAGCTGAAGATAAGCTTTCCCTCTGTAGAAATACGCTTCGCTCCATTCGTTAGATTCTATTTGTTGGGTGAGTACTTCGATGGCCTTTTCGGGCTTATCCATTTCTAAATATAACACACCCAGATGTAAATAATCATAAAACCCTAAATAATGATCGGCTTTAGCCATTTGAGTTTCTATACAATCTATGGCCTTTTGCTTCTCTCCTAATCCTTTATAACACAAAGCTCTTAAGATATGCAGATGATACATGGCATCTCCCGTTACGCCAATATCGGTGTCTCCATATAGTGTTTGTAAACGTTCAATATCTGTAATAGAAGCTTGATAGTTGTGCATAAAGAAAAAGTGATACCATCCGCGTTGCCCAAGGTATTCTTCAGGGTTATACTTTACGGCATTGTCCATGAGTTTATTCCACTCACTAACTGACCCTCGCTTTGCAAACGGTACGGCCTTTTCGTAATACGAGTAGGCAAAAGTTGGGCATAGTTCTATGGATTTATCAAAGTGAATTTGTGAGGCTTTACTACCTTGGGAGTGCATAATGGCCTGTTCTGCCTCTACGCAGGCCTCCTTGCAATCGTCTTCGAATAAATTACAGTTAGGAGGTCCAAAACTTAAGAAACTACCTCCTACTATTATACTAAGTCCTAATACTTTAAAATATTTCATAATTGATATGTTTTATGGTAATATTGATGTTATTTGTCCAGATTCTATCTTAAATGTTAAGTATTGATAGTAATCGTATCCTTTCCCCTCATACATTCCTGGAGTCCACCCGTCTAATCCTTTAACAATGGACAATAATTGAGCGGTCATTTCTGTATTTAATTCGACAGGGTTGTATGCATTATCAAGCGTTTTTACTCTAAATCGTCCCGATTGGCCTTCGCAATTCACAATAAAACGAATGGTTATATACCCCGTATCATCAAACGCTTTACCATTATACTGGCTGTAAACCGAATTCATTAAGGCGCGTTTTTCACCTTTGTATTGTATATTTTGTCCGAATGCATAATATTGATTCACCAAATCTCCATGACATGAATAAAAGTCTTTGGAGTCTAGCTCTGGATCATAGGTTAAATCGCCAACATGATCGAGGTATTCCTCTGGTTCTGTTGCATTATTATTAGGCTTACATCCATAAACCATTACTAAGAGAATAATGTATTGTATATATTTCATTGCTATTGTTTTTTCTATATGGTTAATACCGACTACAACTTTAATATTCTCCGTGTATTCGGTCTATCATTTTTTATAGGTAGCTCATTTGCTTTATGATTGTTCTTTTATTTTACCTTTTCCTAAAGTTTCTATAATCACACCAAATGTTCCATTACTTCCTGCTTTCCAAACTCCATTTTTATAAACCACCGAAAAATACGCATAATCAGGTCGCTCACATCCGTTATTTATTCTCATGCAGTCCATCTCCTCTGGACTATAATCAAAATCGAAACTGTTTCTGGTATTCAGATCATCTAAAACACGTTCTATGGTTATAGAATCTCCCAAATCTGAAGATGGCTTTAAAATCTTCCCCAGTAACATCGATTTATTTCTTCCAATATATCGGGATAACGACCATCTATAATTTCCTATAATCGTGGATGTATTATCTTCTTCTTTACAGGTACAAAACAGTAAGTTTTTGGTTGGCTTACACATTGTTTATAAATTTGTATTTATCATTCGCTTTATATTTCATACCATGTAATAAGTGACTCTATGAGACCACTACAGATTATAAATTAGAAAATCCATGCATTTATCATCAGTAATATAACATTATTTAAAGTTAATTTATTGCATTTTGCATAGGCCTTTCTTACGATCTTATAATGTAAAATTTTATTCTAAACCATAATCGCGTTCTACCTTCGCTATTCTTGTTTTAAAGGCCGCATACCATTCTTTTCTTCCTCGTTGTTGAGCCACTTGATGGTCTACCTGTCCTTTCCATCCTTTTATAGATTCCAAATCCTTCCAATACGAAACGGTAATTCCTAAGGTTTCACTAACCGATTCTATACCTAAAAACCCTGGTTGTTGCTCGGCGAGTTCTACCATGTGGCCAGCCGTTTCATTGTATCCATTTTCAACGTCAGTTCTTAAACTGGTGAATATTACAGCGTAATATGGTGGTTTAGGTGTTTTAGCAATCATGTTTTTGTTTTAAAAATAAGACTATTTGTCATACTCCACGCTATTCTTAAGCTTAAATTATGGTAAAAACACTTTTTTTATGGTTTGGAATATATTTTGTGGAGATACAACATATACAATCTTATGTGTTATTGGTATAAAAGCCCCAAAAGACAAGGCTTTGTAGGGATTTTTCTTATATTTGTAACCGCTAAAAAAACCGGGGTCGACTGGCTTTGACAGCGGGATCTTTGAAATGTAAGCATGTCGAGCGCTGGATAACAGCTCGTTAATCTCATTATTCAAACCTTTTTAAATGGAGAGAATAACTACTCTCTAGCTGCTTAATCTTACGATATGTTTGATTTCAAGCGTCATCTGCTTTAGAAGCGGAGGCTAGATGGTCCTCAGCAATTCCACTCAATAATTGCTGGCTAAGGATCACCATTCTTTTGAGATAAGGTGTTGAATGTTTCGTACTACACTCGAAAATTTTAGAAACTAAGTAATGGGTTGGCAGTTTGTGGTCTGCCCCTTATCGAAAATTAAGCACAAAATAAGCATGTAGAAAGCATAGATACGGCTCGTTTGGACGAGGGTTCGATTCCCTCCGACTCCACTTATCTGATTTTAAACCCTTTAAAATCAATGCATTAAAAACAAAGGGGCAAAATTCGGGGCAAGAATTTTGTATTTAGCACAAAAAAAGCACTAACCTTAATTGGTTAGTGCTTTTTGCTTTTATTTCTCGTTTTTAATTCTGATTATCTCTAAGGAGGATTACGCAACCGATTTATTTCGTCTTGTAATTTCCTTTGCTTCTTTGATCGCTTACCTTTTTCTTTTAAATTATTAAGTCTTTCCTGAAGCTCTAAAATTTTGATTTGATTCTTTACGGGAATAATTGCTTTTTGTTCTTGTACTGGTGAATCAATATTTAATTGTTGTATTTCAGTATCTGGTACAAAATGAAGTTGAGATCCATCCTTTACTTTTACATCTTCCACATTATTATGAACGCTTATTTTTGGCTTTTTTGCATTCTTGCGCAATTCTGATAACTCGCTTTTAATACCCTTAATCTCACCTTTTAATTCGGCTTTACCTTGCGCGCCATACCAAAACCCCACACCTATTAAACCAAGGACAAGAGAAAAGTGTAATAAATGTCTATGTATTGATTTTGTTAGCATAATCTTCTGTATTGTAGCAATTGCGTTTTTAAATACGGCTTAATACTCACTTCATTGTTTTGATTTCCACCTAAACAATAGATGTAACCCTTTTCCTCTCGAATAAACAATCCAACATGACCTTTCCACCCTTGTTTAGATCCACGCCAAAAAACAACAATATCTCCAATCTGAGGTTGTTTAACTTCCCAACCTACTTTTAACCAAGAACGAGCTGTTAATTTCCCTGTCATTTCTAAACCAGACTTAAAAGCTATCCAATTCATAAAAGCCGAACACCAAGCTGTCTCGTCTTTTAATTTGGCACCATCAAAACCTGTTTCATTAAAATATTTTAAAACCTCTGGATTATCTCTTCGTCCAGGTACTTCTTTAATCCCTATCTGGGAAAGTGCTATCATCAGATGTTCCATTTGTAAAAGTTTTTATGTTAGGAGATTTATTGAATGATTGAATCTTATCAATCCATCCTGTTGGTGGAAATTTACCTCCAGTTAAAAGAGACATATTCATAAAGGCAGAACCAGCCGGATACATGAAGACAATCAAACTTGTCGTAACCTTGAAATACAACTCAATTGTATCAGCTCCTTTTAGTATTACACTCATCCCTTCGAATAAATAAAAAGCTGAAATACATAGAAATAATTTCGTAAAAAGTCCTTTTCCATTCTCCTTCCAAGACCAATCTCGTTTTATCCAAAAATGAACCCAAGACCCAATTGCATGATCTATTATAATAGCGCCAGATATAACCATCATAATATCGAAATCCATTCCTTTCGTAAGTGAATGAACGTAAACAAGTGGAGAAACTGTTGCTCCCAAAACAAAAGAGCTCTTTAACTTCATTGCAATTGTTCCTGAATGAATAGACAATAAATGTTTTGTAATAAAAACTAGAATAGACTTCATTACTTAATAACTTTATAAAGGTTAATAAAACGTTCAGGAATTTGTTTGTAATTTCTTCTCCAGATATAAAACCACATATAACCCAAATACCAACCTAGAGAAATTCCAAACATTCTATAAGTTCGTGTAACTTTTGAAGCCTTATAGACCTTCAATGATTTCATGTAAATCAAATTAGACAAATGACCACCCCAACCTTTAGCCCACATGTAATCATGAAGCAAACTAGACTCTTCAAGGTTATTAGGAGCAAGCTCTTCGTCTAATGTTGTGCCATCGTAAACGAATTCTTTATTATTTAAAGCTCGAATAGCTTCATTGATAGAAGCTCTTAATTCTACTGGTACTTTAAAGTGTTCAAAACGCTCTTCTATTATTTCAATCTCCTTAAATGTAATTTCAGTTTTTTTCATAACTTATTTATTCAGGTAAAAACCCTCCTTCAAATTCGAAATAATCACCAAACTTTAAACCAGCCATAAACTCCAAACTATTCCAAAATTCCTGAGAGGCTCTATTTAGAGGAGTAAATGGAAGTGGATCTTCTACAGGCCAATTAAATTTTAAATTCTGACAGATACGGGGAGCACCTATGTGTACAAAAGTTGTTTTCTCTATATCCATTTGAGGCTTATCAAATTCATCAAGAATCAAATTACCTTCAATGTCTTTTAATAAAACCAATTCCTCTATTTCGGCATCTTTAGGAAAACTTATTGTATAGATAAAAAAAGGAGGTTTATCTAAATTATTTGCGCTGTAATAAAATGCAGCTTGTAAAAATAGACTACCATCTTTTTTAATTTTTTGTTCATGAGGTAAAACAACAACGTTCTTATATTCTCTCCCGTGTTCATCCTCCCAAACTGTACCGGGTATTTGAAATTGTCTCATAGTAATTATTTTGTTTATATTACGTTGTTCCTTATTTTAGATGCACTGATAAATGAATTTGCATCATCATCATTTGTAAATGTTAAGGTTGATATTTCTTTTATTTTCCCTTTTAATGTCCAAGTCGTACCTGGAGCAAAATCCCCATAACCTCCAATTCCATATTTAACAGAACTATAGAAAACTATATTTCTAAAATTTAATGCAGCAAAACCATTAGATACTGCATTTTGCAAAGCATCCCTATTATTTGTTATTTGTGTATTACCATTCCACAAAGTAGGATAACCTGAATAAGCTGTTGTAAATGATGTTGAACCATCTTGACCAACTCCTATAAATCTTGAAGTTGAGCCTTCTTCTCTTATTAACACAAACGAAGGTTTATCAATTGCACAAACTATATTCAAAAGGTTTCCTGTGAATGGAATCCTGTTACTAGACGACGAATCTTCTTCTCCAAAATCTGCACAATAACTGTTATCCGGCAAGAGTTCCAAATCAGGTGCTTTTGCCTGCTCGAAATCTACCATAAAACCATTTGCTAAGTACCACCCTGTTATTTTACGCGATCCATTCCCTAAAGCAATAAATGATTCAACCGTAGAATCTAAATCACTACCAACAAAACCAAAATCTTGCTCAGAAATACCGTTAAATACTCTTACAACATTTCCAGTAAAACTAGAAAATGGTTTTACCAAGGTTAATATCTCATTTGGATTAGGAGAGAGAGAAAAAACCTTTTGACCATTCAGATAAACCTTTTCAACTTTCTTACCATTAACATAAATGTTATTTTGATTCACGCCATTTATAAAAATAGGTGCCATAATTTAACTTTCTGTTACAAATTGAGGTACTCCGATCGTATAGCTCCCGTTTAACACAGCAAATTGATCAGGTGTTAATACATCAAAAACAGCTTGATTCCCTTGAACTCCTTGGATTCCTTGATCGCCTTGAACTCCTTGGATTCCTTGATCGCCTTGAACTCCTTGATCACCCTGTTCCCCTTGATCGCCTTGAATTCCTTGATCACCCTGTTCCCCTTGATCGCCTTGAATTCCTTGATCACCCTGTTCCCCTTGAATTCCTTGAACTCCTTGGATTCCTTGATCGCCTTGAATTCCTTGATCACCCTGTTCCCCTTGATTCCCTTGAACTCCTTGGATTCCTTGATCACCTTTAATAGATGCTTTGACTTCAATAACTACCTGAGATAATGGTTTCCCATTCTCATCTTTTCCAACTATATTCATTCGGTTTGAGCTTCTAATGCATCAATAATAATGATACGTCCATATATATTTCTTAACGAGCTATTAAAGACATGCATTTGATAAAGCATAACAGAACTGTTGTAATTTGAAGCGTCTATATCCCAAGTAATTTCATTGTTTGAAATAGTCAACCCACTACTAGAATCTATTTTAGTTGTAGAATCCCCTAAGAATCTAGCCACAAGAACATACGAGTTCTCAGACATCGTATATCCTTGTTCTATTTCTTGATCAGTCAAGCTAAAAGTAATCGTGGATATTGCCCCTTTTGGAATAGATATGTTCATCAATCCTGATGTATCTAAATGCAGTTCACTCATCTTTAATAATTGTTTCAAATAAAATTCATGAGAAACCACGTATTAAAGAAATATGAGCCATGTTTATTACGGCAACTACCGATTTATATCACAACCCATTCAGAACCGTCATACTGAACTGTCATACTCCCGAAGTTTTGAACGAATTTTTGACCAGCACCATCTATAAATCTTCCATTACCATTAATCCAAGTTACTTGCGTTTGTGTTTTAATGATTATTATTCGTCCTTTCTGCCTTTCATCACCATTAGCATAATAAGGGAGGTAAACCGTTTTAGATCCACTAGTATGTTTACAAACTACAGTTACCATATGGTCTTCCACAACATAATTTGTAGCATCTGTTGTTACTTTTAGTTTTGTGAAGAAACCTCTCGCCATAAGATTAACAAAGTACCCTCCAAAGGTTCTGCATCCTGTTGCTGATGTGTTAATCGCTTTCCCATATACAGCTGCTAACATTCTTCCATTATCAATATTATTAGGCATGTTTCTAACCACAACAGAAGATATTCCAGCAGCCCACTCAGATCCAGCGATAGCACCATTAAACCGTTCACCAGAACTTTCAATAAACAATCCTTCGTCTTTTAGTTCTGATATACCTCTATAATCATTCGACCCTGTTAAACCTGACATTTTAAGAACCCCATTTTGGCCATCAAGAATTACTTTTGGAGTCGATGTTCCTGGTACTACAGATTGTGAACTTATTTTTCCAGATTTTATAATCCAATCAGCAATTGTTGCATTCTCGGCAAGTAATGTATGTGTGGCCACACTTGAAAATTGAGACCCAAAATTTTCCCATTGTGATGGATCAAATGGTGTAATCAAATATGGTCCTCCGTTGTAAAAGGCTTTCTTTAGATAATATGAGCCATTATAATAAACGGCATCTCTTCTAATACTTGTTCTATAATAAGGGATACTTGGATCAAAGACTCCACGATATTGTATTCCAGGACCTGTATCACCTGTTGCACCTGCAATCGCGGAAACAGTCCAAAAATTTGCATTTGAGGGTGCGTCTCCTGGACTTGTATCTACATCACAAACAAAACTACTTCCATTAAACGTTACTTGATCTCCAACAAAGTACTCTAAGGCATTATCCCATTCACCTCTATAAGATAAAATAGGTGTCTGAACACCTGCTGGGTTTTGCACTATACCTCCTTTAATTGTTAGTTTATCTGGGTTTGTAACATTCCAATCTATACCATCGTGACCGTCTCCCATATGCCACCTATTTTGATCCAAATCAAAGAAATTGTTTTGGTCTGCCGATTGTATTCTTCCAGTTGTGATAAAACGACCATTAATCGTTGTTTGACCATAGGTAAGACTTATTCCTCTAACATCATTTATAACAGAATGAATTACACCTAATAAAAAATGATAAGATGTAGGATTCTGATTGGTAAGAATTTGATTGGTGTCAATAACGAAAGAACCTGAGTTACCTGTTTTATCACATTGTGCATAAATATAATACCCAATATTAGGATCTAGCAAATTGAACGTCTGATTATGCAAACCCCAATTTCTAACCCCAACTTCATCAATTGTAAAATGGGAAAGAGTACCATTACCAATTTTCACTATTGCAGCATCACCACCAAAGTTTGGTTGAATCAGACAACCTGATAAATTAAATTGTTGACCTTTAGAACCAATAGATAACATAGTCGTTTCAATTGATAATGGCTTAATGTTATCCGTGTCAAAATACCCATCTGGATCAAAAATCAAATCCTTTAACTCTTCAATATTTAACAATGTTCGTCTAACTCTATTTAATTGTCGTGTTCGATCTTCTCGCTCAATAAAAAGAGCATTTTCCAATGATGTTTGATTGTCTCTAGCTTGTGTAATATATCCAACAGTTACTTTATCACCGACTTTTATAGTATAGGAATTAGGGTTTGCAATACTTTGATTTAAAGATATTATTCGTGTTGAATATGTCAGTCCAAAATCTGTATCTGTAACTTCAATAATATCACCAATTCTAAGCGTTATATTATTTGTTCTTAAATGTACAGGGTCTGGAGTAATTTCATATACTACATTTGGTAAGCTATTTTCACTTAAATATTCATTCGCTTTAATTGTTAATAGTGCTTCCGCAGAAGCTATATAAGATTGAGGCATTTCTATATCATGGATAACGTATTTATCTCCAACTTGAATACCCAATGTGTTATTAGGAAATTCTAGACCGTTAGTATCTTGATACCTTATTATATCAAATTCTCTAGAGGTATGATTGTAGTTATGAATCTCAAATTCATAACCAGCTAAATAACCTGTATTAAATGTTATTTTAGCTATAACACCGTCAATGACTTGGTTATTTACATCAAAATCTAAAGATGAATCTTTGAATTTAAAAATATTTATAGGATCAATTCCAGAAACAGCCCCTTCACGCTTTGGGTATATATCATCAAATGTTACAGTACCTTCAATCTTTCCAAATAGATTAACGTTATTTGATAAGACATCTAATTTAAGGCGTTTACCCACATAATCCGCGGGTATATTTCTATTACCACCAAAAGCATATAAGTTTGTAATAACATTTTTGTCCTTTAGTTTTTTACGTTTAATATTACGTAATCCAGCTTTATATTCAAATGTTAACCCCGTATCTATTCCTATAGTATCTGAAAAATTGATAGTTGTTCCATCTGAAGACAACTCGTATTCAATCTCGAAATTTGAAGCAATAGTTTGAATAGCTTGCAAACAATCTGACTTTTGAAATGTCAAGTTTTTAGCTTCAGTAGCAGGAATTTCACCTAGGGAGTACGTACTTGCACCTGAAGTTCTATTAAGATTTGTAATTAAAAGATTAGCAAATTTCTCTAAGTCTCCAAGAAGACTAAACTCTACTTGATTATCAAAAAGATACAAAGAATCAGTTAGATAATAAATATAACTATCAAAAGTGAAACTATACTTAAATAGATTAGTCTTTGATTTATCAACAGATGACTGTTTAAAAATGGTGTATTTCATTCCACGCCATAAAACATAATCGCCAATTCTAAGATCAAAATAGTAGTCAAGCGTAAAATCGCATGTTATCCTATCTTCACCTAACAACACCTGTTTAAGTTGTGTTTTGCTATCAACTTCAATAGTTAAAACTGGTAGTGAATCTCTATATATAATCATGCTATATGATGTTTAATTTAATTGTGAATTTGGCAACCTTTCCTTTGATGGAAACTTTAAAGCCGTCTTTTAAAAATGCTGTGTAATCTGATCCTTTAACGTGCACAGTTCGTAATCCCGAATTGGATAATATCTTGTTTAGCTTTTCAATTTTTGTTTTGAGTTCTGTTCTTGTAGTAAAAACTTTACTACATTGAATTTGAACTATCCTTATATCATTATGAGTTGAAATACTATTTGATGTATAATAATTAGTATTCGATAGTTGCTTTGTTTTAATTGAGTCTAAACCTGAGACCTTAGAAACGATTAAACCAAAGAATGAAGAAAGACCGTAACCATCAATTCTATAATCACCTAACCCATCAGCTGTCGCTATAGGAATGTTTAGGAATCCTGGTACTTGCTCATAAAAGGTTACTAAAAACTTACCTGTTGTATTAGAGTAAGATTTCAACTCCTTAACTTCTTTCAAATTCACATTATAATTTCCATAACTTGTTTCAATTAAAGTATGGTGTGTCATATCATTAAGGCGTGTAATTAATTGAGATTTAGTCAAACTATGTTTAACCCCATCAAAATAGAATTCACATGTTATTTGACGTGCTTTCCAATGTAAATCATTAGAATGCACAAGAGGTTCAATTGTATCTCCCCAATCGTAAAAAGCAGCTCCTAATCTTGAAGGCATGTCTAAAGGACCTTTAATATCCAAAAGCATTAACCCGAAGTAATTTAAAGTATGTCCGTCTATTATCATCCTAGTAAATCTTCAATGTTTGCTAATCGGGTGTTCATACCTTCTAAATTCTCCAGATAATGATTGAAAGATGTGTTTTGTGCAATCTGAGAAAGATAATCTGATGATTGTTCAGCAATGGCCAACCCATTTGAAACATCGATTCTAATACTATTTAATGTTCCCGCCAGAATATTTGCTGTAACTTCAGTAATTGTAGAAATCGCACCAGAAAGACCTGGCTTATTCCCTGAACCAATATTTCCAAAACCATTTTCTCCAAGAACATCATTCATCTGATTTATTCCTTCCTGAGCATTTGTCAAAATGCTATTATATAAGCTTTGCAAATGCTCTATTTCGACACTTGTCAGTTGGTCTTCTGAATCTACAGCTTTGCTAAACTGTTTAAAGAAGCCGCCTAATTGTTCTTCTAAGAATTTCATTTTAAAAGATTCAAGTAAAGCACCTTTCATTAAATCCTCAAAAGTATCAGCAAAGTCTTTAGCTGCATACTTACCTTCTTTAAAGCCATTTAAAATACTATCTACTATACTTTGATGGGACGTGCCTGTAAATATTTCATCAAGTTCTTCTCTTAACTCTCTTGCTTTTCGTCGAGCTTCTTCTGCTTTCTGCTCAAGTTCTTCAAGCTTGTCTGCATCAGTTCCAGAGCCTTTTCCTTTTTTACCAACACCAATCCCTAGTAATTTAATTTCCTTTCTTGCTTCTTTTTCTGCTTCTTGGGCTTTAATTGCTTGTTGTTCTAAATCCTTCAACTCTTGAATAGCATCTTTTCGGCTAGTTACCTTTTCTTCTCCAATAGATTTAGAAATCACATAATCTAATTGCTCAATTGCTTTTTCTAACTTCTTAATTGCTTTCTCAAATTTCTCTGTATCAGAAGAAACTTCAACAGTAATCGCACTATCTAGAACACTAATAGCCCCTCCTAAAACATCCCCCGAAGCTATTTGAGCAACTCCACCAGCTACTCCAGATAATTGTCCTAAAAGACCTGCAGTAGCATCGTCTCCAAATTGTGAGAATAAAGAAGATAACCCTTGTAAATGAGATGATATTTGATTTAAGTCTGAAATAAGTTGATCTTTGCGAGCTTCTGATATTTGCTTCTCAATATCAATTAATTCAAGTCCTTTACCTTGTGCTTCTTTTAATCTAGCTTCCCAAAATCTCTTAAATTCTCTAGCATTCTTAAAATTGAATCCTTTAGCTTCTTCCAGGTAATTCTTGAAATTTTCTTTTTCCTTTTCTGAAGACTCCCTATCTACTTCTGCTTTAACTTGAGCTTCCTTTCGTTTCTCATCAAGAATACTTGAGATTGTCTTTTTTTCGATATTAATACGCTCTACAGAATCTCTATGGATTGTTTTATCTTTAGAATTAAGAGCTTTAGCAATAGCCACTTTATTTTCATGGTTTGTTGTCAACTCATAAAGTCGTCGTAAATACGTTATATAATCAGCTTCTTTTAATGAATAATTACGCTTTAACTTTTCAGCTAATTCTAAATCCTTATTATCAACTGCTAATTTATACGCTTCATATTGATCTTCTTTAAGATTTAGATGATCTGAAAATGTTGAATCATCTTTATTTTCAATCTTTCCTTTGGATTTACCTCCATTTAAATCTGATGTTTCATCAAGATCAAAATCTACAATTCCCTTCTTTGTATCTGATTCTATTAAAAGTAAATCGTTAAGCTTTTGTTGTTCTTCAATATATTTTCTTTGAGCACCAATTAATTCTGCTTGGGCATTTTTAACTAACCTTAGAATAGGTGAATTAGCACCAGCTATTTTTTCTAATGAACGAATTTGTGTTAATAAATCTCCTTCACTTCTAGCATCCCGTTTTAATATATAAGTACCTTCTCTGGTTTTGTTTATTTGCTCCCTTAAAGCATCATTTTTATTATTTCGTTCTTTTTCAGCTTTATCTCTAAGTACTGCCTGTTCTGCAATTTTATCCTGATTAGCTGCCAATCTTGCCCTTCTTACTAATTGATCATTAACATTTGACAACTGGGTTTCTAGCTCTCCTGTCAGCTTCCCTTCATTTTCGATATTAGATAAATACTTGGGATACTTTAATTGAATATCTGAGATAAGCTTTTTCCTTTCTTCCAATGGAATACCTGTATCTCTTAATTTTAGTTTTAATGTTTCAAGCTCTTTTTGTTCTTCGCCGTAACTCTCAATTAAACTATTCCTTGGCTCCAAAAGCTTATTTAGTGATCCAATAAGAGAATTAGACATTTCAAGCATAGACTGCCCTAAATCATAAGTAATTGATTTTATTCTATTGCGAAATATGGCCCATTGATTAGTGTTAGATGTTAACATCTCTTTATTGGCTCTTTCCGTAGCCCCAATAGTATCATTGTAAACAAGTAAATCTGCCTTAGCTGACTTTGCATTATTTCCAGAAATAGCTAAAACAGCATTTAACCCTTCTACTCGTCCTACTTCTTCACGAATCGCTGTAGAATCCCCATTCATAGTTTCATATAAGGATTGCATATTCTGTTGGAGAGTCTTTGTTCCATCAAGCCTTCCAGCTTCTTGCATTCCGAGAATAGCCGATCTTACCTGTGTCATTGCTACAGAGGTTGGTGTACCTTGCTTAGTTATAGATGCAACAGTAGCCATTATTTCATTCAAAGGAATATTTGCAGAAGCTGCTATTGGAGCAACAATTGCGATATTATCTGCTAACTGTTTAAAATTGGTTTTACCCAACTTTACGGTTGTAAAGAAAGAATCTGCAACAGTTGTAGCTTCAGATGCATCTATCTTCCAAGCATTCATTACGGTAGTTAATCCATCAGCTGCTGTTTCTGTGTCTGTCACACCTGCTGTTGCAGCCTTGGCTGATGTCTTTAATACATTTAATCCTTTCGCTCCATCATATCCCGCTGAAACAATTTGATAATAAGCTTTAGCTAACTTTACTGGATCATCAGGAGATATTTCAGAAATACTGAATACCTTCTTAGACATTCCTTCAAAATCCTTTTGAACAGCATCAGAAATAGTAGATACTTCTTTCATTGCATGCTCGTATTCTTTAGCTAATTGATGAGCTTGATTTGCTATAGTTGTAAAAGCAAGTATTGCCGCTGCTGATAAAGCTAAAAACGGATTTATTTTAGATACTTTACCTGCAAACGATTGTATCATACCCAAAGCATCAAAGGTCCCTTGTTTTAATCCTGAATTATCTAATGCTGTGGCAAAGAATAAACTATTATTATCTGTAGAACGTACAGCCATGATTTACTTTTTTAATAAAAGTACTTTCAACCTTGTATATCATTCATAATGTCTACACTAATAAATCTGTAGTTGCTGTTGGTTAAACAAAATAGAGAATTCAACTTATTTAATATGGGGGTTTTACCTTATAGATTTTAGAGTTAATTTCATTCTTTTGTAGAAAGAAATACATGATATATAAAGAAACATTCTATGAGCAATAAATTATTTATTATCTACATATTGATTATATTATCCGCAGCATTTATTGGAATTCGATATTTACAATTTTTATCTAAAAAATATTCTTCTAAAAACATTATTTACCTTAAGTCTTTATTTTTATTAAGTCTACCTTGGATATATTATATTGGGCAAAATCAGTTTTTGGAAATACTTAACAATATTATTATTTCACTATTTGAAAACGGAAACACTATTAAAGTCATTGATAATAAAACTTTAATCACATTAAGTATTACTTTGAATGTGTCAACTTTAGCCGTTTTACTTATTTATAGGAATAGACTACAAAATTTCATTGTCACATTAATAAATTTTTTTTCAAAAAAAGACGGTTTTCAATCACAACATAATGAACCGAATTCAAATAATTCTAATTCAAGATGGGATGTTGGTATTACTAAAACAGATTTTAAAGAATTAAGTAAAAATGAATTCTATTTAGAATATATAATGTCTACCTTCAATTCTAATTCCATTGAAAAATATAATGAGAATTTACATTACTTAATAAAAAAAACAAAATTTAAGAAAGAAATCATTTTAGTTCAAATAGATGAAAACACAAAACAATATTTAATTGAAAGAAATTATAATGAGTGATATTCCTACAAAATTTGGTAGAAAAAGTTAAGCCACTCGTTTAATTTGTTTGTATCTTAATTCTTGTTCTTTTTCGGTAGGTGTTTTGTAGTCTAGAGTAGAGTGTAATCTAGAGTTATTATACCAGTTCATATATTTAAAGATTTCGGTCTCCAAATGTTTCTTAGATTCAAATGTAATGAGGTAGCATAGTTCAGTTTTAATTGTTTTAAAAAAAGACTCGGCAACGGCATTATCCCAGCAATTTCCTTTTCTACTCATAGATTGTTTCGCTTTTGTATTTAAGTTAATAATCTGTTTAAAATCATCACATGTATATTGTACTCCACGATCCGAGTGTAATATAAAGTCATCTTCTATATTTCGATTTAATCGCGCATGTTTCCAAGCTGTAATAACAGTATCTGTAGCTGTTAGATTAGAACTTACAGACCACCCTACAACCTTACGGTCTGCTAAATCAATCATTGTAGTTAAATATTGCCAGGTCTGATTAACTTTGATATAAGTAATATCCGATACCCATACTTTCCCAAGTTCTAATACCTCAAAATTCCGATCTAAATGATTTTCTTCTACTCTATGACTATGATTTGAGTCCGTTGTATTAGTAAATTTCCTACGTGTCTTAGAATATAGCCCCATTTCTTTCATCAATCTAGAAATATAAGACCTCGAGTAAAAAACACCTTTTCTCTCTAGAGCTTTTTGGAGTTTAGGAGCTCCGTACAATCCTCTATTTTCTGCATAAACCGCTTGAATAGACTCTTTTAATTCTATTGTGATGCTAGAACGTTCTATATCTAGCCTACGTTTCCATGAATAATACGCATTAGAACTTATATTTAAAGACTTACACATCTTCTCGACACAATAGGTTGCTGAATATTCCAAAATTATAGCGTACCTGTTCTGTCTTTCTTGGAGAAAATGCTTACTGCCTTTTTTAAGATGTCACGTTCCATGGTTACATCTTTTAATTTTTCTTTTAAATGCTTTAGTTCTTTTTGTTCATCAGTCAAAGCTGCATTGCCTCTGCCCGTAAAACTGGGACGCTTTGGGTTTAAATATTCTCGACGCCAACGATATAACATATTCAAATTTATTGAATATTCAGACGATAAGCTAGACATCGATTGTCCGCCTTTGTATAAATCCATTATCATTAACTTAAAGGATTCTTCGTAAGTACTTCTCTTCATAACTGCTAAAATAAGTTTTGTCTTAACTTACTCTACCAACAAAGGTAGAAATACCATCCCTTCTTTCGACCAAATAAAAAAAATGCCTTTCACTTATATAAAAAGAGAAGGCAATGTTTTCTGGTTTAAAAACGAATGGTTAACATTCGATATTAAAATGACAGGAAAAGACATGTATGATTTTACTGACCAGTATAATATAGGAGATAAAGTCCGTTTTATAGATGATGGTTCACAAGGTCATGATCTATCAGCTACCAGACTTTGAGAACTTCCCAATGGCTTTATTTTGGACCAGGATTCAATAATACTTAATCCTTTTGCATGGGCTTTACATTCATGGAAGGCACTGCCTATGCAATCGTGGACAGTAAACGTGCTTTGATTGTAACCTGATACAAAAGAAGTATCATAACACTCAGCTGTAGCCTTATCAAACAATAATATTTTACTATGGCCAGTAGCATTAATTTTAGCTTCACCTAAGCCAATTGCATAACCATTATTAACAGCTATCTCTCCTTTGCAATAAATATTATTTACCTCTAATTCAAAAGAGGAAAACCATTCTTTAATCTCTTCAGTTGTAAGAATGTCAAAATCTAACTTGTAATATTCTTTTGAATTAAGAATCCATTCAATATTTTGGGTTAGCATCTGCCAACAATCCTTTTCAGAATAATTATTTTTTAAATATTGGATCTTACCCCAAAATTCAGGACATAGCTTTCCAACTTCTTTAACCTTCAATAGTCTTTCGTAAACTATTTCAAAAACCTTCTTCATACTACATCTCTTTTTTTAATAAAAAACTCGTTAAATCCATTGGTTCTGCTTTTGCATCTTTTTCGGTATTACTTTTATATTGTGGTACACTTGCTGAAAGAAGTAATAAATTTTGAAATGATATTTCTCTAAACACAAAATCAAAAGAATAACCGTAATAATTACAAATTGAACCGATAAACTTATAAGGGTTGAATCTTAAATCTTCTGCTTCATCATCATTGGATTTGTCTCTTTCGCAATTTGGAAAGAGGACAAAAAAAAATCAGACTGCATTTTCAATGAGGTTTCTTGAAATAAACTAAATAACTCCTTTCCGGATACATTATTTAAAATAAAATCTACATACCAACTCGGGTAATCTGTATTTCTACCATGAGCAATAATGCAAAATATTTCCGCGATTTCTTTACGGTAATTTAAAACCTCTAAGAGATCAACGTCCTTTCTATCTAGTATCTCTTTTGGTACTTTCAAAATTACAGTTGCACATCTGGCTAATACTTCCATTGTAGGAGGTTTCACAACAAATGACATTGTTTTTCGTTTCTTAAGATCACCTGGTAACATCGTGTTATCGATGACATCAATTTCGTATTTGCTTGGCTTCTCTATTAAAGCCTCTAAAAGTTTTTGCTGCTCTTCCATATAATAAAAAAAGCCCCCGAAGGAGCTATTGATTAAACATCTTCAATTCCAGATTCAAAAGGAGCTCCAGAAACACCTGCATCAGATACAGGCGTATTTGCTGTAATCGTAATGTCTATGGCTGGCAATCCTCCTTTTGTAATTGATCCATTTTCTTTGGCAATTATTTTACCATAAGGAATGCGGTATACACCTCTTTTACCTTCTACTTCTTTACCTTTCATTTCAAATGATAAATAAATGTTAGGAGGTGATATTGGAGCACTCCAAATACCAGATGTTGTCGTACCTCCCATTAGTAATGGGTAATCATCTCTATCTACTCCAAATAATCTCGCTGTGATTTTATGAGGTGTAGAAGAACTATTGATTGTCATATACATATCGTCTTCTTCAGTGGCGATAGTAGTTTCAGAAGGGGTTGCACCTTCAATATTAACAGAGTTATTCTCTATATCTGGAAAATTCTTTAATGAAGCTCCCATTACTCCATCACCCGGAGCACCTAGCTTGAATTCTGTTATTCCGTAAAAGTTATTTGACTTTGACATTTTTACAATGTTTGATAATTGATTTTTAAATTCACGAAACTCATTTTATCACGTTTTTGATCTCTAAGAATTCCGCTCTGATTTTCGAGTTGAAAATGTACTCCTGAATGCTCAGCCTCGTCAATTAATGGCACAACAAGCTTAGATATTTCTTCGAGTCTTTTAGTGTTCGCTCTTCCCTGATCATCCTCAATACAATAGATATTAATATTTGCATATCCATCTGTTATATATTTGTTTGGGTTAGTCAAAATATTGATTTCTATATCTTCTAACTGACTTTTAAGCGGGACATACCCCTTGTAAATTATACCATCAATCATGTCTTTGACCTCTGGCTTACTAATTACCTTATAAAGAATACTCGTTATTTCAGAACTGTATTTCACTTAGCATTTTTTTAATTTCCTCACTCTTTGGTTCAGCTCCAGTTATAACATCATAACCTAAAGCTTCTACAGCTGCGGCATAGTTCATACCTGCAACACCTATTAACACCCAACCATCTGGGTAATTTTTCGCAACTTCGGTTGCCGTATCTAATGCCACACCTTGACCTTCAGAACCTCTTCCAGTTCCTTTTTGAGAATTCCTGAAATTTCTCCTTATAATTTTACCTTCATAAAGAATGATATAACCTATAGAACTTCTTAAATTTCCTGTATCGTCTGCATACGTCCTATTGCTTCGAGCTTTGTTAATAAATTCCTCACCATGGTATTGTAACACCTCTAAAGCTTTTGCATTTGCTTTTTCCTGAATTTGATTTAAACGATCAACGATCAGCTGTCTACCAAACATTGGAGTAAAACCTTTTAACTTAGCCATAATTCCGAATGTGTTTGATACTCATGAAATTGAAGAATTGTAAAAGAACGGTCTCCATATTTTAATGTGGTTTCATCCTTTTTAAATTTTTCGAACTTCATTCGTTTGCAATAAAACTTAGCGGAATAATCAAGGCTCTTACTCTGACTATTTGGCTCATAACGTCCTTTGATGATCGTTTCTAATTTATCATTAGTAAAATCTCCGTTTTCATCTTGAGTAGATGAAGAACTAACCATAATAGCCGTATGTGGGTATCTTTTAATCATCTAAGAAAAATTAACACCTACGTTGATTTTTGTAGGCCCTTTAGTTTCCACAGGTTTAGTTTCAAACTCACAAAGCTTTGGATCTGCATATAAACGGTAAATACTTTCTGCTTTTTTAAGCATTAAAGAAGTATTCATTTTTACAGACATTTGACCTTCTTTTATATCAGAAAACAAAGCACAGTCATAATATAGATCAGCACTTATTAAGTCAAAGTTCTCTTTTGAAA
>CBDEVQ010000006.1:0-21418 GCA_965243605.1 Flavobacteriales bacterium
TTATTTAAATCAACTGCGTTGAATTTAAATTCCCCCAGTTCACTGGAGTTTAAAATGAGATTAGATTCGTGAGAACTTTGTGTATGAAACAAAGCACTTTTATATAATGGATAATTTTTGTCTAATGGTCGAATTGTGAGTTTCTTTAGATTGTCACTTTCTTTTATTTTGGAAAACATATCATACTTTCTGTTAATGTTATGCTTTTTATCAAATTCAGATATTAGTATTCCACTTGGAGTTTCGATCGAATTTTTAAATGAAATAGAATTAGAAAAACTTTACCTTTATTGTAAAAATTGATAATATTTAATTCATTTAATTTTGTATTTGAAACTTTGAATGTTCCATTCCTAAAACAGTTTCCTGTAATGGTTAGTTTATTAATGTTAGCTTCAATAATATCTATTTCCTCACAACTACTTATGCTATCAAAATGAAATTCATTTATGAAAGAGTGAGCATGATCAATTCTAAATTTCTTTAATTCTGTATCTTGAATGTTAAAATAGTTGAATTCACACGGAAACTATATAGGCTTTGAAAGGATGAGTTGTTTAATTTAATGGATTTAATTTCATTATCTTGCAGAGATACATTGTTCAATTTTGATTCTGTAATCTCAAACTTTTTTACGTTACAATTTTTAAAAATTATATCAATTTTATCTTTGTTACAGTTTATAAAATCTATGTATTCAAAATTAGTTTATAAAATTCAACACGGTTATCAAATCTACAATTTTCAAATATGATTCTTTTATCAATATCATGTTTACTTATGATTAGAGATGTAAATACAGAATCCTTGAATATGATAAGCTCCCTATGTCTTATTTTACGATAATAGAAGCGCCTATCCATTCCGCTTAAATTAATATCGTTAATAATTGCATGAAAATCGTCTTCAGAAATATTGTTATTATCTATACTTTGATAGTCTAATGAATTGTTATTCATGTTAGATAGTTCTTTTTTATAAGAAGAGTGTAAATAACCATTAGCTATCGATTTATTCTTCTAGTGAAACAACCAACTTCTTTGTCTGCTTCTTAATTAATATAATCTGATAAGTAGTAATCTATCTAAGAAGTGATTTCAATTTCTTGATCTTTTCTTTCTAATTGAAGTGTTTCTCGATACTGAAGAGCTTCTGCTTTCATAGTCCATTTTATTTTCAGATCTAATTCATCAATTTGTTCTTTTACACTTGATAAAGGAACCCTGAAAAACTCTTTTCTATTATTGATTTTATTAACTCTTGTTGAATGGAATACTTTATGTAATCGTTTTCTAACTCGGGTGGCATTTTCAGAATGAATCATTGCATGAACATCAAATTGGAAAGGCACAGAAGCATCTCCAAGCTCTTTTACTCTATCCATTGGTTCTAATCTTCTAGTTAGACCAATCTTTAATACTTCATCACCAAATGATCCTACATTAGATATAATGTAAACATGTCCTCTTTTTGTTTGTTGAGCCATAGACATAGCCCTTTGCCTCGTTCCTCTGCTAGAGCTAACTTTTCTTTTACTTCCTGTAGTTCCAATTCGTATTTTGCACGTTGTTCTTCACTAGCAGCAGAAAGTCTTTTTTCGGCTTCTTTTATAGCTTTTGCAAGTAGTTTTTCTTCTTTTTCAGCAGCTTTAATCGCTCGTTCAAAATCACGTCTAGCTTTTTCTTCTCTCTTATTTCTTCTCGAATTCTTTTTTGTTCTTCTCTATCTCTTAATTTAATCTCAGAAACAGTTACAGCAAGTTTTAATTGTTCTAAGATTAAGTCATAATACTTTTCTGTTATTCTTGCATTTCTAAATGGCCTTCCATTATGATTAACAAGTCTGAATGAATCCTTTAGTGATTGAAGAAGTTTGCCGTAATTGTCATGTTTAATTTTAGACATGATGGTATCAACTTTTCCATTGAAAGCATCAAGTACAAATTCAATTGCAGTTTCACGTCTGTGTTTTTCAACATAGTCACAATCGGCAGCTTCTCTATTTTTAATTACTAATTTAATTAGTGCTCTAATTTTAGCTAAATCTCTTCCTGCTTCCTCATGCGTGTATTCTTCTGCGAGATTATCAAGTAAGCTTTCATTAGGGATTAAATATTCATCACCGTACCCCTTGATAATATTTTTCATGGCTTTTACAGTCTGTGAATATTGATCAGCATTCCGTTTAGCTTCCCAAGCTTCTCCAGCAATTTCTTCTGCTTTTAATTGAGCGTTTTCTTTAATCTTATTAGCGAGGTCATTGGCCTCTAAAACTTTTTGTTCTGCTTTTTCTTTTAATATTGTGGTTTCTCTCGAACTTCTTTTCGAATAGATTTGGCTTCTGCATTAGCAAGGTCTATTTCTCTAATTGAATTAATTCGGGCAATTTCTACTATGTTTTTTGCTTCCTTAGTGGCTTCATAAATTTTGATATTTGAATCTTTTTTAGTTTGCTCTTTGATAGCTTTAGATTCTTCAAGAATTTTTTCTTTTTCTATTTCTGCATTTGCAATTCCGGTGTACTTCCTTAACGGTTCTATCTCATCTTTGTATTCATTACAAAGTTTCTCAAGTTTATTACTTTCAATTGATTTTTTAGATAATTGATTTAGTGTGTTTTTATATTTGGATTTCAGTTTGATATTAATAATGATTAGTATAATCAGTAGAATAAGCAATGTTCCTATTAATAACTCCATATAATGTCAATGATTGTTTGTTAATTAAATAATGGATACGACAGTTCCTACTCCAATAAAGATTATTTCTCTAGGGTGTAGGTATTCCAATTAAAAGTTTAGTTTGTGGGGAGTAATAAAAAAGGTAGTAATGATTTCTGTGAATATAACTACTGTATTTATTCACAAGCAAAAATAGTATTTTTTGTTAACAATGCAAGGTGACTTTTATCATGTAGAATATTGTCTGGCAAAATAAAAGTAGGTTGGGGGTAATCTACTTTATAAAGAAAATCATCTATTTACATATTCTTCAACTAATACTTGTATTTTCTTAGTTTGCCTTTTAATTAATATAATTTGATAATGTTGTAATAATTGAATACGTTTTTTCCTTTTTAAGCTTAGGTAGAGCTTAGCAATTTCCATAATCTATAATTTTTTTGAAGTTATTATTGGTATTAGGGGGTATATTGTATTAAATGTGAGCCCTAAAGAATTATAACTATAAAATATATAGACTATTTATAATTTAACCAATAGCAGAATCTTTATTGTTCTTCTCTTGGAGCTCTTTTAACTCTTCTTTTTGCTTGTTAACTATAACAACAAGCTTTTCTACATTAGTATTACTCTGCTTAATTATAAGCAATAAATCTTTAACCTGGTCTTGGTAGCTAGAAATAATCTCACTTTGCTCTTGCATGAACTTTTCATAGTACTCTAAAGAGCTTTCAGGATCTCCACTTTTTACTTCTAATCTATCATCTTTAGTTAGATCGAAATTTGGCTTGTTGCTATTAAGTAACATTTGACCTTTTCCAAAAAGCAACCAAATAGGATCTATCTCTGGATAAGTGGAGCATATAATCTCTATCTTTTTGTGTCCAACTTCCCTTTCTTTATCAAGGTATCCATTAGAAAGCCCAGTATCCTTATAAAACTGTCTTTTACTAATGCCTTTGTAATCAACTATTTGGAGTAATCTTTCTATCATGGGATGAAAATAATTAGATTATTCACTCCATTAAGTAATGAAGTGTAGATTATTTACTATATATTTGTACTATCAATACAACAATAACAAAGTAAAGAAAATATTATGACTGCACAACAGCTTTTAAATACAACAAATGTTTTCGAATACGAATTAGGGTGTTTTGCCTTAGAACATAATAATGAAAACATCTACATCAATATAGCGGTAAACAAAGAGGACGAACTTGTAGAATTTGAGGTGTATGTAGATAATAAAGCTGTTGTGTATTCTAATACTGAGAAACAAGAAATTCTTGAAATGTTAATTGAAGAAGGTGAAAATCTGGAAGAGGAATTAGAAGGTGATGAGCCTTTTGAATTGGATTGGATGGAAGCAAGAAAAGAAAGATTAACAGCATAATTAATTACCCCAACTTAATAAATAAACCCGGAGGTGGCGAGATACTCAAAGCCTCCATTTAAAAGTCTATTACTATGAAAATTGAAGAAGGAATTGAGTTCTTACAAAGTAAATTAATAAGCGAGCGAGAAAAGAAGATTAAGCAAAAATCTAGAAAACAACAAGAAATATGTTTGGCTAGGATTCACACCTTACAAGAAGTATTAAGAGCATTTGAAGTTGAAGAGCATACAGTAATCTATAATCAATAATAACATGGCACTATTTGAAGAACACCATTTTGGAAAGCCTATTAGCGAAGAACTTTCTAGATATATAACAAAGCACACATCAACCAATGATAGGGCTGATGTTGCAAGACATACAGGAGTTGGAACATCAACTATAAGAGACACTTGTTATGGTGCTTCTTCAGTAAGCAAAAGAAATTCTGTAGCGATTATAGAAATGATGAGAAAAGCAGTTTATAACTGTACGCATAAAATTAATACAGCTATGAAAGCAAAATCTGTTTTAGAAACTCATTTAAGAAAAGAGAAACAACAAAAAGCATAGTTATGGAAGGAGAAAGCCACATTATTTATATCCAAGTTCCAAAACAAAAGTGGGATACCATGCTTGGAGAATTAGAAGAAATTAAAAACATTCTAATTGAAAGAACCTTCCCAAAGAAGTTAACACCTTTTACATTAAAGGAGCTCGCTTTAGAAATGGGAGTTCATTATAAAACAGTTTTAAACTGGATTCATGATGATAAAATACTTTCAAAAAGAGGAGTGGAGAGTTATAAAAAGAATGGTCAGGATTATGTAATCATGATCGATAAAGAAGAATTAAAAAAATAAACCCGTTTGCAGACGGGTCTATCTAACCTAACAAGGAAAATCCCTGTTAAATAATTTAGCTAAATCAAAGGTATGGAAAACCAAGTTAAACCACAAGTATTAGAGATTTCATCAATTACACTTCCTAATGGGCAACAGTTAAAGCAAGCTCAAGAGTTAATTGTAAAAGAGAATCCATTTATTCAGATTACAGATTCTGAAACATTTAAGTCCGCTAAAAAGGCGCGTACTAATCTCAAAACTGCAAGAACAGGAATTCAGAAAGGTAATAGAGAGTTAATTTCCAGAATAAACACATTCAAAAGTAATGTTAAAGAAATTGAGAAAAAGATAGTTGACATAACTCTTATACATGAGAATAAACAACAGGCTGAGATTGATCGTTGGGAGAAGGTGAAAGCAGATGAAAAAGCTGAGAAAATTCGATTAGTTGAAGAAGAAAAGCAAAGGCAAATTGATGCCACTAATGCAATTTTCAAACCATTGGAAGAAGAAGTTGAAAATCTTGTATTCTCTAAAATTGAAGCCTGTAAACAGAATATAGGAAGAACTTTAAGAGAGGTTGAGCTTAAAGATAGCTTTGGAGATGTTGAAGAAGTTTTTGTTTCAAAAAAGAATGAAATCACAAAGCTACTTACTTCTAAAATTGAGAATCTTAAAGAAAAAGAAATTCAACGTTTAGAAAATGAGCGTATAGCTAAAGAGCGTGCAAGATTAGCAGAGGAAAACAGACGTATAGAAGTTGAGAAAGCAGAATTGCAAGCTAAAAAAGAAGCTCAAGAAGAAGCTGAGAAAGAACGTTTGAGAAAACAAGAATCTGAGCGCAAAGCTAAACAAGATATTGAGAAAAAACGTTTAGCGAAAATTGAATTGGATCGAAAAGCAAAAGAACAAAAGCTTAAAGACGAGCAAGAAGCATTTCGTAAAGAAAAAGAAGAGTTCGAGGCTCAGAAGCGTAAAAAACTAGAAGCTGAACGTCTTGCTAAAGAACAAGAAGAAACTAAGATTCAGGCAAAAAAAGACGCTGAGGAGAAAGCAAAAAAAGATGCTGAAGAATCGGCTCGAATAAAAGCTGAACAAGATGCTGAAGCCAAACGTCAAGAGTCTCTTTTACCAGATAAAGAAAAGCTTACGCAAGCAATTAACAATATCAATTTCACTTTAGAATCTGAATTAAATCAGGATGAAGCTAAACTTTTTCAATCGGTTATTGAAAGTCAGCTTAAGAATTTCAAAGACGAGTTTATTTCAGAATTACAAAACCTTTAATCCAATTTATCATGTCAAATGTAAACACAACAAACAGCGCCCTTTCAACCTCTAATGCATTTTTTCCGTCAGATTATGTTGTTCCAGATAAATCAAAGCAATTTATGAAGCTTACTCCAGGAGATAATATAATAAGAATTCTTTCTTCTCCTCTTTTGGGTTATGTAGTCTTTGGAAAGGATAAAAAACCAAGACGAAAATCATTTGGATTAGGAGATTTTACAAAGTCAGAATTAGCTGAATTAGAACCAAAGCTTAAAGATGATGGAACTCCAGAAGGTTCAAAGCATTTTTGGATCATGTTAGTTTGGGATTTTAGTGAGAATATTCCTAGGATTTTAGAAGTAACACAAACGTCAATTCTTAAACCACTTTTTGCATATGCTCAAGATGAAGATTGGGGAGATTTAAGAACATTTAATGTTAATATCAATAGAGTAGGGACAGGTGTAAATGATACTGAATTTAAGGTTATGGCAAAACCTCATAAACCATTACCAAAAACAATAGTTGATGAAGTAAACACACTTGTTGAAACAGGAATGCTTGACTTAGAAGCTATTTGGAGAGGTGAATATCCATTTGAAAACTACAACTACTAATGGGATTCATGGATCAAGAATTTAACCTTGGGGGTGGGATGCCTCCAAAAGGTTATAATGAGTTTTTAGAAAAGCAAGTTGAAGAAGAAAACAAAATTCAAGCATGGCTTTTAAAGAGACTTGGAAAGATAACAGCCTCTTGTTTTAGTGAGTTAATGACTAATCCAACAGGTGAAGACAAAAAGATCGGTTTAAGCTCAGGTGCTCAAAGTTATGTGTTAAAGCGAGTTTGGGAGAAGTTGACTGAGAAGCGACACGACGAGCAATTTTCTACCAACGCAACGGATCACGGGAATTTATACGAGAAACAAGCAATTGAAGAGTATATGAGCCGCATGAAAATTGAGGTTCATCATTACGGATCTGATCAAAAGTTTTTTGAATACGGTGATAATTGCGGAGGAACTCCAGACGGTGTAACCTTTGATATTTTTAATTCTGTTGAAGGAGGTCAAGAAGTTAAATGTCCTTTTACTGGTTACAATGTTTTAAAGCTTGCGAGTTGTTTATCTCCTGCTGCTTTAAAAAAGGTGGAAAAGAAGTACTACTGGCAAGTAATAGGTCAAATGTTAATAACTGGAGCTAATTGGTGGGATTTTATAGTGTTTGATCCTAGGATTGGAAATGGATTGTTACACGTATTACGATTTAATAGAAGTGAAGTTCAGGAGGATATAAAACTTCTTAAAAATAAGCTTGAAATAGCTGAACAATTCTTAATGGATAAGGTTTGTGAATTTACAGCTTAATATAATGGCTCCAGAAGAAATAGTTTCTCAAATTGAAATTATTCAAATCGCACTTGAAGAAATAGTTCAAGAAGATGATATTAATGCAATAAGTGCAAAAAGCGCAGAATTGACTGTTTATCTAGCGATGTCCGCTAAAATGTTAGCTGACTCAAAACATTGGCAAGATGAAAGCTTTATGGAGATTATGGAAGAGTTAATTCCTAAAAAACTATCTCCAAGTATTCTTAAAGATCTTGTGAAATCGAAAAACAAAACATACAACTACATGGTGAATATGTGTGATCGATTAAATAGAACGTGCACGCATCAATTAGATTGGTGCCGTACTATGATTAGTAAGTTAAAAACGGAGATGCAATACCTCAATTACAATAAAACTTAAGATGGAATCAAAAAGAAATGAAATAATCACATCGACTTCGAACGCTTTAGAAATGAAAGGGAGGTATTTAGCTGAGAATTTATTAAGAAAATGGAATGAAGATTTCGTGGATGAAGATACTGGAGAAGTAGTATCAATTGAGCGAAGTGAAATTGTACAAGAACGAGGGATTTTTATTGATGATGATGTCCTTTCTGAAATAGCCTTTTTCATTCAATCGGAAGATGTAAAAGAGGTGAAGGTTAGTAATCAGAATAGATCAGCTATAGCAGAAATTGGTTATTTAAAAGTATTTGAGGTAGTGATTGAAAAATCAAATAAAAACAAAAAATTCTATCTCTATTCCCATTCTGTTGGGTTGGCTCTTAAAATAGCAAATGATTATTTGGAACGATTTCTTAATGGTGGGTATTTTAGATTCAAATCCATTAAAGAGTACGGTAATTTTGAGCTAATTCCATCCATAGAAACGGGAGATTTAGATACGAACTTTTATAAAATCGAAATAAGTTCAAGCGAAGCACCCTTGAATAAGGTTTTTATTGTGGAGTCTAAAAATGTAGATGAGGCGAAGAAAGCAATCCTTGAGTATATATCTGAAGAATTGGAAAATGAAGGAATCGAGATCGAGGAGGTTAATCTCGTATCTGCTTCAAAAATACCATGTAATAATGTCATTCCTTTAGGTTTAACGGAAGAATGGATTAAGTATCAAGAGGAACTTTCAATCTTAGATAAATAAGCTATGTCAGAACCACTAAAAATAATCGGGCGTATTAAGCGCATTGGAGAGATTCAACAAGTAACAGACACTTTCAAAAAACGTGAATTTGTTATTGAAACAGATGAGCAGTATCCTCAAACATTAGGTTTTGAACTTGTACAAACACGGGTTGACTTAATAGAACCTTATGCAGAAGGTGAGTTAATAGAGGTATTCTTCAATCTTAAAGGTAGAGAATGGCAAAAGGATTCAAGTTCTCCTTTAAGAGTCTTTAATCAGCTTGTTGCTTGGAGGATATCAAGAATTAGCCAACCTGCTCAAGAAAGAACTCAAGCTCAGGTTCCAAAATCTCAAAATACAGGTCAAACGAATTTTGATGATGACCTTCCATTTTAAAATAGAGAATTACTTACAGTATTTCAATGGCCTATCTAATACTGGGTAGGTCTAATAATTCCCCAATTTGATATAACGATGAGTAAACTGAGAAGCATATCTACAGCAATATGGAGTGATCCATTTATCGAAGATCTTTCACCTTCTCACAAGCTTCTATTCATATATCTTCTCACTAATGAGAAAACAAATATGCTTGGCATTTATGAAGCATCTACTAGAAAAATTTCTTTTGAAACTGGTATCAATAAAAACGATGTAGAAAAAGGAATTGAGATATTCTCAAACATGCAAAAAATTAAACGCGTTGGAAACTTTATTGTGATAGTAAACTATCTAAAGCACCAAAAGTTTAATACTAACATGAAGAAGTCTGCTATTGATGTTTACATGAATTTACCTCAAGAGCTTAAATGTTCTGATTTAGTGGTTGATAGAAAGAAAGCGAATGAATCCTTCGAAAGCCTTTTAAACCATTACGGAATGGTTCCGAACCATAAGGGAACCCTTTCGAACCATAACGGAATGGTTTCGAAAGTTAAAGATGAAGTAGAAGAAGAAATAGAAGTTAAAGTAGAAGGTGAAAAAGAAGGTGAAGGTGAAAAGACAATTTTCTATCGAAAATTCGCACACCTGAAATTAACCAATCAAGAATTTGATAAACTCAATGAGTCTTACACCAAAGAGAAGATTGATGATACTCTTGATAAGATAGAAAACTACAAGCGAAATTCGAATTACAAAAGCTTGTATCTAACTGCAAATAATTGGCTAAAGAAAGATTTTGAAAAAGAAAAAAGTTCCGCTAAAAAAGAAAAAGTAGGACCAGAGTTCAATTTCCAAAATACGATGGCCGGTTATGAAAGTAAATTATCATGAAAAAGAATGAATTAGTAATCCAAGATGAAAGGCCTTTAGTTGTCAAACTCCAAGAGGAAGGCGTTCAAATCAAAAACTTGACTCTTGGTGCTCCTGAATTCAATGTGATGGTTACTCGTGTTTTTAGGATTCTAGGACTCGTCGAGAAGGAAAAAAAAGAAATGCAAACGCGCTACGAGATAGCAGCTGAGGCCATTGCAACACTTCAACTCAAATACAAATCTTTTACCATCGATGAAGTTATTCATGCATTCAGATTAGCAAGCTTAAACGAATTACCCCTCAAAGAAAAGATTAGATCCTTTAATTCTAATTCTCTGGGAGATTTGTTGACCGCTTACAAAATATACAAAGCAGAGAAATCGAGAGTTTATCGAAGGAAAGAACGAGATCAATTGGCTTTAGGATTAACCAAAACATTGTTACTCGAAGCTCCTGTAAAACCTATTGAAGAAATAGCAGAACAGGTGAAAAACGAATACCTGGAGACAGGAGAAATAAGCATTTGGTTCTCTCGATACTGGACTGGAATATGGAGATACTTTCTTGAAGAAGAAGATATCAATATGGAGCAGTATAGAAAGACAGCTGAAACTATAATTAAATCTGAAAGAACGGGATTGTTTGTTAAACATCTTGAGATTTCAGAACGTGAAATAAAAATAAAAATGGCTGAATTAAGCCTTGTGAAATATTGGAAAAATGGTGAAGAATAGTGAAAAAGCTCGTGCGTTACGAAAAGCACAAGAGGCTCAAGCTTTAGCAAAGGAAATTGAAGCTGAAAGAATTAAAAACGGTTGGATATGGATGAGTTTAAACAGGAAAACAAAAACACTTGTTCATCCATCAAAGATCGAACAAAAGATTCAGAATGGTTGGAAAAGATCATCAGGATATTAAAAGACAAACAAGTTAAAAGTGGTGGGAATTGTGGAACCTATATTCCAGAGATTTTAAACACGTTAAATGTTGATTATAAAACTCTCAAACCACTTTTTATTCAGCTTTATAAAGAAGAAAAGATAACCGTTCACAAAGGTGGACAAGGTAGGTTGTTAAAATGGAAACAAAGTGGAAGTGTAAAAGATATTTAAAGAGAGAACTTCTATTGTTTGTCCATCGAAGATAGTAAAAGCTATCTCTTTAAATTTCAAGATAGCTAATGTAGTGAAGTAAATGAAGTAACTACCATTAATAAGGTAATATGTATTAAAAATACGGTATTCGATAATAAGACAAAGGTATTCTGTCAAAAAGGAAAGGTTAATGTAAAGAAAGGACTTCTGTCAATTATGCTGTAAATAACAGAAACCCTCTCCAACACTTCAAAAAAAAAATATGATGTAAATATAGGTAAGATAACGCCTTGTGAAACATGGTCCTTGTTTTTAATCTGTAATTAAAAAAAAACAAAATGGATAGATCAAGGCTTAGCTTGATTTAAGAGGAGAATTACTTTGGGAAATAATTATTTATGATTTCAATTACTTAAAAAAACATGATAAAAGACACATCAATATTTGCTGTAAAAGTTTCAGTGATAATGCTATTCACGACCATATTTCTAGTCTTATTGATTATTCCAATAAAGGCACATGGTCAAATCGGAATAGGAACAACAACACCAGATACAAATACGGTATTGGAAATCCATTCAGAAAGTAAAGGCATTCTCATTCCAAGAATGACGAAAATGCAATTGGAAAAAATTAAAGATCCTCCTTCTGGACTTATGATTTATGTTACCGATTCTTGGGTAATAAGTCCTACTCAAAAAAGAGGTGCATTATGGATATTCGATGGTGTTCAATGGGGTGATGTTCTTATGGTACCAATAGTTCAACAATAAAATAGAAATCATGAGTGAAGAAAATAAAATAGTATACAGAAATATAGATGGTTTAAATGTTTCTGATTGGATAGAAAAAGGTAAAACACAATTGTTTGACACAAGAGAAGAAGCGTATGACTATGCGACTCAAAAGAGATCCTACTTCTATCAAATTAATGTTAGTAGAAAAGGAGAATTGATAGGTTATGCATTTGGAGTACCTAGATAACAAAGAAGCCTTTCGGAAGCGACGAAACTAAACCGAAAGGCGACTTTTAAAATTGCAAGACAAAATTATGAATATATATTGGATAGACCTATTTTCTGGAGCTGGAGGAACAACTGCAGGAATAGAAATGGCAAATGCAAATGCAAAAGTTATTGCATGTGTAAATCACGATGAAAACGCTATTAAGGCACATAAAGCGAATCATCCTGATTGTGTACACTTCACTGAGGATATTAGAGATTTTAGCGTTGTTTTAAAACTTAAGGAATTAGTGAATAAACTACGCGAAAAAGAACCTGATTGCATAATCAATATTTGGGCATCGTTAGAGTGTACAAACTTTTCAAATGCTAAAGGAGGTTTACCTCGTGATGCAGATAGTAGAACATTAGCTGAACATTTGTTCATGTATTTAGAGCAGCTTAATCCGGCTTACCTCTATATTGAAAATGTTCGTGAGTTTATGGCATGGGGACCATTAGACGAAAATGGAAAACCTATAAGCCGTTTAAATGGTCGAGAATATTTAAAGTGGATTAAAAAGATTCAATCTTATGGATTTACTCATGATTGGAAGATGTTAAACTCTGCTGATTATGGTTCCCATACAGCAAGGACAAGATACTTTGGAATTTTTGCAAAAGAGGGATTGCCGATATTTTGGCCAGAAGCAACGCATTCAAAGAATATAACTTCAGAAGGTTTTTTTGAGAGTACGCTTGAGCAATGGAAGTCGATAAAAGAATGTTTAGATTTTTCAGACTTAGGGAAATCAATCTTTGATAGAAAGAAACCTTTATCAGATAACACGATTATCCGAACAACAAAGGGGCTTTTAAAATTCAAAGGTGAAAAGTTCTTTATTACTTCTTACTATGGAAATGGTCAAGCGCATGATTTAAATTCTCCATGCCCTACAATCACAACTAAAGATAGATTTGCTGTTAATTGGATTCAATATGACTATTCTTCTTTTACTGGTTCTAAATTAAACCAACCAGCAGGAGTAATAACAACAAATCCTAAGCATAACCTGGTTACTGCTTGGATTAGTGATACTCAATTTGGACGAATTGGAAAAAGCATTGAAGATCCATGTTTCACACTCATTGCAAGAATGGATAAAAAACCTCCATACTTTACTGTAGCTCATTACGGGGAAGATAAAACAGAAATCAAACCAGAAGATTCACAAGCCGTTATTGAGCTTAAAATACTAATGAAGGAGCTGAAAATTTCGGATATAAGTATGAGGATGTTGAAGCTTGAAGAGCTAAAAGTAATTCAAGGTTTTCCTAAAGATTATGTTCTAGCAGGAACAGTTGCAGATAAGAAAAAACAAATAGGGAACTCAGTCGTACCAATTATTAGCAAGGTGCTAGCGGAAGCAAATGCACAAGGTTTAAACTCTTTAAGTCAAGTATCATGAAAGAAAACATAGAAAAAGTAATAGCAGAAAGAAAAAGGCAAAATGAAAAGTGGGGTGTGCAAAATCATCCTTCAATAGATGATTTCGCATGGCATAATGATGAATTATCAGATCATTATGGAATACTTCCTGAAGAGGATGCAAAAACACAATGCGATCATAGATTTAAGAAAAACCAAGGAACGTGGGCAGATATATTCCTAGAGGAGGTAAGCGAAGCTATCCATGCTCCAACACTAGAACTTATGAAAGAAGAGCTTATCCAAGTTTTAGCTGTTGGTTTTGCTTGGTTAGAATCTATTGATAGGAATGAAATTGATCCTGAAGCTAGACTTTTGAAGGTTGCAAGGGATTTTGTTAAAGATAAACTTGAAAACTAGAAAGAAGTATTTTGTATTAACATTAGGAGAGATTGTATAATGAATTATCCAGAAGTAAGAACATTTCCAGAAACCAAAATAATCAAACATATTACTGCAAGTAGATACCCATCTAAGCAGTACATAGAATTACACCTAGTGGAAGGTGATTTAATGCTAACATTTGAAAAATACGTTTTAGTAAATAAATCTGTAATAGATATAGAGCATGCAGGATTTAAGTTGGTAAAACAGTTTAAAGACAAGAAGTTGTATAACTCAAAGTATACAATCAGATTAGATCATTTATCTGAATTAGAAGAATGGGTTATTAGGATGTTAAATAAAGTGTTATGAAGCAATACTTAATAGGATTTAAAAATGCGTCAAATAGAATGATGTATTTAGCAGAATGGGAAGGTGATCCACCTAGAACATACCTCATAGGATGTGCAAGGTTTTTTAATGATAAAAGTGACGCTTATCATGAAATTAATAAATTGAAAAAGTCATATAACCATAGAGATATTAATTATCAAATTATACAGATAAATGACACATGATGAACTAGTGCAAAAGTCAGCCAAATGGCTTAAGAAACATACACAGAATGCTGTTGTTCCAAATTGCTCAACTATAGTAACTGAATTATCAACCAACAACAGAACTGGAGAGATACCCGATGTAATAGGTTGGAATAGTTCTTATGGAGATTAAAGTAAGTAGAGCTGATTTCTTTAAGGATTTTAGAAAGAGTTTTCGTTTGTTTCCAGAGAAAGGTGTAGGTCAATTAAGATATTACGTATGCCCTGAAGGTCTTGTTGAATTAAATGAGCTACCGGGTAGTTGGGGCTTAATATCGTATAATAACGGAAAGTTCTCAATTGATAAAAAAGCTGAAAAACGAGATCATTATAATCTGGAAGGTGAAAGATCAATCTTATTATCAATTTTAAGAAGGAAGAAAGTATGATACAATATAATCCACAATTAGTAGAAGAACATGAAAAAGAGGATTTATTAGAGCAATTTAACTCTTTAACTAAACCATTTAAAGAAGTAGAAAACGCTGAAAACTTTCTACCTCAAGACAACACATTATGGTTCAATCTAACTCAAGACTTTACAGTTAATAACCTTGCTATATGGAATAAAGAGTATATAGGTAGGAAAGGTCCTATATTAATTAAAGATAGCCAATTTGGACTTATACTTTTTAGTAAAACAGAATATGGGTTATATAGATTGAATGATTTAGATTTTGGAGGTTAATTAACAATTTTAAAATAATATAATGAACATGCATTTAGATAAATTAAGAGAAGTAGATAGAGATGTATATAACAACATGGGTACCGCTTCACAGAAGATTATTGACTTTGTTCAAGAAACAATTGAGGACCTTGATCGAGATTATGAAGAAAAGCCCGTACATAGAGAAGAATTGGGTTCAATTAGCTATGAAATAGATATTCTTTTAGAAATATGGAATTTTGAATTGCTTTATGATATTGATATTTTAGAACGAGTTGATAAAATTCTTAAAGACTGGATTGAGGAAATTGAATTTGTAAATGGAGTATTAGGCATTGATAAAACTAAAGGTTAGATTATGAAGTTAATAAGTATGACACAATATACGTGTATAAACAAGCAGGATGGGACGAAAACAAAGTCTGTATACCCGAGTATGAATTCCAGCAAAGAGTTCTTAAATACGCTAGATTTTTAAAGCAACCTTTAAAACTTGGAATGTTTGTTCCTTGTGATGAAAAAGGAAATATACTTCATGATGTAGGATATTGCTTAGATAACAAAATAGACTTCAGTAGAAATGAATACAATAAAGCCAAAGAAAATGTTTTGTTTAAAGGGTTTACAATATCATCTTTATTTGATAACACTGTGCAAATAAGACATAAAGAGTTAGGATTTTATTATTGGTATAGTGATGTTAAATACTTTAAGTTCATCTCAGAAGGTGTTATAGAGGATTTAAACAAGGTAGATCATGGCTGTAGTATAAAACTAACCCAAACAGCTATTAACCAACTAAAGTAAGTACATGAAAACACTAATAAAAGCATGGTATTTCTATATTAGAGATAAAATACACTTGTCACCTAGAATAGACGTGTATAACTTCAATAAGAAAACAAGGTGCTTAAAAGAAGATTCTAAAGACGAGAGTTTAAGCCTTAGAGTTCGTGAAAATAGAAAGAAGCATTATGATTTAATGTATAATCATTATTTTCCAGAAAAGAAATAGAGTTAATATCTTAACCAAACATTATGCTAATTAAACTATAGAGCTTATATCAAACCGGTATAGGCTTTTTTTACGTCCAAGAATACTAAACTGTTACAGTTTAAATCCAAGAAAAACAAATTCAGTTTGGTTGTGGATTAATTAATGAAGTAGGATTTGAAGATATAGAAAAAAACAAAGCCCAATAGAATATATCTATTGGGCTTGAATAACTAATTTTATTCACAGTTACATTTGTTATTAAGAATGTGTAGACGTGCGTCAGCATAAGCAACATCATACATTGCTTCTTTTATCATATTCTTTATACCATTATCTATAGGTTCACCTTGTGTCTGCTCGAGATATACATTCCATCTGTAGCTAAACAAATCACCAGCTATTATATCAACTCTGTAGATGTTTGCAGTTGAGTAGTGACTTGTACCCATAGGACAAGCAAAATAATAAAGTTTACACATATGACAATCTTGTAGTAGCTCCTCTTCGGTTGGTCCACTCGAGCAAAAATTTTTAAATTTATTGTATTCCTGAATTAACCAACCTAAATAACCAGGATGACTTTGATCTTCAACAAAAGAAAGAATAGGAACTATACTTTCATCTTCTCCTTTTTCAAAGGTTAGAACAAGTCCATCTGCGGCAAAAGCATCTAGTGATTTTTTGTTTTCCGCTCTTAAATTATTAATATACTCTACGTGATCAAACTGAACAGTTTTTAATTGAGTATTATTAGAATTAATAACATCTTCTTTTTCTTTGTTACATGAGGCAATTGAACAACCAATCAATGCTAAGATTGATGTAATGAAAATTAATTTACGCATAATGTTTAATTATTTGATTATTATTTCGCCCTACTTTGTTTAAGAGTGTTCAGGTCTTTTCCTTCTCTATGCGTACAATATTACATAGATAATCTATATTACTTAGTTAATCTATCTATAATATTTATATCCAAAGTTAAATCTAAAGTTTGGTTATTGCGAGCTTGAGTTTGGTTGTTTAGAACTTGATTTAGGGTTTTATTAGATTTAAACTTTTGTTGGATGAGAATATATTTAATTCATAGCTAGTGGAAGTTTCATGTTTTTATTAATGACACTACAAATCACGTATTAAATGTTTAACAACTCCCAAGCACATGATGGTATCACTTTCATCAATACTAATATTAGGGTGTTTTACATTGTCAGCTAACAACTGTTGAGTGTTTTTAGAGAAACGTTTTACAGTAAAATCTGTATTATTAACTGAGACAATACCAATGCAGTTGTCATAGAGTTGTTCATCTGCTTTAACAATAAGTAAATCACCTTCCATTAAAGTGGGATACATAGAGTTTCCAACAACACGAATTAGATAAGTTGAATCAATATCTTCTATGTAATGTTCATCTAAACTAAGTTTATGTTCTTTGAAGTCGTCTGCAGGAGATGGGAAGCCTGCACTCACACCCTCGAGGTAGTATTTAATGAAAAGACCATTGTTACATATTTCAATTGGTACAATCTCAAGTTCGTTGCTTAAATTGGGGAGTTTAAGTATTTTCATTTTACAGTAAGTAATTCATTCCAGTTAGTTGTATATCGTGGTGATAAGCTTTCCTGTCTCATTTTCCAAGTACGTTTTGGATCTTGAGAACTTAACTTTACACATTTGTGTCCAATAGAGTGATTAAGGTTATCTAATGTCTTCATAAGAATCTTATGTTTTGGGTCCTCGTTATCAAACAAACTAATTTGATGCTCATACTCAGGAGTAATACCCATGGCCATAACACCTGCTTTCTTGTACATGTATCCTTTTTTAAAGATCTTATACAAGGCGATTTTAGCGTATTTAGCAAGGGTAATACTTGAATTAGAAGCGTAAGGAAGTTTGATTACAATATTCTTACTGTATTGCTCCTGGTCTTTCCTAAAGCCATTAGTATGGACAAAGACCATCAGTAGATTACAATGAGACTTTTGCTTTCTTAGTTTTTCAGCACATGTAACCGCATACGTGGAAACTCGTTCTTTAATATCTTCCAGATCATCGGTATTTGATTTGAAAGTCCTGGTTGTTGCTATGGCTTTCTTATTCTTTACTTCTTCGAGTGCTAATACAGATTTTCCTTCAAGTTCATGTTTTAATCTTAGTCCAACGACAGAAAATTTGTAGCGTACATATTCGTCAGGAAGCTGTGTGAACTCAAAGGCATTATTCACACCTATAGATCTTAGTTTCTTAGAGAATTGACGGCCAATACCCCAAACATCCTCGATTTCTGTCCAACGTAGGGCCTTTAGTCTTAATTCTTCAGAGTCAATAACATGAACGCCTTGAGTTTCTACAGGAAACTTTTTTGCAATCTTATTAGCAATTTTAGATAAAGCTTTAGTTGGTGCAATACCAGTCGAAACAGGGATCTTAGTTCTTTGGTAAACAGCATCTTTCATTTCAATACAATGATCTTTTAAATTGAAATTCTCAAATCCTTGAAATAGTAAGAACGCTTCGTCAATAGAATAAATCTCTACATCTGGGGAAAACATTCTTAAAGTATTCATAACCCTATTACTAATGTCACCATAAAGAGCAAAATTGGATGAAAACACATTGACATTATTGTAATCGAAAATCTGTTGAAGTTTAAATGCAGGAGTACCCATTGGAACACCTAATGCTTTAGATTCGTTGGATCTAGCAATAACACAACCGTCATTATTAGATAAAACTACAATTGGCTTACCGTTCAAAGAGGGTCGAAACACGCGTTCACAAGAAGCATAAAAGTTATTACAGTCGATAAGAGCATACATAGTGCGCAGATAGGGATTGAAACAAAACGCTAAATTATATCCTTATGATGTCAATATGTGACATTGAAAGTATTTATTTAGGAATTATTACAAATTTCAGTAATTATTACAAAATAGGCGTATATTTGAATTGTCCCGTCTCTCACACCTGTGAGTGTTTTAATTAGATTGTTTATCCAGAAGTTTTTTTAACGAGAAATTGAAAGAGTAAATAATGGCTTTAATTAAATGTAAATGCGGAACATCATTTCCTCAATATAATTTAGTAGATACCAAATGCGGTAATTGTAAGATAGAAGCTTCAAAGAGAAAGAAGTCTTCTAAATCCTCATGTCTAAAAGTTCGTAAGACTAAATCAGAGCAAGATTTAAACGTAAATTCTATACAAGGATATAGCAATAAGACAATACCCCAGTTAAAGAATATAGCCGAAAGACATTTCAATACTTACATAAAGCTTAGAGACACAGATGACAACGGTTGTGGTCGTTGCATCTCTAGCGGACAGCCTTTAATATATTCATCTAAAAAAGCACAAGCAGGACACTTCTATAGTGGAGGGAAATATCCTAATCTAAAATTCAACGAAGACAATGTTCACCTTCAAGGAATGTCAGACAACTACTATAACGGAGCTAACCTTCTCGCATACCGCAAAAACCTCATTAAGAAAATAGGAATAGAAAGAGTTGAAGCACTTGAAAGACTTGCTGATCACTATGATAGAAACGGGTATAAATGGGATCGCTTTTTTCTAATAGAAGTTATTGAGAAGTATAAGAGACTGAATAAGGAGCTTAAGAAAGATAAAGTAAAGTAGTTATGGCAAGACCTATTAAATGGACTAAGGAGAAGATAGAAGGTAAGACGGCTGAAATTTTTGAATTAATGCGAACGGAAGGATTGTCTTTAAGGAAAATATTAGGAAGAGGTGGAATGCCTGACTATAAGACGTTCAATAATTGGATTAAAGAAAAGGATCAATTATTCCAGCAGTACGCACGTGCGCGCGAGGAAAGAGCTGATTTAATATTCGATGAGATTTTAGAAATAGCAGACCAAAGTAATGCTGATTATGCAGGTACACGTGACGATGGTTCTTTAATTATTGATGGGGAAAATATTCAAAGATCAAAGTTAAAGATAGACGCTCGTAAATGGATGTTAGGAAAGATGCAACCTAAGAAATATGGAGATAAATCTACACTTGAATTAGAAGGTAGTGAGGACAAGCCTATCAATATTATAAGCTTAGGAACAGGATTAAAACCAAAAAAATAAATGGAATTAACCACAAAGCAACATAACGCTGTTTATTACTTAAAAAATGATTATACAACAGAACTACTTTATGGAGGCGGTGCTGGTGGTGGAAAATCGTTTTTAGGTGTTTTATGGTTAATTGAAATGTGTCAGTCTTATCCTGGTACTCGTTGGCTTATGGGAAGATCAAAATTGAAAGCATTAAAGGAAACAACCTTAAATACTTTTTTTGATGTTACGGCAAGTCTAGGAATCACAGAACAATACAACTTCAATGCTCAAAGCGGAATTATTTATTGGGATAATGGAAGTGAGATAATCTTAAAGGACTTGTTCCTGTATCCATCAGACCCGAATTTTGATAGTTTAGGTTCTTTAGAGATTACAGGGGCTTTTATTGATGAATGTAATCAACTTGTTGAGAAGGCTTGGAATATTGTTAAATCTCGTATAAGATACAAGTTAGATTTATTTGGTTTGATTCCTAAGATAATGGGAAGCTGTAATCCTGCTAAGAATTGGGTTTATACAAGATTCTACAAACCTTTTAAAGATGGAATTCTCCGAAAGACCAGAGCTTTTGTACAAGCTTTATTAAGTGATAATCCTTATATCTCAAAACACTATCGTGACAATCTACTTGATTTAGATAAGAATTCACGCGCAAGATTATTAGATGGACTTTGGGAATATGATGATGATCCAAGTGTTCTATGTGAGTTTGAAAATATATCAAATTTATGGACAAATGATTTTGTTGAAAAAGGTCTGAGATACATCACGGCCGATATTGCTCTTCACGGTTCGGATTCATTTGTTGTCATTGTTTGGGAAGGTTGGCGAATCCTTAAAATATACAAGATTGATAAGATTGAACCAGATGAGGTTGTTTCTTTTCTAAAGAAGACTGCAACGAAGTTTAAAATACCTCAAAGTAGAATTACTTATGATGCCGATGGTTTAGGATCTTATTTGATGGGATATTTGAAAAACGCAGTTCCTTTTAAAAATGGGAGTAAGCCAATGAAAAGTGAGAATTATGAGAATTTGAAAACTCAATGTGCATACAAATTGGCTTATAAGATAAATTCTAATGAACTATATATTTCTACTGATGAATATCAAGATAAGATTATAGAAGAATTAGAACAATTGAAACAACGTGATATGGATGTTGATGGAAAGAAAAAAATCATCCGTAAAAAAGATATAAAAGCAATAATAGGGAGAAGTCCCGATTTGCTAGATGCTCTTCTTATGAGGGTAATATTTGAGATTAAACCAAAACTACAACGATTTACAAACA
>CBDEVQ010000007.1:0-49481 GCA_965243605.1 Flavobacteriales bacterium
AAATTTACTTGACCAAAAGCATAAATACTTAAAAGACTTACGATTAATAATGTATTTGTTTTCATAGCTATATTTTGTATTAAATATCATATTTTAAATAGAATAACAATAATCCCATTTATATTCCCATTCGTAAAAGTACAATAAAACATTTAATTCAAATTAATAGATCCTCTCTCTATAGTGAAATCCTAAGTTAGTCATAAGTATTTTCACGTTGGGTAGATCCTAACTTCCTTAAAAATTCCAACAATGATAAATATCATATCCTAAGATGGAATTCGTCATAGTTTACCACTCTATATAAAGTGATCTTTGTTACAGAGAAAACAGAATAGGAAGAAGTATTGAAAGCGAACAAGCATGATTTTAAGCGACTCTTCATATGTTTTATCGACTAATTATTCAGAATAATCTCTGAATATAAGTATTTGACAAACGGGCTATTTAGCTAAAAACAATAACGATCAGTTGGTTTAAATATAGCCAACTGATTATAACTTTTTATTTATGAAAAAGTTAATAGAAATACTTACACCACCTAAAGGTTGGAGAATTCCAGCCATTATTCTTCTGGGTGCATTTGCAGGACTTTCTCTTTATGCCCTCATTGAATCTAAAGCTGTTTCATACTTATCAGACGATCCTAAAACCTGTGTTAACTGTCATGTAATGACACCTCAATATTCTACATGGGTTAAAAGTTCTCATAGAGAATGGGCTACCTGCAACGATTGTCATGTTCCCCAAGACAATGTTGCAAGAAAGTATGCTTTTAAGGCTATGGATGGTTTTAATCATGCTTCCGCTTTCTTACTAAGAAATGAACCTGAGGTTATACGTATGAAAGATGCGGGTAATATAGTTGTTCAAGAAAATTGTATTCGTTGTCACGAAGATCAGGTTACCGATGCCAAATTAGGCAGCTGGGTGGAAAATCATCAATCCAATAGAACCGATCGAAAATGTTGGGAATGCCATCAAGAAGTCCCACATGGTAGTATTCATAGTTTATCATCAACAAAATACTATGGTAAAATACCTAGTGAACATCAGGAAACATTACCAGAATGGTTACAAAAAATGACTACAACAGAATCAGACGATAATCAAAACACTAAAAACAAATAAATTATGAGTAATAAAAGAGAACCTTGGAAAAATTGGATGCTGTTTGCAACCTCTTTAATTGTTGTTTTCCTACTTGGGCTACTCGTATCTTCTATTACTGAACGAAAAATGGAAGCTCAATTTGCTTATACTCCTAAAGTAGAGATTAACGAATTAGAACCTAGAAATGAAGTTTGGGGAGAAAATTTCCCGAGAGAATTTCAATCGTATTATAAGACGGCAGATTCTACGTTTCAATCGAAATATAACGGAGGTAAAAATATAGATATGTTAGAGGTAGATCCTCGATTAGTTGTTTTATGGGCTGGTTATGGATTCTCTAAAGATTATAATCAAGGACGTGGTCATGTTTATGCCATTGATGATGTAAGAAATACCCTTAGAACAGGTGGTCCTACAGGTCCTAAAGATGGGCCTATGCCTTCTACATGTTGGACATGTAAATCACCAGATGTTCCTAGATTAATGAATGAAATTGGTGTTGATAATTATTATGCTGGTAAATGGTCTAGTAAAGGTGAAGAGATTGTAAATCCGATTGGTTGTGCCAACTGTCACGATGAAAAAACGATGAATCTTACAATTACTCAACCTGCATTAATTGAAGCTTTTGAACGCCAAGGTAAAGACATTACCAAATCTTCTCATAATGATATGCGTTCATTAGTTTGTGCTCAGTGTCATGTAGAATACTACTTTAACAAGAACTTACCTGAAAAGAAAGGTATTCCATATTTAGTATTTCCATGGGATGAAGGTCAAACCGTTGAAGACATGGAAGCCTATTACGATAATATTCAACACGTAGACTGGGTTCATAAATTAAGTAAAGCACCTATGTTAAAGGCACAACATCCAGGATATGAAGTTTTCAAAATGGGTATTCATGGTAAACGAGGAGTTTCTTGTTCTGATTGTCATATGCCTTATAAAACTGAAGGTGGACAAAAATTCACTGATCACCATATTCAGTCGCCTTTAAACAATGTTGCTAACTCTTGCCAAGTTTGTCACCGTGAAGAAAAAGATGAACTTATTGCAAACGTTTACGATAATCAAGATCGTATTATTGAAAACAGAGATAAGCTTGAAGAATTGCTCGTTCGTGCACATGTTGAAGCTAAAACGTGTTGGGATTTAGGTGCTACTGAAGAGCAAATGAAAGAAATTCTTACACATATAAGACACGGACAATGGCGTTGGGATTATGCAGCGGCATCACATGGTGGTTCATTCCATGCACCAGTAGAAATAGGACGTGTTATTGGTACGGGTATTGAAGTTACTCAAGAAGCTCGAATTAAATTAGCGAAACTTCTTATGACTTTAGGACATGAAGGCGATGTACCTTATCCTGCCATAGAAACGAAAGCTAAAGCTCAAGAATTTATTGGTCTGCCTATAGAAAAATTAAAAGCTCAGAAAGAAACATTCAAAAAAGAACTTTTACCGAAATGGGAAGCCGCCGCAAAAGAGCGAGAATCTAAATACTAATAACAAATCAATTTATAATAGCGCTTCATCATTAGAAGCGCTATTATATTTTATAGACACGACCATGACTCAAAAAACAAATAACCGTAAATTTTGGGACGCTCCTTGGGGATACGGAGAGTCATTTCTTATTGGATGTTCTCTAATTATTATTGGATTAATCTTTGAAGCCGTTAATGGGAACCAAAATCCAATACAACTCATCTTTCCATTTAACGTATACATCTTACTTAGTTATTGTGGTATTTTAATCGTTTTATACCACTGGTTTTCAAATTGGATCATTATACGCTGGTTAACAAAAGTTCCCGCTTCTATTACGAGTATCGCCTTAGTTACTCTGGTTGTAATGGCTATGGGAATTATTCCTCAAGTTCCTTCAGAAAACAAATACATTGCCTTATTTGGGCTCGATCATATTACAACAAATAGCGCGTTTTATTTAGTCGTTATTTTTTTTCAAACGTGTTTAGGTCTTATTAGTCTAAAACGAATTTACCAATGGAAATGGAGTAATGTTGGTTTTATTATTAACCATGTTGGATTGTTTATTGCTTTAAGTGCAGGTATATTAGGATCTGGAGATTTAAAACGCCTATCTCTAGATTTATATGAAGGGCAACCTAGTATTTATGCCTATAATGCAATTGGTGCTAAAACCGAATTACCATTTGCCGTTTATCTTAAAGACTTCCAAATAGAAGAATATGCACCTAAACTTGCCATGGTTGATAATGTTAAAGGTGAAGTTGTTCATAACAACGGAAAAAACTTATTTTTAATAGAAAAGGGAGTCCAATATTCTTATGAAGATTATACCGTTGATATTATAGATTTCCTACCATCTTCTAGCCGTGTAATGGATGGTTATTATTTTGTAAATGAAAAGGGGTCTCCCCCGTCAGCTAAAATTAAGGTGACTCATGTAAAAACACAAGACGTAACTGAAGGATGGGTTTGTAGTGGGAGTTTTAAACATCCATTTGAAGCCCTAAAAATATCGGATCAATTATCATTTGTTATGACCTTACCAGAAGCTAAGAAATTTAGCTCAGAAGTGTCTATTTTAAATCCAGATGGCAGCCGATTAGAAACCACTTTGGAGGTTAATAAACCTTTTTCTTATCAAGGCTATAAATTATATCAACTTAGTTATAACGAAAAAATGGGAAAATGGTCCAACTTAAGTACTATTGAATTGGTTAATGACCCTTGGCTTCCGGCAGTATATACAGGGATTTTCTTAATGATTGCTGGTGCCATTTATATGTTTTGGATAGGTAACAATATAAAAAATCAATAATATGACCTGGATAGACTTTCCTCAATATTGTATTGGAATCAACCTATTTTGGTTTGTAGGTTTAATCATTCTTTTTGTATCGTATTCTAAACCTAAATTGACCATTATTTCTCAATTTTTATTTGTTATTGGCTGGGGAATTCTCATTGCTTTTATATCTCATTTATGGACAGAGCTTGATCGACCACCAATGCGTACTTTAGGTGAAACTAGATTGTGGTACGCTTTGTTTTTACCATTTATTGGATTGTTAACCTTTTGGCGATGGAGATACAAATGGTTCCTCGCATATAGCATTTTAATGGCTGGTATGTTCTTAGTCATTAATTACTTGAATCCTGAGACCTATTCTAAAACCTTAATGCCTGCCTTACAAAGTCCTTGGTTTATACCTCATGTGTTGGTCTATTTATTTTCTTATGCCGTTTTAGCAGCCTCTAGTCTAGTTGCCATTCGTGGAATATGGGAAACAAAACGCAAAACGTTTAATGAAGAGACTTTAAAGCTTGCAGACAACTTGGTGTATATCGGGTTTGCCTTTTTAACGCTTGGACTTTTATTTGGAGCATTATGGGCCAAAGAAGCTTGGGGGCATTATTGGACATGGGATCCTAAAGAAGTTTGGGCTTTCTTAACCTGGATGGGTTACCTTATATATATTCATTATCGATATTTTCATCCTAAAAAACAAAAGCAAGCGCTTTGGATATTAACTGCCGCATTTGTCATTCTAATTTTATGTTGGTTTGGAGTTAACTATATGCCAGTAGCAAATACCAGTGTACACACTTATACTCAAATGTAACCCTCTATTAACTAAATACTTTTTCTCTTTAGCCTCTTCTGTTCGTAACAGAAGAGGCTTTATTATGATCTTCAAAAAACACATTAACAATCAATACATTAATAGAATTATTCTATTTTTCAAAATTGTTTACCTTTATATTATCTCTTATTTCATGAACTATCCACATTAATAATTATAAATGTTTAAAAAGTTAAAATTAGCCATTGGGAGTTATTTAGTTGCTCATCGTTTTATTTTCAAACATAAAATATGGGCGTATGCTATTATCCCAACTTGTATTAATATATTACTCCTTAGCGGGATTTTCTATGGTGCTTATCAATTAAATGACACTCTTAAACCTAATATTCAATCGTGGTTTACTGAAGATCAGAATACGCTATCTACCATTACAACCTATACCATTCAAATCTTGGTAAATATTTTATTATTTATCGTCTACTTTTTTACCTATAAAAATTTAGTTCTTATCATTCTATCCCCATTTTTAGCTTTGTTATCAGAGAAAGTTGATGCCTTGTATACGGGAAGAGAATTTCCTTTTAATGGTAAACAGTTAATGATTGATACGTGGAGGGGAATTAAAATCTCAATTCGAAATACTTTTATTGAACTTTCTCTTATTGTTATATGTATTGGTATCGGATTTTTCTTCCCTATTATTGGTTTAGCTATTCCGGTCATTGTCTTTTTAATTGAGAGTTTTTATTTTGGTTTTTCAATGATTGATTATACCAACGAACGTAAAAAACTATCCTTTACTGAAAGTAAACATTATATTAAACGAAATAAACCGTTAGCCTATGGTATAGGTATTGTATTCTACCTCATGTTCTTAATTCCAATAATTGGTTGGATATTTGCCCCATTATATGGAATTGTTGCAGGTACATTAGCTGTTTTACAAAATGATAAAACTCAAGCGCCGTATACAAACGAATAGAACCAATGATATAAAACAAAAAAATCCCAGTCATTGCTGACTGGGATTTTTTGCATCAATATATATTCTTATAATTGATACCTATTCGTTTATCTTTTTAAACCCTTCCAATCCACATTCTAAGAATTGGCGGTATTCAGATACATCAGGTGTATTACCAACAGATGCTGTTAATAATTTCTCGTTAGGAGCAATTAAACAATACCAAGGCTGAGAGTTATTTCCAAACGATTCTGCTTGTAATGTACTCCACTTATCCCCAACTGTTTTAATAGCCTTAACAGAACCCGAAGACATCTTATAGTTGATTTGTTCTGCTTCTGGTAATTCTGCTTTATCATCTACATATAATGAGATTAAAACATACTCTTCAGAAATTAATTTTTTAATTTCTGGCTGAGGCCAAACATTATCTTCCATTTTACGACAGTTAACACAAGCATACCCTGTGAAATCTACAAGTACTGGTTTATTTACTTTTTTGGCATATGCTAATCCTTCTTCATAGTCATGGAAACAATTTAATGCTAATGGACAATGAGATGGGTACATGTAACTATAACCAGGAGATGGTGCTAAACCACTCATTAAAGATAATGGAGCATATGTATCCGATTCTTTATCGTAACCAAATGCCATTCCTAGATATACTGCAAATATCATAAATCCAGCTGCAATAATTTTTCTTGTGCTTGATAATTTCTTGATTGGTGAATCATGAGGGAATTTAATTTTCCCAAATAAATATAACCCCGCTCCTAAAGCACATAGTATCCAAATTACATAGAATGTTTCATACTTTAAAAGTCCCCAGTGTTGAACTAAATCCGCATTTGATAAGAATTTGAATGCTAATGCAACCTCAGCAAATCCTAAAACAACTTTTACAGAATTTAACCAACCTCCAGAAGATGGTAAAGAATTCATCATTGATGGGAACATTGCAAATAATGCAAATGGTAAAGCTAAAGCTAATCCAAATCCACCCATACCAGATGATAATAACCAGGCTCCACCGTCAGCAGTTAAAGATCCTGCAAGTAAAGATCCTAAAATCGGCCCAGTACATGAGAAAGAAACTAACGCTAATGTTAAGGCCATAAAGAATATTCCAACAATACCTCCTACATCAGAAGCCGAATCCATTTTGTTTGTAAACTTGGCTGGTAATGTAATTTCGTAGTATCCGAAAAATGAGAATGCAAAGAATAAAAATACAACAAAGAAGATAATATTTAAAGTCACACTTGTCGATATATTATTTAAAATATCAGGTGACAATCCATCCAATACATGGAAAGGAATACTTAATAGAATGTATATACCAAAAATGAAAAATCCATATAAGAATGCATTCATTTTTCCTTTCTTCTTATCCTTAGATCCTTTTGTAAAGAAACTTACTGTTAATGGAATCATAGGGAAAACACATGGTGTTAACAAGGCTATTAATCCTCCAAAAAATCCTAATAAGAAAACAGTCCCAATACCTTTACCTTCTGTTTCTTCTGCTTTTACTTCACAGTCAACAACAGGGTTTTTACGGTCTACAGCTGGTCTTTTAAACGGATCATCACTTCCTTCTACAACAGGGTCTTCAACTAACATTTTACGCGCTAACGTATTCGTTTTAGGATCAAATGTGAAATCGATATATTCTGGTGGTAAACATTGAGTTTCATCACACACCATATAATACACGTATCCCTTAACAACGTCCGTTGAATTCACCATTTTTATACGTTGAACAAACTTAGCGTCATGAGCATAGTAACTTAATACCATATCAAAATTAGGATCGTGTTCTTTAAGTAATGTTCCTGATTCCTCAGTCTTACCTATAACTTCAACAATCCCTTCGCTTTCAATTTTAACTTCGGTAGCAATAGGCCCCTCGTCAGATTCTAAATATTGAGAATATAAATGCCAATGGTCTTTAATTTTGGCATCAATAATTAAATCATATTCATTTTCTGAAACTTTTTTAGACTCGAAAGACCAGTCTACCACTTGCCCCACTTGTGCCTGTAACATACTTACCAAAAAGATAAGCGACAAAGAAAATAATCTTTTCATGTTTTATATAGATTGTTGATTTAGGTTTAATACATTTTGAACACCTGTTTCCAATTGTTCAATATTTTGAGTACCTATTAAATACTCCGTTCCCGAGCGATCTACAAGAATAAGTACATCTGTACCATGTGTATAAAAATGCACTCTATTTTTACGGTGCAAATTATATACTGGATTCTTTAAAAAGATAGGATTGTACTGTCCTTGACTAGCTGATTCAACACTTTTTAAATCAATTTTAACTTTTCTAGTTGTCCAATGCCCTTCTAATATTAAAAATCCATTCTCTATTTTGGTTTGTAGATGAAGTATTTTAAAAAGAACAATAGACCATACAATGATAATTCCACCAATAATACTAAAGGTCTTTCCCATTTCATTTCCTTCTTGCTCTAACCAAACACCAGCAATTACACAAAATAATGCCATTACTAATCTACGGATAATAGAGTACTTATTTTTACCTAAATATTGCCTTTCATGATAATTTACCATAGTTATTTTATCTGTTCCATACCAAATTTAGGGTATTCTTGTCAGTTTTCACACTCAAAGATCTTTTATCTTTTCGCTTTCCGATAATCCACAAAATGTGATTTTTATCTGTCAAAATCCATTGTTGTTCTTTTTCGGGAATTGAAAATTTAGAATCCCGATAAAAATCTTTTAATTTCTTCTTTCCTCTCATCCCTTCAGGATAAAAGTAATCTCCATCTGTCCATGTTCTTAATACAAGTGGAAATTCTATTTTAGATAAATCAAGACTTAATCTGAATTCTGGCTGCAAGGTACAATCTTCAGTTTGGATTGTTAACTTCGTATTATTTCTTTTTAACATTTCTTCACAATTGAATTTGTGAATTTGTGTTATTGATTTAGGTTTACAAACCATAAAATGGCTTCTATCAACAATTAATCGGTGTGTTTTGGATAATATTTGCTTCCCAGATTGCATTTCAAATATATTCTCAAATACTTTTTGATCCGTAAAACCATATTCTTCAAATAATCTAACCAACATAAATGCGGATAATTTAGCATTCTTTAGAGCAATTTTATTGATTTGAATTCCAAATGGTGTTTCCAAAAAAAGAGTCTCCCTTAATTGTTCTAATTGAGTATTTATAAATTGAAAATTCTCATTTATAGCAGTAATGGTTTGTTGAGAACGAATTTCTAGATTGGAGAAGACTTCTTTTAATTCAGGTACAACCTTATTTCTTATTTGATTTCTAGAATAATCGTTTTTAGTATTGGAAATATCTTCACGATAAGCAAGGACCTTTTGTTCTGCAAACTGACGAATTTCTAATTTAGTAAAAGCTAATAGAGGTCTATATACTTTATTATTTACGCGCTGTATTCCACACAGTCCTTTTAAGTCGGTTCCTCTAATAAAGTTAAACAATACCGTTTCTAAACTATCATTAGCATGATGTGCCGTAAGTAATACTCCATTATTTAGCTCTAAAATAGTTTGAAACCAATGGTATCTCAAATCTCTTGCTATCTCTTGAATTCCTTTACCTCGTTTTTCTTGAATTGCTTTCGTCTCAAATTTTTTAATTTGAAATGGAACATCATGCGTTTTACATAATGTTTTCACGAATACCTCATCGTTTTCCGAATCTTCACCTCGCAATTGAAAATTGCAATGCAAGGCCGTAAAAGATATATTCGACATCTTTAATAGATGAAATAATACCACTGAATCTACACCACCACTAATGGCAAGATAAATTGAACTGTCGTTATTAATACGAAGAGTTCTCCAGTCTTCTAAAAATCGGTTAAGCAAAGTTGTATTGTTTTTTTGGCAAGATAAAAAATGAAATTGTATTCTTATCTCGTTAAGAATACAATTATTCATCTATATAAGATGAAAAATAAGGTATAACTGGTGATCCACTACCATTCTTTTATGTAGGTACGTTCTATACGATCCGAAAGTGAACATAATACCTCATAAGAAATCATATTTCCCGATTTTGAAAATTCGTCAAGGTCTTGGTATTGGTCATCAAACACAATAACTTCTTCTCCTTCTGTTACTTCAACACCTGTAATATCAACCATACACATGTCCATACAAACATTTCCTACTATTCTACAAGGTGTACCATTTACAATAAGATTGGTACTTCCATTACCAAACACCCTTAATAAGCCATCAGCATACCCAAGAGCCACTGTTGCAATAGTCATATCGTGCTGAGCTATAAAACCTCTATTATAACCTATACTCTCCCCTTTTGATATCTCTGTAATTTGCGATATAGTTGTTGAGAATTTTAATACTGTTTTAAGTTTAGATTTTACCTTTTCGTGAATTCCTACACCAAAAAGACCAATTCCTAACCTCACTTGGGTACATTGTGCATCGGAGTAGTTTAATATTCCGTTTGTATTTAAAATATGCGTATCGTAATGATACCCAATATTATTTTTTATTTGTTTATTAATATTATAGAATTGTTCAATTTGATTTTCTGTGAACGCCTTATGGTGGTCGCTATAAGAATCTACCAAATGCGTAAAAATAGATCTTAATTTAATGACATGGGTAGATCGTAATATAATAATAAGATCTTTGATGTCTTCAGGTTTAAAACCTAACCTATTCATTCCTGTATTAAACTTAAAGTGAATTGGGTAATTTTTAATTCCTCGTTCTTCTAGGTTAGTAATCCATATTTTCAAAGTATCAATCTTAAACACTTCAGGTTCAAGATTATTCTCTATCATTAATTCTATAAAATCTACATGCGGATTAAGAACAACTATTGGTTCTTTAATTCCAGCATCTCTTAATTCTACACCTTCATTTGGATAAGCAACAGCGATTACATCTACTTTATGTACACTTAATGCCTTTGCCAATTCTACAGAACCTACTCCATAAGAAAATGCCTTTAACATCAGCATCAACTTTGTATCTGGTTTTAATAGGGATCTAAAATATTGATAATTATAAACTAAATGATCTAAATTAATTTGCAATGAAGCCACATGAGGTTTAGATGATAACACCTGAACAAGGTGCTCAAACCCAAACTTCCTTGCCCCTTTAATTAATATGGTTTTTGAACTAATTTGTTTTCGATCAAATACTCTTAAAAAATCTGCAATAGATTCATAAAAATAACATCGATTACCAAACAAACTTTTCATTTGTTTTAATTCGGGCCCAATTCCAACAAATACATCTAAATCGTGACTAAGTATAAGGTTTACCACTTGTTTATAAAACGTATTCTTATCTTGAAAGGTATCTACAAAATCTGATAATATTAATCCTTTAGCCCCATGTTCCATGGATAAATTCTGCAACCCATACTGTAGAGATAAATAATCGTTAGAATAGGAATCATTAATCAGGATTGATTGGTAAACCCCTTTTCGTCTTTCCATTCTCATGGTTAAGCTTGGTAGGGTTTGAAATCGTTTTAAAATTTTGGCATTTATACAATTCTGTTGAGCTAAAAAGGTAAAACAATGCATGGCATTATGGATACTTATCTGATCTCCAAACGGAATTCGTATTTTGTATATTTTCCGATTAAACTTTATCTCCAAATCTGTAAAAACATCTGTTGATATCGTACTCATCAAATTCACTTCAGCCTTAATGTTATGATTCCCCCAGGCAAACAAAACATCTTTATCAAAGTATTCTTTAATAATCTTAGAAATGAAATTATTTTCTCGATGATAAATAATTCCTTTAGAAAACGTAAAAAGTTTTAATTTCTCTAATAGCTTACATTCTAAACTTTCAAAATTTTGTTGATGAGCATCGCCTAAATTTGTAAAAATCCCTAACTCTGGCGACAGAAGCCGCTGATGTTTGTTCATTTCTAAAGGCTTTGAAATACCCGCTTCAAATAATCCATAATCGCCTTTAGCCTGACTTTGCAATAAGGCCATTGGAACTCCAATTTGAGAATTATAACTTTTTGGGTTCCTTTCGACTCTAAATTGATAGGATAATATATGATACAACCACTCTTTAATGATCGTTTTTCCGTTACTACCTGTTATTCCAACAACAGGAAAATGGAATGTTTGTCGGTATTTCTGAGCAATACTCCATAAAGCACACTGGGTATCTTTAACTTTTAGGATAAATAAATCCTCGGGACAGTCTTTCGGAATTGTAGATGAAATAATATAGCGTATTCCGCTATTATAAGCTTTAAGAATAAACTGTTCAGCATTATATTTAACACCATGAAGAGCAATAAAAATTGTTTCAGCAGGAGAAGGCACAGGTTGTCGTGTATCAAAACAAAAATGTTTGATTTTACAATTTGGCATCTCAGAATTATATTCTGCTTGAACTATTAATGCAATTTCATGGTTATACATCATACTTTACGAATTAGCAATATTAAAACATGTTCTACAAAGTGCCTGATAATCGTTTTTTTCACCCAATAATATTTTCTGACTACCTTCTGATATTCGATTAGAGTACTGTGCTACATCTCCACACCCCATACAAATGGCATGTACTTTAGTAACATACTCTGCCGTTGCCATTAAACTTGGCATTGGATGGAAAGGTACACCTGCAAAATCCATATCTAAACCAGCAACTACTACTCGAATACCTTGATTCGCTAGTGTATTACAGACTTCTAATACATCATCTGAAAAAAACTGAACTTCATCTATCCCTACAACATCAAGTCCTTTAGATAGTTCAATGATATCTTTAGGATTCTCAATAGGAATGGACTCTATTTTATTATCATCGTGTGAAACTACAGAGGTTTCATCGTATCTATTATCAATTTTAGGCTTAAATATTATTACTTTCAACTGTGCAATTTCTGCTCGTTTAAGCCTTCTTATTAACTCTTCTGTTTTTCCAGAAAACATTGAGCCACATATAACTTCAAGCCAACCTTTTATTTTTGATCGACTTCTTCTAGGTTCAATAAACATTTACTCTATTTTTAACAAAGATATTAATTCCTATGATTGCAAAGCCTAAGTCTAAATAAATATAAAATCGGATTCAACCATTTAATAATTAACCTAAAATTAACATTACTTCATTAAAAACGAGGGTGTTTAATGAACAAGCTTATCATTTAACGAAAAAAAACGACCATTCACCGTAATAATTAAAAAATTAATCAATTATAGGTGATTTCTTGCACTTTCTTTCATAATTTAGCAATCAGTAATTATAATTTATATATTATTTCAAATAAAATAGGGGAGATTTTATTTGTATTAAATTAGATTTGTTTTTGTTTAAGAAGAGGCTTTGGGAAGGGCCTCTTTTTTTGTGGACTATATTTTTACATGAATTAAATGTTATATTAACACAAGTAAATCCCTTTTTTAAAGCACAAAAAAAAGATAACCTTTTCAGATTATCTTCTTTTGTAGCGTGAGGCAGATTCGAACTGCCGACCTCTTGAGTATGAATCAAGCGCTCTAACCAACTGAGCTACCACGCCGTTTAAATTAGCGTACTTTAAAAGAAATGTTTGTAGCGTGAGGCAGATTCGAACTGCCGACCTCTTGAGTATGAATCAAGCGCTCTAACCAACTGAGCTACCACGCCATTTCTCTTTTAAAGCGATGCAAATATAAGATATATTAACCTTAAGAAAAAAATGTTTTTTGATATTTTTATAAGTTTTTTATTTCTTACTCATTATCAAACATCTATAACCTATTTTACAATTTATAGACCTCTACGCTTCATTTCTTTCTTTAACAGAAGAAGCTCTCTACTCGATTGTCCTGAAATAGAGGTATTTTCTTCAGCACGTCTAATTAAATACGGCATAACGTCTCTAACAGGTCCAAAAGGAACGTATTTAACTACATTGTAATGATCTTCTGATAAGTTAAAACTAATATGATCACTCATACCTAATAATTGAGCAAAATATATTGAAGGATTCAATTTATCAATATCGTATTTTTCTAATAATTGTGTTAAATACAATGAGCTGTATTCATTATGCGTACCTGCACATACATTAATTCCTGCATGGTTTTCTGCACAATATTCAAGTGCTAAATTATAATCTCTATCTGTTGCATCTTTATCAGGTTGTATAGGCGACTCATATCCATTGTCTATGGCACGCTCTCTTTCCTTTTCCATATATGCACCTCGAACTATTTTAAGACCAATGAAGTATCCATTATCTTTTGATCGTTCGTGTGATTCTTTTAAATATGCTAATCGGTCATGACGATACATTTGTACAGTATTATAAATAATAGCAGCCTGCTTGTTGTATGTTGCCATCATTTCCTCTACAATGTCATCTATAGCATCCTGAATCCAAGATTCTTCTGCATCTATCATAACAGGAACCTTAAGATTAAACCCTTTTTTACAAATTGCATTAATTCGCTTATAGGCACGTTGATACTCCTTTTCCTCTTCTTCTGTTAATGCTTCTTTATTGTTTAATTTTTCTAACAAGGCAAAACGCATTACTCCAGTAATTTTAAAAACTGCAAAAGGAATATGATCTGATTCTGATGCTATAGAAATCGTCTTTTGAATCATTTTACCACAACTATTAAAATCATTTTCGTTTTCTTTTCCTTCTACCGAATAATCCAACAAAGAATGAACGCCATACTTTGCTAATTTATCCATGGTGGCTTTTGATGTATCTATATCTTCTCCTCCACAAAATTGATCAAATACTGTCGATTTAATTAATGATGTTATTGGAAGATTCAATTTCAACCCAACAGTTGCCATCTTCATACCTAATGAAGATAATCTAGGCATACCTATAAGCTTGAATAATAAATATGCTTTTTTTAGCTCTTTATCATTCTTGTAACTAAACGCTGTTTTGGTATTATCAAAGGAAATCATAATCACGTAATTTTAATCTTGCAAAGATACATTTTCGTTTAAATATTTTATAAGACATAAATCAGATTTCTTTAATAAATGCAAAAAAAAAAGCCTGACGATATCGTCAGGCTTTTTCTATTTTTTTAATTGAGGTTTTAATTTCTCAATTCAGATGCTAAAATACTTTTAGACTTAATCACTTTTCCATCTTCGTTGTAAATTTCAAGAATCACTTTACGTGTATCCTTAGAAACTTCACCTTCTATACGAACTCTACTATATGTTCCATTAGAAATTCCACCAATACTTAATTCTGTAAGGTTGTAATCTCCATCTCTAGACTCTTCAATAAATTCAGAATTTCCATTATCATTCATTGATAAAAAGACTAATCCTTCAAAATTACCTTTATGGAATCTATTAATAAACTCATCATAATCTTCTGAAAATGCTTTTAAGTTACTTTCAGAATCTCCAAAGAATGAAGAATTTGAAACTATAACTTTAAATGAAGCATTAGAACTCCAAAGGTCTTTAAAGAAACGTTCTTTTTGAACTTTACCAAATTTAGTTGTTCCTTCTTTAGTATCTCTAAAAATATGGTCATCTAATACAAATACATCTACATCTTCATAGTCGTATTTACCATATGTACCAAATTCATCAAATGTATAGTTATATACTTTTCTTGGAATATTAGGCCAAAACAAATTGAATGCCATTATTGCACTATCCTTTCTTGCATAAGAAGCTCCTAAATCATCCGAAGAATATTCAGTTTGTCCCCATGTTGCAATTTGAGGTGTAGATTGTAAAAATTCATTTAACTCATCTACTTTTCTTGCCTTTTTGTAATGATCATTTAATGCTTGAAAAGAGTGTCCTTCCGGCTTACCTAAGTTACTTCCACCCCATAACATAAAATCATTTGGAGTTTTTTCCATTTTATCTAAAATCGATAAATCTTTAGCAAAAGGATCTAAATCACCTCCAAACAAGAAGAATACATCGTCTTTATGTGCTCTAGCCATATAAACTGTAAAATCTTCTTTAACAAGATCTCCATCTAAATAAACAGACACATTATATTCCTTATCTTTCTGTAGGTTTTGAACATCTACAATTACAGGAACTTCTTCACCTAACAAGTATGAACTTGTAATACGGTGCCATTTATTTTTTTGATACTGACCTGCTTTTCCAACGTTATAAAACACATCAAATTCGCGTGCCTCCTCAAAGTCTTCAAAATGTAATTTAATTGTTTCTGTTCCCTTAGGGACCATTAACCACATTCGAGTACTGTAATTATCGATATAAGATACGAAAGGTCCAGCCAATAGCTCTTTTTTCACATGAGACTCAGTAGGCGTAAGCATACTTTGAGCTTCAAGTTGATTTGTAAATAAGGTTCCAAAACCTAATGCTGCTGCTAGTAAATATGTAAACTTCATAGTTCTATTGAGATTGTAACTATACTTAGACCCGTAAATATAAAAAAAATGAATGAACTCCATTCGTTTTTACTACTTTCTTTATTAAAATATCTTATTTACATTACATTTGTCCAATCCAAAGGGTTAAAGGAAATTAGTTAGCCTTATTATTAAGTACTGTTATAACATAACTCATTTACAAATAATATAAAGGGATAAATTGCAATACACTCGATATCAATTCTCACTAAAATGAATTTGAACAAATTAAAATATACCTTCGTTCTTATTGCACTCACCGTTTTAAGTTGCAATAAAAATGAAATTGGTCCTCAATTTCCGGAAGAATCAGAAAAAACAGAAGGTGCTTCTGGATTTTGGATATTAAATGAAGGGCTTTGGAATTGGGGAAGTGCATCGGTTTCTTTTTATGATACTCAGCGTAAACAAATGAGCAATTTAGTCTATCAGGCTAAACAAAACACGCCATTAGGTGATGTATTACAATCTTTATTCTTTAAAGATGAATATCGTTTTTTAGTTCTTAATAATTCTCATAAAATAAAAATGTGTTCGAATGAGATGGAACTTATAAAAGATTTTGATGGATTTAATAGCCCAAGGTATATGGAGCATTTATCTGGATCTGAATATCTAGTATCATCACTTTATGGTAAACAAGTCTATAAACTGAATACAACAACCAATGAAATAAGTACGTTTTTAAATGTTTCTGATTGGACTGAGAAAATGATTAAATATGATCCATTTATTATACTTGAACACAAGTCATTTTCTAACACTAAACCAGAAGATCAAAAAATATATAAAGTAGGTCCGACGGGAGTTATTGTTGATAGTCTTGAAATTTTAGTTCCTCACTCAGAATTAACTAAAATGAATAACTCTAAGTTTTGTTTTATAAGTGAACAAGATACAAAATCAAAATTATGGATTTGTGATACGGCTTTAAACACCCAAACGTTTAATATACCTGAACGTGTAAGTCAAATTTCATATTCTGAAAATATGATTTATATGGCCGGACAAAATTTATGGTCATTTAATATTTCTACTTCCGAATTTAAAAATCTAAGATCATTAAAAAACAAAACTATTTATGGGCTGTACAGCTCTAATGATGGCTATGTCTATTTATGCGATGCTAAAGATTATGTAAGTTCAGGTGATTTTTTAATCTACTCTACAATTACAGGTTCTATTATTGACTCTGTTAAAACATCTATTATTCCTTCAGAAATATATTTTGAAAAATGAAATTAACATACCTAAGCTTAATTCTATTACTTATTAGTTTTAGCTGTTCTGATGCCCCGAAAGAAACCTCTACACTAGAACAGGCAACTCAAAAAGAATCGTTTGAACTTGTCCCATTAAAATGGGCTAAAAATTTTAGAATTAAAAAATATCAATCTCATCAGGTGGTTGAGTTGCTAAATAATGGAAAGATCTATCAAACATTTACAATATCATCTTCTAAAACACCTGTGAATGGGAATACAACTCATTTTAAAACACCCATTTCTAATATTGCTTCGGCCTCTTGTGTTTATACTAAAATATTTGATGAATTAGGTGTTTTAAATACAATTAAAGGCATTGATCAATTGACATTTCAATACAGCAGCAATGTTGTAGACTATGTTAATTCTAACAACATTCTTGAATTTCATTCTGGAGAAGGTTTAAAAACAGAAGAACTTTTTGTTTTAAATCCTCAAGTCCTTTTTACCTGGAGTTCTAATCAATCAAATCAACAAATTAAAAAGCTAATTAAGTTAGGAATCCCTGTCATATTTGCATCCTCATATTTGGAAAATCACCCTTTAGCTCGTGCTGAATGGATTAAGTTTTTCTCTTTATTTGTCGATAAGCTTGATGAAGCAAATGCATATTTTGAAACGATAGAATCTAAATATTTAGACCTAAAAAAGACACAATCTTCACGACAAAAACTCATCTTATTAAATGCGCCTTATTCTGGACAATGGTATCTTCCAACAGGTCATTCTTATATGGGGAATCTCCTTAAAGATTCAAATTTCAAACTGTTTTTGCAAGATTCAACTTCAACGGGTGCCCAAGCTTTTACGTTCGAAGATGTAATTGCACACCATCAAAATGCTGAATTTTGGATAAATCCAAGTTTTTACGAATCTCGTTCTCAAATTCTAGAAACGGATAGTCGATACAATCAATTAAATGCCTTTAATACAAATCGTGTTTACAATGCCATAAAACGAAAGCGTATTAACGGAGGTAATGATTATTGGGAGCAAGGTGTAATACGCCCAGATTTAATTTTAAAAGACCTTATCCATATTTATAACGAGGACCATACAGATAGTTTATATTTCTTTACTAAATTAGACTAATGAAAAACAAAAGAATTGTTATTTACGTCTTTCTTATTCTAATTGCATTCTTCTTAATTATTGTTGATTTAGGGATGGGATCTAGCGCGTTGAATATTAATGACATTTTCAATTACTTTTTCAATCGAAATTTAATATCAGACCAACAAGTTACATTACTCTCTACGTTTAGATCTCCTAGGGTACTTACAGCTTGCCTGGTTGGATCTGCACTTGGCGTTGGTGGTTTGCTTATGCAAAGTTTTTTCAGAAACCCATTAGCCGGCCCGTACGTTCTTGGAATAGGATCTGGTGCGAGTTTAGGAGTTTCTCTTTTTATTATGGGTGGTAGTCTTGGGTTGTTTCTATCGACCTCTAATTTTGGTATTGTAACCTTTGGGTTTCTAGGTGCATTTAGTGTATTACTATGTATAGGATTATTAAGCTTTCGATTTAAATCCAATATCTCAGTACTTATTATTGGATTAATGTTTAGTTACTTCACTTCGTCTATAGTAAGTTTAATGCAATATTGGTCTCACCCAGAATTGGTTAAACAATTTGCCGTTTGGGGAATGGGAACATATACAGATGTTGAGTATACCGATTTATGGATATTAGCGTCTTGTATTAGCGTAGGTTTACTATTAGCTTGGAGTCAAAGTCTAATCTTAAATGCTTTTTATCTTTCAAATTTTGAAGTGGAAGCTTTAGGGTTTTCAATCAAAAGAAGCCGTTGGATCATATTTACTTCTGTAGCTTTATTAGTGGCTTCGTCAACGGCATTTTGCGGACCTGTTGCTTTTTTAGGTATGGCCATTCCACACTTTGCACGATTAGCCTTCAGAAATTCTGATCATCGTTTTTTAATTCCACAATGTATCATTTTAGGTATAGTATTCTCTTTATGTTTTGATATCCTTTCTCAAAACCCTTGGTCTAGATCTCCTATTCCTCTTAATACAATATCTTCTTTTTTAGGCGCTCCGGTTGTTGTTTATTTATTATGGAAAAGAAAATCTTTATAGAAATATGCTTAAATTAAACCAACACCATATATCCTTTGGAGACCGTGTATTAATAACTAACCTTTCTTTTGAACTAAAGCCTGGAGATACCGTTTGTATACTAGGACGAAATGGGGTTGGAAAAAGCAGTTTATTGAAATCTTTCTTCAATAAAAATGAATCTATTTATTGGGATAATAAATCCCTAAGTCAATATTCAAAAAAATATCTATCCCAACACGTTTCAATATTAAGACATGGTACAAGGCCTGCTTATGATATTAATGTCGAGGAATATATTAAACTAGGACGTATTCCGTACACGACTTACTTCAAGCAATCTATAAAAAAAGAAGAGTACACTTCCTACTTAGATATTTTACATATTAGGCATTTATTACATAAAAACACCCAGTTTTTAAGTGATGGTGAGTTTCAAAAAGTTCAAATAGTTAGAGCCCTTGTTCAAGATACTCCAGTTATTTTGCTTGATGAACCTACATCTTTTTTAGATTTCCCTTCAAAAATAGAATTATATAGAAACTTAAATCGACTATCCCAGCAGATGAATAAAATCATCCTCTTTTCATCTCATGATATCGATATGGCTTGGAAATTTTCAGATTATACTTTAATACTCGATGGTGTAGGTGGATATTTTTTTGCCAAATCCTCTGAATTGTCTTCAAAAACATTAAATCAATATTTTGAAACAGATCATTTCTATTTTGATGATAAATCTGAATATATCATCAAATAGAATTATTTAAAAACAATCTCTGTAATCCAGTTTGGTTTTAATTGAACATTCCCTTTGTATTTAACAATAGGTTCAGGTTGTCTTAATGCTTTAATACTTCCCGAAGTAAATACCTTATCTCTGTTTTTATCCACAATATATCTCAGCTTATAATTCCCTGGCAATACTCTTTCAAATGTAATGTTACTTTCATTCTCTGATAAATACTCTTCTTTTAGAAGTTCATCTTTATCCGAAAACAATTGTACAATTAATGGATATGTATGGGTTTGAAATGTACATTGTATGATTGCAAAATCTTCAAGCGTTTTTCTAACAATAGGTTCATTAAATAAGGTATTAAAAATAGAATCTTGATATACAAAAGCAGAATCTCTAAAAATAACACTTACAGGTAAATCCGTATTAGCAAATTCCAATTCTAACGTATTATCATCTAATAAAACAGGCTTATTACTAATAAGGCTATCTCCTTGAATTATCGTTTTAATTTTGGATGTATCTATTCTTTGTATTGGATAATCGAAAGTGAATTTCAGTTTTTCGTTTTCAATAATCTCTTTATTAACAACCTCAACATTTATTGTTGACGATTTATAATTTACAGTATAGAACGGGAGTGTATCTTTATGATTAACAATTACCGCAAGGCTATCTCCAGATTTTGATTCATCAAAAATAAGTTCATACTTACCATGGTGTTCATTACGTTCAAATTCAAGAAGATTATCATTATAGTATAACTCTAAACTTTCAATTTCTGGCAATTGGTCTTTGTATAACAACTCTATCTTATTAAATCCACTGTGTTTAGCTTGTGTAAATAGAGTTGGTTGTTCTTCTAAAAATAAATCAAAAACAACGATAGTAGAATCTGAAGACTCAATAGGATCTGAGAAAAAGGCGATTCGCTCTTCTAAACTATCCCAAATTTTATTCGAATTTAAATCTTCAAAGCCATAAATGTAAAACGAATCTTTAGGTAAATAATTAAAAGTAAAATGTCCTGATTTATCTGAAAATGTTCCAAAATTAAATCCTCCTTCTTCATACGTAGAATCGTTGAAGTTTTTGGTTGACACTAAATTAACTTTCAACTCCTTTGCTGCCTCGTAAGATTGATTTAATATTTCTCCAGAAACATTTAATGAGTCTATAACTTCTCCTGTTGAGAATGTGTATAAAAATCCAGCTAGAATATTCTTTTCATTATAGTCTTTAATATAATTTAAAAACTGAAACGTATAGGTCGTATTTTCCTCTAGTGTTTCGTCCCATGAAAATTTAATTCGTTTTCCGTAATACTTAGATTGTAACGTTTTTATTTCAGGCGAAACTATTATTTCTTTTGCAAAATCTTCTCTAACCAGAAATTCATCAAATTTGATCTCAAAACTATTTTTCGAAAATTTAGTGGTTCCTATTGCAGGAGCTGCAGATAACATTATTGGTGGTTGGGTATCTTTTTCTCCTCCAGAAGGACTAATTATGGTTGCACAAGACACCAATAATAGAATAAACGAAAAAATAACACTTAACTGTTTCATCATAATTCGGGTTACGAAAGACAAAGATGCTTATTTTATTTAATAGAATTTGTTTTTCTTTTGAAAACAATCGAATTGTTAGTACAACTAAAAAAGGTAAAGGATATTTGAATCCTTTACCTTTTTTATATTAAAGATGTATTTAATATCCTCTTTTATTCTATAAAAGATAGTACTTTACTTCTTCTCTTCGTATAGTTTAGCTTCTTTAGCAAAGTATTCACTAAATTGCTTAATCTCATCCGATAACTTTTCGTCGTTTGTTGCTCTTAAGTAAGTATCTCCTAATGTTGCAATCGTTTGATGAATTAAATGTTTCATAGCATCCATTTTCATTTCCTTAGTCCAAAGATCAATTCTTAGAGCATTTTTTTCGTTAGGATCCCAAATACTAATTATACATGCTTCAGCAGGTGTTTCTTTATCACCTCCATCACTTGCAGACCAAGTTAGTTTTTCTGGAATATTATTCTCATCTAATCTAACGTTAAATTTTATTTCTTCTGTTTTCATGTTCTACGGTTTATATTTTGAAAGGGTTAAAATAGATCGTGCATCTTCTATCCCCATGATTGTTTCTAGACTCATTTCTGGATTTCGCTCTGCTAAAGATTCAATAATCTTTAAACCAATCCATTCAGCTATTCTCCCTGGTGTTTTATCATCAAAATCTTGTCCAAATTTCGAAAATGGGGCCTCTCTTAAAAAGCGCTCTACGGGTTTTACTTCTGTAGAATACAAAAGCTCTTGATTAATAAAGTATTTCCAAATCTCGGCTTCATTTTCTTCGGCCCATTCCAACTTCTCCGTTGAGTATTTCATTAATACTTCTTCAGAAATATCGCCTAACATTTGTTTTGTGAAATAATATGATCGCCCAGCAATTAGCATTTTATTAATAAACGAATAGTCTTTAGAATCTGAACTAACTTTTGAATTACCAAATGCTTTAACAATGTCTCTTACTAAATATTTAGAATCTTTGTGCTCTGCTATATATTTTGGCATTTGCACATAGTATGGATGATCTTTCCCTAAATATTGCTCCATAGCAACAATTAAGAAATTATTGTATTCCCATACACCTTCAGACATTTCAAATACTGAGTTCCATACATATACTTCGGGCATTACATCATTAACAAATTCATGTTGGTAATTAGTTATTGCTTTGTTCAGTTCTTGCTTCCACTTAATCTCATGATCAAACAAGTTTATTAAAGAATCAGACAATGCACCCAGTTCTTTATTTTTAAAACGAATCTCCCATTCAGACATAGGTCGGTTACTGGCGAAAAACAACGGGTACTTCTTCGCTAAAGTATTTATATCCTCATCGAAATTCTCAGCTTTCATCGTTCGAAAATCTTCTTCAAAGTTTAAAATAGAAACCTCCTCTATAGGTCTTCCGTCAACTGTAGTTTTCTTATCTGAATGCGAATTATCGCCGTTACAACTTACTAATAATCCAATTAAACTTAAATTTAAAAGGACTTTTGATAACACTACTCGATTTTTAATCATAACTAAAGAATATATTTTTTACTTTCGCATTAAATAATTGAGGTACAAAAGTACCATTAAATTGACAATTTCAAAATAACACCAAAATGAAGAAAATTTTATCGATTAGTCTATTTCTATTTATGGTTACTATGACTTTAGGACAAGAATACAGAATTGGATTACACTTTTCTCCAAACACAACTTGGGCTAAAGTTGACAAAGACTTTGAAAACACATCTTCCAAAATTCAATATTCTTGGGGAGTTAGAATGGAACGAAATTTTTCGGACAGAAATTATGGGTATTTTGGAGGAATAGATTTAAGTAGAAAAGGAGCCAAAGTAGAAGTAAAAGATGACAATGGTGATGTTTATGACATGAATTATTCTGCTCAATACATCGAAATACCTTTAGCTATAAAAATGACAACAAGACCTATTGGTCAGTTTAGTTATTGGTTAAATATTGGATTATCTCCTAATCTTAAAATATCTGAAGATGTTAGTATAGAGTCTGAAAATGTTGACTATACTTTTGATGATTCTAAAAATTATATTTCTTCTTTTAACATGTCTTTATTTGTTGGTGGAGGAATTCAATATGAATTAACAGAAGGAACAGATTTAATTGGTGGTATACAATACAACAATGGTTTTACTAACAATATTAACAAAGATGAATTACCAGGGTCTTATAGTTCTAAAATTAGTTTTAACTCATTTGGACTATTCATTGGTGTATTATTTTAATCTATAAAAAGATGCAAGAAAAATTAGTTATAGACCACATTGTTGGGTGGTTAAAAGATTACGCAGCACAAAGTAATACAAAAGGGTTTGTGGTAGGAATTTCTGGAGGTATAGATTCAGCATTAACATCTACTTTATGTGCTTTAACTGGTTTAGATGTTATCTGTATTAATATGCCTATTCACCAATTTAAAGCCGAATTTGACCGTTCAAATGAACATATAGATTGGCTACAAAGGCAATTTCTAAATGTAAGAAAAGAAAAAATTGATCTTACAGAAAGTTTTGAAACACTAAAATCTGCATTACCAGAAAGCACCCATACCCATTTAAACCTGGCCAATGTAAGAGCTCGTGTTCGAATGACTACCTTATATGCCTTAGCAGGAGCTGAACGTAAACTCGTGGCTGGAACGGGTAATAAGGTAGAAGATTTTGGAATTGGTTTTTTTACAAAGTATGGAGATGGAGGAGTTGATTTAAGTCCTATTGCCGACTTAAATAAAACACAGGTTTACGCGCTTTGTAAAGAACTTAATGTTCCTCAATCTATTCAAAAAGCTGCGCCAACCGATGGACTTTGGGAAGACGGAAGAAGTGATGAGGATCAAATTGGCGCAAGCTACCCTGAATTAGAATGGGCTATGCTAGAATACAAGAATGGGAAATCTGAAAATGATTTTACTGGACGACAAGCTGAAGTTTTTAAAATTTACAAACGCTTTCATCGCTCAAACCTTCATAAAATGATACCTATTCCTGTATGCGATATACCTGAAAATTTATTATAAATACTCATAATCCGACATTATTAATGTCGGATTTTTTACATTCCATATTTTGAACACTTCCCCTAGTCTATTTACCAAAGAATTCTGTTTACTCTTACTTTGTGCATTCTTCTTTTTTATTAGTTTTAATTTAATTATACCTGAGTTACCTGCGTATTTAGATTCTTTAGGAGGAGAGGCTTATAAAGGTTTTATTATATCTTTATTTACACTAAACGCAGCCTTATCGAGACCTTTTAGTGGAAAACTAACCGATGTTTTTAGTCGAAAATATGCTATTGTATTTGGTGCATTTGTTTGCATGGTTGTTAATTTCCTGTACCCACTATCGCATTCCATTTTCTTTTTTCTTATTCTAAGATTTTTCCATGGACTATCCACAGGATTTAACCCAACAGGAGTTTCTGCATATATTGCAGATTTAGTCCCATTGAGTAGGCGAGGTGAAGCCATGGGGTATTTAGGCTTCTTTTGCAGTATTGGAATGGCTGTAGGTCCAATGATTGGATCTTGGTCTAAGATGACTTATGATATTGAAACTATGTTTTACATAGCTGGTATTTTCTCTTTGATTACCTTCTTATTATCATTAACCATAAAGGATTCTACTAAACGCAAAACATTAACTCTGAATAATATTGGTGAAATATTTAGAATAAATACAACCGATTTTTACGATAAGAACGTAATTCCAGTAGCCATAGTAATGATTCTTTGTGAATTTAGTTTTGGTATTATTCTTACCATCATTCCAGATTTTACTGACTCTATTGGTATACAGGATAAAAGCACTTATTTTTCCATATATGTATTAAGCTCTGTAGTCGTTCGTGTTGTGGCTGGAAAAGTTTCTGATAAATATGGACGTGTACCAGTTCTATTCTATGCATTATTGGTTTCATTAATTGCAATGCTTATTTTAAGTTATAGCGATTCATTAACAACAATGGTTATTTCTGCTATTATATTAGGATTTGGACTAGGAACAGCCTCTCCAACGTTATTTGCATGGACTGTTGACTTATCGGACCCTAATAAGCTTGGTAGAGGCTTTTCTACAATGTTTATTGCATTAGAAATTGGTATCGGATTAGGAGCACTTATAAGTGGAACAATGTATTCTAGTCAACTAGAAAACTTCTTCGAAGTCTTTTTGTTAGGAAGCTTTATGTTTTTATTATCTATCCTTTATATTATTTGGTACCGTATAAAACACAAAAGGGCTCCACAAACAAAATAAATACTCAACCATAACAAAAAAAGGTGCCTAAAGGCACCTTTTTTTGTGTTTAATTAAAACGTTTATTCAAACCTAAAGAAAATCCCAAAGTTTGTTATCACAAGGAATATATCCATCTAAACCTGTTAATTGAAAAATATACTTTTCTCTACCCTTTTCAGGATAAGGCAATTCTATTATACTTTCTAATTTTGCGCTAGCCTTAAGAAATGCTTCAGCATCCTCAACTGTAAATTCATTATTATTAGGAATGGACAATATATTAAACGATGAATCCCCAAACTTGGTTAGAACTATAGTCTCTTCATCCAGCTTATAAGCATACTTGATATTTAATAAGCTTTTATGAATTACCAAATCACTAAATTGAGCAAACATTAACATCATTTGATGTTTATCGTCCTTTTTAATGCGTTCCCATTCTTCACCTGATATACCATGTACAGCTAAAAAATTGATGAAATCTTTATAAAAAAGCTCTTTTTCTGTATCCGTTAACAACCTATATTGTATCTCGTAAGACATAATTTTTGTTTTAAAAAAAAGACCATCTGTTTCCAGATAGTCTTTTGTATATATTACAAACTTATTTTGTTAGTCAATAATTAACATCGCATCTCCATAAGTATGGAAACGATATTTTTCTTTAACTGCTACTTTGTAAACATCCATTAAAAGATCGTGACCACAAAATGCAGAAACCATCATCATTAATGTCGATTTTGGTAAATGAAAGTTTGTTATCATTGCATCAGCAATTCTAAATTCATATGGTGCAAAGATGAATTTATTAGTCCATCCATCTACCTCGTTTAATGTATTCTTTGTAGAAACAGAACTTTCAACTGTACGCATAGTTGTAGTACCAACAATACAAACCTTATTTCCTTTCTTGATTGTATCGTTTACAATTTCTGCTTGATCTTCTCTAACATGAATTTCTTCCGAATCCATTTTATGCTTAGATAAATCTTCAACTTCAACATCTCTAAAAGCTCCTAAACCTACGTGTAAAGTAACATCAGCCTTTTGGATACCTTTAATCTCCATACGCTTTAATAAATGCTTACTAAAGTGTAACCCTGCAGAAGGTGCTGAAACAGCTCCAACTTCTTTAGCATATACTGTTTGAAAACGTTCATCATCTTCAGCATCTGGTTCACGCTCAATAAACTTAGGTATTGGAGTAGATCCTAATTCAAGTAATTTTTGTCTATACTCTTCATAAGGTCCATCATACAAAAATCGAAGTGTACGTCCTCTAGATGTTGTATTATCAATAACTTCAGCAACTAAACTTTCTTCTTCATCAAAATAAAGTTTATTTCCGATTCTTATTTTTCTAGCAGGATCTACCAATACATCCCAAAGGCGTTGATCAGCACTTAGTTCTCTTAATAGAAATACTTCTATCTCAGCACCTGTTTTTTCTTTGTTTCCATACATACGTGCTGGAAATACTTTCGTATTATTAAAAACAAAGGTATCCTTATCATCAAAATAGTCGATTACATCTTTAAAGGTTTTGTGTTCAATTTCTCCGGTTTTACGGTGAACAACCATTAATCTAGATTCATCTCTATTTTTTGCAGGTCTATCAACAATTAATTCTTCAGGAAGATCAAAGTTGAAATGAGACAGTTTCATTTTCATATTTCGAACAATTTTCTTTTAGTAAAAAGTGTACAAATATACAATATTTTACGGATTATTCTGGTTTGAATTCCTCATTAGAAATTTTTTCTGCCAATGCTTCTACACTTAATGCATCATTTACACTAAAATCGCCAATTTTAGTTCTCCTAAGTTTAGATAAATATCCTCCAGAATTTAAAGCTTTACCAAAGTCATAAGCAAGAGAACGTATGTATGTTCCTTTACTACATTTCACTCTAAATGATACAAAAGGCATATTAATTTCGGTAATCTCAACCTCATAGAACGTTATCTTACGAGATTTTACAACAACATCTTCTCCTCTACGTGCTTTTTTGTAGATAGCCTCACCTTTTTGCTTAATTGCAGAAAAAATTGGAGGAAATTGATCTTGCTCTCCTATGAATTGTTTTGCTGCTTTATAAATATCCTCTTCAGTAATATGTTCTATGGAAAACTGAGCATTTTCTTCCGTTTCTAAATCGTAACTAGGAGTTGTGGCCCCTAATTTTATAGTTCCGGTATATTCTTTTGCTTGCCCTTGATACGTTTCAATGGTTTTGGTCTTTTTCCCTGTACAAATAATCAACAATCCAGTTGCTAAAGGATCTAAAGTACCAGCATGCCCTATTTTTATTTTTCTTAAACCGTATGTTCTACGGATGGCATGCTTTAATTTATTTACAGCTTGAAAAGATGTCCAGGTTAAAGGTTTATCAACCAACAACACTTCTCCTAATTGATATTTTGTTAATTCCATGCGGTAAAGATAAGTCAGAAAAAGTGGAATATGAATTCTGGATGTTTGTATTACTCGCTAATTATCCATCAATTTTCTTAAATCATAATATTATCTCAAACAAACCTTAAATATTGCAACCAAAAAATGCTTATTGTTCATATTCTCAAAAACACTACCTATAACAAAGGGTATCCATAAATTGTCTTCGTTTTAATGCTTCTTTTAGGTTAATTAAACACACCTACAATATCAACCTTCGCACAGTGTCTATAACAATAAAAAAACCAATGGAAATAACCATTAAATTACTTTTGAATACTCTATTTTTAACATTAAATTAAAAAGAATAGTACATTTGCATAATTCTTAAACTATGAAAACAAGTAAAACAATTCGAGTTGGAGGTGTTCCAGAACACTTTAATTTACCTTGGCATTTAGCAAAAGATCAAACCTTATTCGCTCAAAAAGGATTAAATATAAAGTGGACAGACTTTAAAGGCGGAACTGGTGAAATGACTAAAGCCTTAAGAGACAACTTAATTGATATTGCTATTGTTTTAACAGAAGGTATTGTAGCCGATATTATTAAAGGTAATGATGCTAAATTAATTGGCGTATTTATTCAAAGTCCGTTACAATGGGGTATTCATGTAGCCAATCACTCAACAATTACCTCTCCTGAAGACATTAAAGATAAAGTTGCGGCTATTAGTCGATATGGGTCTGGATCTCATCTCATGTCTTACGTTAATGCAGACAACAACAACTGGCCTGTAAACAATCTTAAATTTAACGTTATTCGAAATTTAGATGGAGGAAGAGAGGCATTAAAAAATGATACTGCTGATTACTTTATGTGGGAAAAGTATACCACAAAACCATTTGTAGACAATGGGGAGTTTAGATGTGTTGATGTTTGCCCTACTCCATGGCCAAGTTTTATGATTGCCATTCGCACTGAATTTCTGAACAAGAATGAAATTTTAGTAGAACATTTATTAGATACTATTTATCAATCTAATTACGCTTTTATTAATAACCCAGATTCTTGTATGCAAATTTCTGAGTTATACAATTTAAAATTTCAAGACGTTAAAAAGTGGTATTCAGAAACAGAATGGGCCATACAGGAGCCAATAGACTTAGAGATGATTGATAAAGTTCAAGATAAACTATTGAGCTTAGATATTATTCCACATAAGGTAGAATCAAAAAGCTTTATTTGGGATAAATGTTTATCGAATTCGCTTTAATTCATTTGGTTCTTAGAATACAAAAACTAAAGTTTCCTTTATTTAAAACCTTCCAATTATACTTATTTATCATTTAATAGGTATATATTGTTATCTCAACATTTAATAAATACAAAATAAGATAATATCTATTATCTTGACAGTATTAAATTTTAGGCGTTGTAACGTCTTATATTATAATTATCAATTCAATTATTTTAACATGAAAACAAAAAAAGAAATTGTAGACAATTGGCTTTATCGCTACACGGGTGTAAAAAATGAAAATTTCGGTAAATATATTCTACTTACAAACTTCTCTAATTATGTAACCATTTTTGCTGAAAAACATGGTGTTCCTATTATTGGTGAAGACAGACCATTTCAAACTGCAACCGCTAAAGGAATAACCATTATTAATTTTGGAATGGGTAGCCCGAATGCAGCTACCGTAATGGATCTTTTATCTTCAATATCTCCTAAAGCCGTTTTATTTTTAGGAAAATGTGGAGGATTAAAAAAGAAGAATCAACTTGGAGATTTAATACTACCTATTGCCGCTGTTAGAGGTGAAGGTACATCCGATGATTATTTTCCACCTGAAATACCTGCATTACCAGCCTTTGCCTTACAAAAAGCGATCTCTACTACAATAAGAGACCATGCAAGAGATTATTGGACTGGAACCGTATATACAACAAACCGTAGGGTTTGGGAGCATGATAAGCAGTTTAAAAAATATCTAAAAGCAACACGCTGTATGGCAATAGATATGGAGACAGCAACCATTTTCACTACTGCATTTGCAAATAAAATCTCAGTTGGAGCATTATTACTTGTATCTGACCAGCCTATGATTCCTGAAGGTGTAAAGACCGAAAAAAGTGATCTTAAGATAACCAAGAAATTTGTTGAAGATCATATTCAAATTGGAATTGATGCTCTAAAAATGTTAAAGAACAATGGTTTGACCGTTAAACATCTAAAATTTGGATAAATTAAAGCTTTAAATCACCACCTAGAACTTGAATAATACCACGTATTTTAACCAGGCATTCTTCATATTCCTCTTCCATTTCAGAACGTATAGTTATAGCCCCACCAACTCCACAACGGGCTATTTCTTTTACTTTATCATAAAATACAGATCGAATTAAAACATTAGAGTCCATGAATTCTGGTGTGTAAAATCCTATGGTTCCAGAATAAGATTCTCGAGAGAAACTTTCCAGTTCTTCTATTATCTCCATACATCTAATTTTTGGTACCCCAGTCATAGAACCCATTGGAAAAGCTTTTAAAAATGCTTTCCATAAATCTGAATTAGACTCTAATTCGCAAGAAATAGTAGATATCATTTGGTGTACATTAGGAAAGGAATAGATCTCACATAATTCATCTACAACTACACTCGATTTTCGAGCATAATGTGACAAATCATTACGAACTAAGTCAACGATCATCTTATTCTCTGATGTTTCCTTAATACTCGTCTTTAAATCTTCAATTTGTTTTAAATCATCCTGCTTATTCCATTTTCTAGGCCTGGTTCCTTTAATGGGTTGAGATAACAATCGACCCTTCTCGTAGTTCAAAAATCGCTCAGGACTAGCAGAAAGCACATAATATCCACCTAGCTTCATACAAGCGCTAAATGGGGCTTTAGCTTGTTTATTAAGATCTATAAAAAATTGTTCAGGCTCTACATTGAATTCATTAACAATAAATTCTTGACATAAATTCACTTCGTAAATATCACCACGTTGCAAATAATCCATACACCTATTAAAAGCGTATTTATATTCATTTTTAGCCCAACGTGCATTCACATCAAACTTATATTCTCTCTTGCTTATCTTTGAATTAAGAATATTAAATCTATCGTTTTGAGAAAAATTCAGATTGATATCCACAAAATATAAACTGTTGTCTTTTGAGTATAATATGAAATCAGATAGCTGAATATTGGCATATGGAATATTAAATGCCTTTGGATTATCGCTAAATAATATTTTATCTAATGAATTCTTAAGATCATATGATAAATGAAAAAATAAAACCTCTGAATGGTGTTTTTCTAAAAAATCAAGCGGATCCGAATTAAACGAATGACAACTATTTTTCTTCGAAATACTTAAAATCCAATCAAAATGTTCTAACCCAAATCCATGTGAATATGAATTAGAATCTAAAAATGTATACTGATCAAAAGAAGATGCCCAAGATAATGCTTGTTCCTTAGACACTAAGAAATCTAACTTCTGACTATTAATCATAATAACTTAACAACCTGTTCTAAACCAATACCTCTACTTGCTTTTAATAGAATAAGCTTATCATACAACTTAGATTTCTCTAATTCACCTTCTAATTCTTTTCTATCCGTAAATGAACATATTTTATCCAAATGCTTTACTTCTGTTTTAGAAAAGCACTTTCCTACTAAAAAAGCCGTTTCGAAACCGTTTAAATCATTTTCTAATAGATCAACCATGTTTTGATGCTCAGCTTCACTAAAAGTTCCCAACTCAAACATATCACCTATTATAATAACTTTACCCGTATTAGGTAAAGATAAAAACTGTGATATCGCAAGTTTTAAACTTGTAGGATTTGCATTATATGCATCTACAATAAGTTCATTCATTTCTGTTTTAACAATCTGTGATCGATTATTTTTTGGTGTATATAACTCTAATGCATGTTTACATTGCTCGTCACTCACCTTAAAATGTTGACCTACCGCATAGGCTGCCGCTAGATTTTGCGCATTATAATCTCCAAAAAGGTTAGATTGAATTGTAATATCAGAAACAGAAATGGAAGAAGCTATCTTAGAATTGGTAACTTTATACTTATGGTTACTATTCTCTTCAAGCTTAGAATACGTAATAATATTAGGATATGATTTAGCGAAATTGTGAATATTTAATTCTTCCAAATTATAGAAAAACATACCCTCATTATTCGATATATAATCAAATAATTCTTTTTTTGTTCTTAGAATACCATCTTCAGATTCAAAACCTTCTAAATGGGCCTTTCCAATATTTGTAATTAACCCATAATTAGGTTTAGCTATATCGCAAAGAATTGCTATTTCCCCTTGATGGTTTGCACCCATTTCGATAATGGCAATCTCATGCTTTTCAGTGATAGAAAGTAGACTTAAAGGAACTCCTATATGGTTATTTAAATTCCCATTCGTTGCAAATACGTTGTACTTTTCTGAAAGCGTTGTATAAATAAGTTCTTTTGTAGTGGTTTTACCATTCGTTCCTGTTATGGCTAAAACAGGTATTTCTATAATTTCTCTATGGTATTTAGCTAACCTTTGTAAAGTATCTAAAACATCACTTACTAAAAAATAAGGTTTATTTTGCTTATTAATAAGCACAGAAGCATCATCTACAACAACACATAAGGCTCCTTTTTCAAGAGCCATTTCAGCGTATTTATTTCCATCGAAATTATCACCTTTTAAGGCAAAATATATCTGATTTTCTTGAATAGTTCTGGTATCTGTTGAAATTCCAAAAGAATTCAAGAATAACTTGTAAAGAGTCTTTAACATAAAAACAAATATAGTCAAAAAAAAACCAGCTAAAATAGCTGGTTTTATATATTTAAAATCTTATGATTTCTTATTTCACGTAACGGATTGCTTGAGATCCCATACGATCGATAACACATCTAAATCCGATATCAGCAGTTGATAAATTCTCATCTAAATATCTTCTTGTAGAAGGCATTAACCAGTACTGACGATCTTTCCAAGATCCACCTTTATAAACACGTGTTGAATTAGAAACTAACGTTGCGTTTTCATCATATACAATTGACGATCCATCTTTAGATCCACCTTTAGAATAATAGATAGAAGATTGAACATCTCCATCTTTATATGCACGAACATCAGATTGATTATAGTTTCTTCTGTTTTCAAGATCACCTTTTTCTGGTTGAACATGAGCAATACGTCCTAATGAATCTACATCTGCAATTTGACCTTCTTCATCACGAGCTAATTCAGTATAAACATTACCTCTAAATGGCATGAAATCGTCATAATCAACAGTTACTTCACGGTATACATCTAATACCCATTCGTTAACATTACCTGCCATGTCATATAAACCAAAGTCATTAGGTGGGAAAGTTTTAACTTCCGTAGTACGAGATCCAGAATCGTTTAACCATCCTGCAACACCCATATTATCACCTTTCCCTCTCTTAAAGTTAGCTAAGAAAGAACCTTGTCCATTCACTGTAGCATTTCTTAAGTGACGTAATGAACTATCTTTACCTCCACGTGGGAAATATTTACCATTATACGTATTTTCCTCAATTGTGTTACCTATATGAGAGTAAGCAGCATATTCCCACTCAGCCTCTGTTGGTAAACGGTATCCAGCTTGAAAAACACCATCAGAAATAGTTGCTTGACGTCCTTCTTTATTATCCGGGTTACGTCTATCAGCAATACCATTATCTTGCTCTCCAATATATTTACCAGCTAAATAAGCTTCTGTATTGAAGTTATCATCATCATACTGGTCGTTATTCCATTTTAAAGCACGAACATTTACCAATGTATATTCATTTACACGGTCTGTTCTCCAGTTTGAATAATCTACAGCTTGCTTCCAGCTAACTCCTACAACTGGGTAGTAGTTAAAACCAGGGTGCTTTAAGTAGTTATCAATCATAGGCTCATTGTATCCTAGATTAGAACGCCAAACATTCTCATCAGGCATTGCATTCCAGTAAACCTCTGGGTAACTTTCTCCATAAACTCTTTCTAACCAATAAAGGTATTCTCTATAGTGAATATTTGTCACCTCTGTTTCATCCATAAAGAATGAAGCAACACTTACTCGTCTTGGAACACTGTTGTTATCACCTAATATGTCATCATAATTCTGACCCATAATAAATGAACCTCCTTCAATAGGAATCATTCCTGGTAGAACGTATTGAGTTGTACTTAAGTTAGACGAGAAACCACCGTTTTCTTCGCTATTAACGGCCCATCCTGTTGCTGAATGTATAACTTTAGAACTTGATGTTTTACTTGCTCCACCACCACATGATGATAAAGTAAGTACAGCAGCCATCGAAAACATCCCTAGAACTAATCGATTCTTCATTATATTTTGTGCTTTAGTCGTTTTTTTCACAATATTTAGGGGCTAAGATAATTAAAATTTAGGACAAGTAATCGCCTCGATTTTCGGTTTCTTCACTTTACAAGGCAATTGGAAACGTAGTGAAAGCTCGTGTGCTCCACCTGTTTCACCTGCTAAATCTGAAACAGTTGCATCATACGAATAACCTATAGTAACATTTGAAACCGTATAACCAGCAATTAAAATAATTGCATCAGCGTTTTCACTGTTCATTCTATACCAAACTCCTCCTGATAAACTTTTGTTTGTAACAGATACACCAAGATTGGTTTGATCTGCTGCACCTTGCTTTTGGTAAATAAGACCAAGAGTCATAAACGGTCCATCAGCAATAATACCTCTTCTTGCATTTCCTGTAATAGAAAAGTTTGCACCTCCATGTAAAGTATACTTAATAGGTAACCTACTTTGAGGATCAATAATAATTGAATTTACAGAAGTTGTATTAAAAAATGAATCGTCTGGTCGTGTTAAATGGTGAGCCGCAAATCCTAAATAGAATTTTTGAGTATACCCAACTGCACCAAAAGAGAAGTCGAAAAAGTTTGTACTTGTAGATATATTACCAATATCATTAGAAGTAAACGTTTGTCCATTAGGACCGATCTCATCTCCAAATACTAATTTATCTTCATCTAGATATTTCATATTATAAGCAAGCTCGGCACCCGCAAGTACATAAGACTTCTTATTGATCTTTAACTGGTATGAATACATACCCGAAACTTTCATAGAGTTTAATAATCCCTGTCCAGCATTATCATATACCATTTGAATACCATAACCACTATTAATAGCTGGTAAGTTTTTATCAAATGAAACCGCGGTGGTCAAAAATTGACCTCGCAAGCTCGGCCATTGATCACGTTGATTCACATGAATTTTAGGACATCCTTCCCCACCTGCCAACGCTGGGTTTAGGTACATCGGATTGGAATAAAACTGAGAAAAAGTAGGATCCTGTGCGTGGAGGTTTTCCACTAACAGACTACTTAAAATTATTAAAAAGGCAAAAAGCAACTTAGATCTATTCATCACAAATACATATATTTTCACATCACAATTATACAATTATTTTTTAATTTTCCACCTCTTATTTGCAATTTTATAAATAATAATAAGTTTATATCATTGAAATGTTACAGTTTATTTTGAACTTTGTAAGTACTAACCACAACAATATTATGTTTCAACGTCAATTTTACAGAATCTTTTTTCTTCTATCTTCATTTTTCAGCATTAACATTAATGCTCAAACAGTTATGATTGACATTCCTTGGAGTGATCAAACTGAAATCGAAAATAATACGGCTACAAACCAGCCTGTATTATACTTTAAGAAAGCGTCTTATGATGAATTTAACACCCCTCATTATAACTATACAATAAAATCTAGTTTAGATAAAGAAATTGAATCTGTATCAATAGATATTATTAATCAAACGGTGTTAACTGAAGGTGAAAGATTAATTAATTCTTCAAAATTCACTTCAATAATTTCAAATATCACCTCTGGAATTGGTCGAAATGAAAGAAATAATACAATTTCTTTTCCCGCTGTATTAATAGATCATAAAATACAAAAGGTTAAATTAAATATAACTTGGAAAAATATAAACAAGCCTCTTCTTAAAGTTGAAAGCAATTACCCTACAAGTTCTGTTTTATCCACAGGTACTTGGTATAAAATAAAAACACATACTAAAGGAGTACATAAAATTACAGGAAACGATTTACAAGATGCCAATATTAGTATAAACAATATTGTTTCGGCGAACATAATATTATATGGTCAAAATAGAGGGATGCTTCCTGAAGTTAATAGTAAAGAAAGACCACTTGCTCTTACTGAAAATGCCATACAGGTTGTAGATGGTAATGATGGTTCTTTTGATGGTAACGATTATATATTGTTCTATGCTGCCGGTCCTGACCAATGGAATTATAATTCATCATCAGATATTTTTGAACATGAAACGAATATCTATTCTGATGACGCCTATTACTTTATTAGCTTTAGTGAAGGAAGCCCTGGTAAAAGAATTAATAACGCACCTAATGTAACTTCTTCTACAAACTCAACAGTTAATAGCTACGATGCTCTTTGGTTTCATGAAAAGCAATATACAAATTTAGATCGAACAGGTAGAGAGTGGTTTGGAGAAAAATTTGACATTACGGATCAATATAACTATACTATATCATCACCAAATCGAATTATTTCGGATTCTGTTTATTTCGAATATAAAACAGTTGCAAACTCAACATTATCAAGTAAAGTTAATATGAAGATTGGTTCTTCAATTAAACTTACTCAAACACTTTCAGCTATTCCTACCCAATTTGATCACCCACCAAAAGCTACAAGTGCAGGTGCAAAAAGTGGTCTAATTCCATTCCCAAATTCTAACATTACATTTAATTTAGAATATGACAACAATGGTAACTTTAATGCCTATGCATATTTAGATTACATTATGTTAAACTATAGAAACAGTTTACAATTTGGGAATGATCAAGTACACTTTAGAGATAAAAAATCTTGGAAAGCAGGTGGATTTGCCACATTTAACTATGGTACAACCTCATCTAATTTAACAATTTGGGATATTACAGAACATACTAACATCTTAAATCAACCTTTATCGAATAATAGCTTTAAAGCAAATGTTGACGAATTAAAAGAATTCATTGCCTTTAATCCTACTCAAACCCTTTCAATTGATAATATTGAATCGATAGACAATCAGAATTTACATGGTATTGCTCAAGCCGATTATATATTAATCTTTCATCCAAGTTTTAAAGAATCGGCTAAAGAATTAAAAGAATTCCATGAAAGTTTTAGCGGTTATTCTGTCGCTTTTGCCAGTACAGATGAAATCTATAATGAATTTTCTTCAGGACGTCAAGATCTGACTGCATTAAGAGATTTTATTGGTATGATATACCACAGAAACATTGATAACAATACTCAACCTAAAGCAGTAATGTTATTTGGAGATGCTTCTTATGATTACAAAGATTACTCAGACAATAACTCCAATTTTGTTCCAACATTTGAAGAACAATATAGTTTAAACATTACAAGATCTTCAGCTACAGATGATTATTTAGTGAGCTTAGACCCTCAAGAAGGAAATCCATTTGTTATCTCTAACTATATTGATATACCAATAGGGAGATTTGCTATACAAACCAATCAACAAGGTCTTGACATGGTTAATAAAATAAAGGTTTATAAAGATTTTAACACTCGAGGTGATTGGCAAAGTCAACTCGCATTAGTTACAGATGACGTTGATGAATACTGGGAACGAGGAAGTTTAACCTTTGCTGCCAATAGCATCATTGATGAATTCTCGGAACTTAATATTAACTACAATATTAATAAGATTTATATTGATGCCTATCAACAAACCAATTCTTCTGGAGGGCAAAGGTATCCAGAAGCAGAAAAAGCCATATCTGATGCTGTAGAAGATGGATCACTGGTTGTTCATTACTATGGTCATGGTGGAGAGGTAGGTTGGGCTACAGAACGTATTCTTGACATTGAAACGATTAATAGTTGGACTAACATTAATAATATGCCAACTTTTGTAACGACTACTTGTGAATTTACAAGATATGATGATTTAACTCGAATTTCAGCTGGTGAATTGGTTCAATTAAACCCAAATGGAGGTAGTATTTCTCTATTTACATCTACAAGAGAATTAAACATTATTGATGCTAATGATCTTTCTACATTCTTTTATGAAAATTTAAATAAAGTAGATGACGATCAGAACCATTTTACAATGGGTGAAATTATGTTTAATATTAAACAAGATTATAGCAGCCCTAATAAAAGACGTTTCATACTAATAGGAGATCCAGGGTTAAAACTTAATTATCCTAAACAAAAGGTTAATGTAACCAGTATTAATGGTGTTGCTCCTTTAAATTTTACAGATACGCTTAAAGCTTTAAGTAAAGTAGAGCTTTTAGGAAATGTAACAAATGTTCAAGGTGATATTCTATCAACTTTTAATGGAACATTAAACATTACTGTTTTCGATAAAAAACGAGATAACCTTACCCTTAACAACGATAACACAACAGATCATAGTGGTGATTTAGCTTTACCTATACCATTTACAACTCAAACCAACAAAATATTTAAAGGAGAGGTTAATGTTGAAAATGGACTTTTTAAAGTTGAATTTATTGTTCCAAAAGATATTAATTACAATGTTGGTACAGGTAAAATATCCATGTTTGCAAAAACGTCTAATATTGATGCATGGGGTGCAGAAACTAATGTAAAAGTAGGAAGTATTATTTCTAATCCAGACGAAGACAATGTAGGTCCTGAGATAAGTTTATATATGAATGATGAATCTTTCGTTGATGGAGGATTGACTAATAATAATCCTGACATATATGCTATTCTTTCAGATTCTAATGGAATTAATGCAGTTGGTACGGGTATTGGTCATGATATTTCAGCAGTAATTGATGCCAATTCTTCAAAACCAATCATCTTAAACGATTATTATAAAACATTTCCAAATAGTTATAAAAAAGGAGATGTTAGGTACAACTTAACCAATTTAGAAGAGGGAGAACATACCCTTAGTTTAAGAGCATGGGATAATTATAACAATTCCAATACAGAAGAAATTACATTTGTAGTGGCTAGAAATGAAAACATAGCCTTAAGACATGTTTTAAATTACCCTAATCCATTTACAAGTTTTACTGATTTTCAATTTGAACATAACTATGAAAACCAAACTATAGAAGCACAAGTGCAAATATTTACAATCTCAGGAAAGTTAGTAAAAACACTCTACAAAGAAATTGACAATGCAACTTCTAGAGTGAATGGAGAATTAATTTGGGATGGATTAGATGACTTTGGAAATTCTATCGGAAAAGGTGTTTATATTTACAAATTAAGTGTTAAAGTTCCTGAATCAGGAAAATCGACGAATAAAATAGAAAAACTTGTAATAATTAAATAATATATGCGTTTATTAGAAGAAACATTATATTTGTCCAGTTAAATTTTAGAAACAAAGAATGAAAAAGTTACTTTTAGTACTTGCTTGTGGAGCAAGTTTACTTTCAAATAAACTATACGCACAAGAGGATCCTAATGTTGTTACAACAGCTGTCCCTTTTTTATTAATATCTCCAGATGCTAGAGCGGGAGGTATGGCAGATCAAGGAGTTGCAACATTACCTGATGCAAATAGTATCATGTGGAATACAGCCAAACTTCCATTTATTAACAAACAATCGGGGTTAAGTTTATCGTATTCTCCTTGGTTAGAAAATTTAGTTGGAGACGTTAATATTGCGACCTTAGCTGGATATACAAAGTTAAATTCAAAAAGTGCTGTTACCTTTAATTTAAGATATTTTTCTCTTGGAGATGTAACATTCAGACAAGAAGCTGACGATAAAGGTTACACATTTGGACCAAATGAATTTAACCTTACAGGAGGTTATTCTATGAAACTATCTAGAAGACTTTCTGCGGGTATTAACATTAAATATATTCGTTCTCAACTGACAGATGGAGCTGTTTCTGATGGAGGTTTTGCAGATAGTCAACCAGGAAATGCAGTTGCAACAGATATCTCTGCATTCTATAAATCAGCTCAGTTTGATTTATCTGGTAAAGATGCTTATTTAACTGGAGGTATTAACATTGCTAATATTGGTGGTAAAATAAAATACAGTGATTCTCAAGATCAAAGTCAGTTCTTACCAGCTCACATGCGTCTTGGTGCAGGATTACACGTAGACATCGACAATTACAACTCTATGAGTTTCTCTTTTGAAACTATGAAACTTTTAGTACCAACTCAACCTATATATGAAACTATAGATGGTGAAAGAGTTATTACTTCTGGTAAAGATCCTGATGTTGGAGTTATAGAAGGTATATTCCAATCATTCTCAGATTCTCCTGATGGTGAAAGTGAATTTCAAGAATTTACATTTAGCTTAGGTGCTGAATACTGGTATCAAAATCAATTTGCATTTAGAGCAGGATACTTCTATGAAGATGAATTAAAAGGAAATAGACAATATGCAACATTAGGTGCAGGTTTAAAATTAGAGATGGCTTCTTTAGATGTATCTTATTTAATTCCAACAACGTCTCAAGCGTTTAGTCCTTTACAAGGAACATTACGATTCTCTATTAATGTTGGGTTAGATGCTTTTGCTTCTGACAAGGAAGACGAAGAAACTCCAGCGAAGAAGAAAAAGAAGAAGAAGAGCCGTGGTGGTGAAGACAAAAAAGAGGAAACTAATTAATCCAAACTAGACGCTGATTTAATGAAAAAGTTTAGAACTGGATTTGGATTCGATGTCCATGAATTGGCAGAAGGAGAAGAGTTTTGGTTAGGAGGAATTTTAGTTCCTCATACTAAAGGTGCTTTCGGACACTCAGATGCAGATGTCTTAATCCATGCTATTTGTGATGCATTACTTGGAGCTATGGCTTTGGGAGATATTGGAACTCATTTTCCAGATACCGATCCAAAATATAAAGGAATAGATAGTAAACTACTTTTAAAAGAAGTTATTTCGCTCTTAAGATCTAAAGATGTAGAGATTGGAAATATTGACGCTACTATTGCTCTACAGCAACCTAAAATTAAACCACATATTCTTAATATGAGAATATGTTTAGCAGAGGTAATGAATATACCTTTAGAAGACATTTCTATTAAAGCAACAACAACCGAATGGATGGGGTTTGAAGGCCGAGAAGAAGGTGTATCTGCCTATTGTTCCGTTTTGGTTTATGCATAACTATAAAAAAAAGAGAGACTAATTAGTCTCTCTTTTTTTATGATTAATTTATAATACCCACAATCGATCCATTTCTTTTAAAATTTCACTCTTAGGGATTCTATCTATAAAATTTAGATGCTTAGAGAACCTTTGTTTTCCTAATTTAGAGGTTGGCCTTAACCAATGCTTTGCTTCTAAAACTACCGAAGACTTCCCCGGTTTATATGGAGCAAAGCCTAACTCTGGTGTTGTTGCCCCCCATAATGAAATAATGTTCTTTTTATAGGCAGAAGCTATATGCATTAATCCTGTATCATGAGAAATCACAAATGTAGATTGTTTAATAAGATTCACGGAATCCATTAAACTCAATTTACCTGCTAAGTTGATAATTTGATCAGATCCTAAGCGTTCTACTTCTTCTCCAATAATCTTATCTTCTGGCCCACCTAACAAATACAGCGGATATTTAACGTCCTTACACAAATCAATCATACCATTTAAAGACATCATTTTTCCCTTGTGTTGTCCACCTATTACATAAACCGCGTATTTCTGACTTATAATATTCGAAATTTTATCTGTCGGAAGATCTTCAAAAAATTCTAATCCTAATGAATCTTTCCGATCAATCAAAGGATCTATGGTCTCTAAATATCTGTCAACAATATGTGGTGAAGAGAACACTTTAGATTTAAACCAAACCAATAATGCTTTATTAACATTAGATTTTTTTAGTGTGTATGTCTTTACAGATAAAGACTGTTTTATTCGATTAGATCTTGAATTATTATGCAGATCGATAATAATGTCAAAAGATTTACTTTTTAATTCGTCCAAAATATATTTTGAAATATCATCTGCAAGAATAAGTTCATCTACATATGGATTATTCTTCCATAAACCTTTAAATCCAGCCTTGGTAATCATCGTTACCTTATGTCCATTTTGCTTTAAATGTCTTACTACAGGACTACATAAAACAATATCTCCAATAGAACTAAAGCGAATTACAAGTATATTCTTCATAACACAATAATTGGGGCAAAGGTAATATTTTTATTAAGCCTAAAAATTATTAATACGGTATAGACTCTACAAACAATCTCTTTACCTTATATTAGGGTCGAATTTCAATATTAACTCTTTAAAAAACTTTTTAATAATCGAAATATCTCGTATCTTCTATTTTTTAAAAATCTAGTTCGGATATTAAAAAAAACAGTAATTTTAAAGCATATTTTTTTAGGACTTTCTTTAGCATGATAAAACAAACTTTACATCATAAACTTTTACAAACACTTTCACCTCAACAAATCAAATTAATGAAATTGATTCAGCTCCCTACGTTGGAACTTGAGCAAGAAATTAAAAAAGAAATTGAGGAGAACCCTGCATTAGATGAGGGTGCCGAACGTGTTGAAACTAGAAGTGAAGAAGATACACAAAGGGAAGAAATGCACAATGAAGACACTGAATTTATTGATGCTAAAGAAATTAATATTGATGAGTATTTAAGTGATGATGAAGTCCCTCAATATAAGCTCTACGCCAATAATAATAAGTCATCTGAAGATGATGATAAGGTAATACCTTTTGCTGTTGCTCATTCGTTTTATGAATTTTTAGAGGATCAAATCACTTTATTATCGTTTAATGAACAAGATGAAGCTCTAGCTAAATATTTAATTGGTTCAATTAATAGCAATGGTTATTTAAGGCGAGATTTAGAAGAAATAGTAGACGATTTAGCTTTCAACATGAATATTATGATTGAAGAAAGTAAATTGGAAGAAATTTTATTTAAAATACACCAATTAGACCCAGCAGGGGTTGGAGCTAGAAATCTACAAGAATGTTTACTCATACAATTAAAACGTAAAAACGATACTATAGCCCGTAATTTAGCCATTCAAATTATTGAAAATGATTTTGACGCCTTCTCTAAAAAACATTTTTCTAAACTCCGAAATAAATACAACAGTTTAGAAGACGATCTTAAGGAAGCCATCTCATTAATTGCTAAGTTAAATCCTAAACCTGGAAATTCTCATTCAAGTACAGGCTTACGTTCTCATCAGCAAATTGTTCCTGACTTTGAAATTAAAATTGTTGAAAATGAAATTGAACTTCTAATAAACGGAAGGAATATTCCTGATTTAAAAGTGAACAGACAATATGTTCATATGATTGAAGATTTCAATAGTAAAAAAGATAAACAAACAAAAGCGACTAAGGAAGCTGCATTGTTTGCTAAACAAAAATTAGATTCGGCAAAGTGGTTTATTGATGCCTTAAAACAGAGGCATAATACACTACAAATTACGATGACAAAAATATTAGAAATTCAAGAAGAATATTTTTTAACAGGAGACGAAAGTAAAATTAAACCTATGATTCTTAAAGATATTGCAGAGGAAATCCAAATGGACATCTCTACAGTATCACGTGTTGCCAATAGTAAATATATAGCAACACCGTACGGAACAAAACTCGTTAAAGAATTTTTCTCTGAATCTATGACCAATAGTGAAGGTGAAGAGGTTTCAACAATTGAAATTAAGAAAGCCCTACAAGAAATTGTTGACAAAGAGGATAAAAAGAAACCGCTTACAGATGAAAAATTAGCAAATATGCTAAAAGAAAGAGGGTATCCAATTGCAAGACGAACAATTGCCAAATATAGAGAGCAATTAAAAATTCCTGTTGCTAGAATGCGTAAAAGAATATAATTTAATGAGAAAAGTAGCTACGGGTATATCAACTATATTCCATCCTGTTTTCTTGCCATTTATGGCTTGCTATTGGCTAATTAATCAAGATGTCATTTTTTTAAGAGATGATTTAAAACCTCTTATTTTACAAAGTATTTTTATTGTGGGCTTAGCAATACCCTTAATAAGTGTGTTTCTGTTAAAACAATTAGGTATTGTTTCCTCAATCCGAATTCCAGATGTTAAAGAACGACGTATCCCCTACTATATTACTTGTTCATCATATCTTTTATTGGGATTATTCTTTAGGAATAGTGTTTATATACCTATAGAATTACCTATTATTTTCATTTCTTGTGCGATAAGTGTTTTTATCCTCATCTATTTAATTCCCATTACCAAAGCAAGTGCTCATATGGCTTGTATTGGAGGTATTACAGGGGCTTTATATGTTTTTACGGTATACCTGAGTTACCCATTGTTTATTCCAATCATTATTACATTCTTAATTTCTGGAATAGTTGGATGGTCAAGATTAGAGCTAAAGGCCCATACTCCAGAACAACTATTAATTGGGTTTATTATTGGATTTACAACTCAATTTTTAGGGTTTGTATTTTACAATAAAATTAATACCGTCATAGATTTTATGACACCCTAAAGACTTAAACTAAAGATTAATTAATATACATTTTATTAATTCCTTGCAGTAATTGAAAATAAAATAAATAGATTTGTCCCGTATTTCATCAAAAAACGAAATTACACCATTAAAGTTATGTCTATAATGCTTAAAAATACATCTCCTTTGTATAAATCAATTCAATTTGATTTATCACTTTGTGGGCTATATACTTTACCCGTTTTAAGACACATTTTATCTACTTCTATTATGTCTAAACAGATTACACCTAAAAAACAACAAATTTCATTTATTAATCAATGGACCTGTTCAACAAAACGCTGTATTTCGATTTTTATGTCATCTGTACGAATGTTTCATTCACCAAACACACATTACCAAGTAAACCTTGTTTTAACGTAGATATACTACACATTATAAAACTTGAATCCCTTTGGTAAACTTTTACCAAAGGGATTTTTTTTTATCTAAAGTCATGAAAAGCAACAAACTTCTTCAACATATCAATCTTAATAGTGCTGTATCTAACAGACTTGTTAAAGATTACTTATTAATAACTTTGGGATCTATATTATTAGCCTTAGGATATAGTTTATTTATTGTACCACATAATATTGTACCTGGAGGTATTTTTGGATTAAGTATTGTCGTTAATCAGTTCGTTAAATTCCCAATAGGAACGATTGCCTTATGTATTAATATTCCACTACTCGTTTGGGGGACTAAAGTTTTAGGTAAAAAAACGGGACTTAAAACGGCTTATTCTATGATAACTGTATCAATCTTTATTGATAGCCTTTTAGCGTTTACTCAAAAGAATATCGTTGTTAATGATATTTTAGTATCGTCTATTTTTGGAGGTGTTCTTATTGGTCTTGCCGTTGTTATTGTAATGAAAGCTGGTGCTACTACAGGAGGAAATGATATATTGGTCCGTATAATATCTAAATATACCCCTCTGCCATTTAATCAGCTCATTCTTATTGTTGATGCTTTAATTGTGTGTATTGGTGTAATCACCTTTGAAGATTTCACTTTGTCAGCCTATTGTGTTATTGCCATAATTACGATCAGTCAAACCATTAGTCATTTTTTACAAAAAGAGGTTGAAAATAAAACGCTTTTAATATTTTCTGAACAAAATAATCACATTCAAAACATGTTAAATTCATCATCATTAAATACTCCGATAGAACATATGCATTTAGATAGTTCTAATAAGCTTTTACTTATTGTTAAAGACAATAAACGTGTATCTAATATTAAAGGTCAAATTAAAGATCTTGATCCAAATGCATATATCGTTCAAATTAATTCAAATCAAGCCAATCAATAAAATATAGTCATATTATACAGAAAAACACCAATATATTGGTAAACACACACTTATTCACAGAGTTATAAACAAATTGTTAATAACTCTGTGATTTACTCAATGAATAGCGTCTTTTTAATAAATTACGCCTTTAAAAAAAATATTAAACGCTATATATCTATATATAAATTATTTAAAAAATAATTTAATAAAACATTAAGAAAATGTTTGGTGAATATATAAAAGCCCTTTATATTTGCACCAGTTAAAACGAAAAAGGGCAATTAGCTCAGTTGGTTCAGAGCACCTCGTTTACACCGAGGGGGTCAGGGGTTCGAATCCCTTATTGCCCACTACCTTTTAAAGCTTCACAGAAATGTGAAGCTTTTTTGTTTTTTATAATTCCTACCTAAACACATTCATGAGCTCATGCAAGTTATTGCAACTCTTCTAATTATTTTAGATTGGATCTTCGAATGTATTCTCTCTTATCTTCATACCAATCTTTTGACACTTTATTAGATTGTATAATATCAGACTTTATTTTCAAATGAATAGAGGAAAATATCAAACCATAAATTCATCGATCCTTCTTCTATAGTACTCTCTTTATCTGTTTTAGAAAATTGGGGTAAACATTTACAAGTTGCAAAATCATCCATGTACATGGATAAAATTTCGTAGTCTTAAAATACAATGGTAGAATCTTCTTGCCCTTTACAAACGTTCGTAAACAACAATATTAAGAGTGTTAATACATTCTTTATACTTTACTTATAATATTCTATTAATCTCAATATTCTAATGGATATGATAATAATTAAATCGGTTAAATAAACATTTCAATTATTTATCATTCTTAATAACGTATGCCATTTTTTTAAGTGGTATCATATTTATACTTAAAGCAAAAACAAAGGCTGTAACAAAAAATACAGCAGCTGCAATTCCCCAATTGTCAATATAGTTATCACATAACCACGCCAGCCCAACTACACCAAAAATAAATCCAACAAACTGAATGTAAACAATTTTAGGGACGCAAAAATCAAATTTACGTTTCGCAATAATCACTTGAGCAATAGAAACAAAACCTTGAGTAATTAAACTAGCAATTGCCGATCCTAATGCTTGCCATTTTGGAATAAAAATCAGATTCAATCCTATATTTACAATAACAGCAACTCCTGCAAGAATGTTTAATACTTTTAAGTTACCGTTGGCCGTTAATAAAGTCCCAAATACGTACGTAGTAGATATAAAAACAAAGCATAGCATTAAGACCGAAAATAAGTCATTAGACTGTGGACTTAAATCATGATATCGCCATTCCAATATTTCATTTCCAAATTGGTAACATAGTAAACAAACTATTACAGCTCCCGAAAAAATAATCTTAAAAGACATATTGACAATACCTCCCAAACATTCTTTTGTTTTTATCATCTTAGAAAAGATAGGAAGCAATAGGACCGAGAATAGATAAGCAACCATATTTCCAGCCTCAAAAAAACGATATGTTTGGGCATAATATCCAGCTTGTTTACCACCATCCTCAAGCATCTTTTCCAACATTACAGAATCGCTTCGGTAATAAAATGTCATTAACAATACCAGTAATGCATACGGAATACTTTGCTTAAAAATAGCCATAGAGAATACTCTATTAAACTTCATTTTAACGTAAGCTGATTTTTTCCATACCCAATACAAGGCAAATAATAATGTTATACCATATGAGAGCGTTTGAGCGTAAATAAACCATTCAATTTGAAAAGGTTGATTGGTTAAATTCCCCCAAAGCAACACAGAACAAATTAATATCATTAAAAATCGATCGAGCACAGAAATAATACTATCCTTAATAAACATCTGAGATCCACTAAGATTAGATCTTAAATACAAGGTTACCGCAGCTATTCCCTGATTAAAAGTTAAAAGCGTTAATAGCTTTAAAGAATAAGCAGAATATCCCCAAATTAGTCCTGCCAGCGCCGTTAATCCAATATAAACGACGACTAAAACAAGTTTTAAACTTAATAAATTAGAAAAGTATTTCGATAATAATTGCTCATTCTGGGCAATATTTTTGGTATTAAAACTGTTTATACCAAGGTCTAAGAAGATATTAAAAAGAAATGAGAAATTAAAAAGACTAAAATATAGTCCATACGTTTCAGCCCCAACTCTATTAATAATTTCTGCATCTATACCTAGAATGTAGAATGGCTTAATTAAAAAGTTGAGAATCAGTAAGAAAAATAAGTTTGTAATAAATCTCTTCTGCATGAAAACAAATAAAAATTCGACTCTATTTAATTGGAACGCCAAAAAAAGGAATTTCGTATTTAATGCGCAACAAAAGTACTACTTTTGTTAAATGAATATTGCTGTTAACACAAGATTACTGTTAAAAAACAGAATTGAAGGGATTGGTAGATTTGCGTTTGAGAGCCTAAAAGAATTGGTAAAGCTAAGGCCTAATGATACCTTCTATTTCTATTTTGATCGTCCATATGATTCTGAATTTATTTTTGCTGAAAATATTATTCCTGTAGTTGTTCATCCGCAAGCAAGGCATCCTATCCTATGGGAACTATGGTTTAACTATATGCTTCCATACTATTTTAAAAAACATGATATAAATCTATTCTTTTCACCAGAGTTATATTTATCAGAAAAAACGACGATTCCTCAAATTGCCGTTTTCCATGATATTAACTATTTACACCAGCCTGAAATGATTCCTGGTTGGGAAGGAAGATATCTACAAAACAAGACTTCCAAATTTGCACAAAAAGCCACTAAAATATTAACCGTATCAGAATTTAGCGCAAAAGATATTGAATCGACCTTAGATTTACCTAAAGATAAATTGGAGGTGTGTTACAATGGAATTAGTGCTGTTTTTAAAGAAAATTTGAATGAACCTTCACTTACTCCAGACCCATATTTTTTAGTTTTTGGAGCCATTCACCCAAGAAAAAACATTTGCAATATTCTACTAGCATTTGATGCCTTTAAAATTAAAGACACCAATAACCATAAATTGTTTTTTATTGGAAAAAGAATGAATTGGACTCCTAAAATGGAAGATACATTACAACAAATGAAATTTAAACACGATGTTGAGTTCTTAGGCAGACAATCCGATGCAAAAGTAAGTCAATA
>CBDEVQ010000008.1:0-8646 GCA_965243605.1 Flavobacteriales bacterium
ATTTCTTCATGAACCCCCCTTGGATCCATATCAATGTTCTTCGCTTTCTGTACACTTGCTTTCATAGCGTCGGTTTTACCCTGCTCATAAAAGTGATTAGCAATTGCATCTGCATTCATAGCTGTAAATAAAGACTTGTGATATCCAGCGGCGTCATTCATTTCATTTTTATCGTTCAAGAACTTCTTGACAAAATTATTGATATCGCCCTGCGTGTCTTTAACCTGATCTGCATTTTTAACTTTGTAGCGGAATTTCTTTTCTCCAACATTGAAATCAAAACCTTTGAAATCATCAGAAAAAAGCTTTTCTGTTCTACTCTTAAATACAGATACTTGGCTTTCAGTTATTTTACTAGCTTCCTCGTTTTCTTTTTTATAACGATTGAAAAAGTCAACCGCTTTTTTTGTTTCTGGATCCATTCTTGACCCAGCTTTTATTTCTTCGTAATATTTAGATTTTAAACCGTCTAAATGCTTTTTAGCTTTTGCAAGCTCTTCTTTTCTTGCTAATTTTTTTCTACGAATATCTCTATCTTCATCAACCTCTTCATCGTATGAAAAGTTATCTTGCATTATAAAATCAATCTCTTCCCTATCTAAATGAGGTTTTGTTGTTTCATAAAACTCTCTTAGTAATTGTGTTTCGTTTAATGAAGCATAATCAGTATTAAGCTTTACATAATCTTGTAAACTCCCTCCTGTTTCATTCATAAAATCCACAACTTTTTGAATATTTTCAGGAAGATCAACACCGTTATCTACTTTATTGTCGATAGCTTCGTCGAGTTCTTCCTCAAGATTCTCGATAGCTTCTTCAACTTGTTCTGCAACCTCTTCGTTAGTTATTTCTTCAAGAACGGGTTCTTCACTTTGAACGGGCTCTTGTTGTTGTGGTACTTCTTCAACCACTTCTTCGCTAACTGAGGTTTGTTGATCAACATCCACTTCATTTGTTTCTTGCTCTGGAATGGCATCGTCTACTGGTTTATTTAATAATCCTAAATCAACCTTAATAACCCCGTCGTCAACCGACACAGGTTTAGGTTCTTCCGTTTTGACTTCCTCAACAACGGGTACTTCTTGTTCTAATTCTTCTGACATGATAAAATATTATATAATTGTTACTATTATTATTACCTAGGGTCTGACGAACCTAAGTTGAATCCACCACCCATTGTATCAAACCCACTTGATTCGAAATCTTGAGCTGGTAAATTGTTTTGTCTTTGTTGTATTAATTCACTTTGTTGTGTAGCCTGAAGTTTTGTTCTATCGTCCTTTCTATCTTCTTTGTCTACTAGTTCTGACTTACGTCCTTGTACTTCTAAGCCTTTAAGTTGCAGGTTCATTTCAAATTCTAATTGCATTAACTCTTTCTTTAAAGTAGCTTCTTGCATTAATTTTTGAGTATCTATTTGTGCTTGAGCGTTTGCTAACTCTATTTTTTGCTGAATCAAAGCTTGTCCTTTTTGAACTTCTGCCTGAGCAGCTACTTGTTGAGCTTGAGCATTTGCTTGAGCCTGCGCTTGTATATTTTGTTGTTGTATTTCTTGATCTTTCTTTTGCTTATCTATTCTTCTTATTTTTAATAATTGATTAGCTAACTTAAGGTTTTTAATTTCTCTTAGATCAATAGCATCAGATAAATCAATTAGTCCACTTTGTACTGCTGCTTGTATATTGTTTTCAAGTACAGCTCTTTCTTCTTCGTCAGGTTGTAGTTCAATAAATATACCAAAATCATAAAGATATAAATCTTTCATTTCTTCAAGTACAGCTACATTTTGATTACCTATCTTATGTATAAAAGCTTCTTTCGTAGGAGAGTATTCTAATATATCTGAAATTCTTAATGATAAACCTTCACATAAATCTGATGTTAAAAATAAACTTCCATCTAATATGTGTCTAGTTGCTACATTTGAATTCGCAGCAGCCATCTTTTGTACTCCAACTAATGCTCTAGAGTCAGGCGTACTACCATCTCTTGCTTCATTTAGTCCGGTTACGTCACGGATCATTTGCATGTAGTAGTTGTAATTGCCAATTAGTGATTGCATTTTACCGCCTCCAGCTCCTGTAGTTATTTCTTGAATAGGAACTTTACCAGGATTCATATCACCATCTTGAGTAAACGATCTACCAATTACAGAACCTGTTTGAAAAAACATATTAAGCGCTTCTTGCGGATTGTAATTTGTACCATTACCTAAATCAACTTCAGCTAAGCCGTCTGCATCAAGATAAACTCCGTCCGGAACCATTCTTGACATTACCTGTTGTAATTTTAAATGAGTTAATTGAATCATATCTGCAAATCCCGTTATACGACTTACTATAGATTCTATTCTACCTCGATACATTCTAGGAGCAACCATGCTATAATTCATTTTGACCTTAGAGTAATCACTCTTTGGTCTAATCATATTCTTAGCCAGTTCCCATTTAAGCATTCTTCCGCCAACAATTTTTACCCCCTCGTATAATACTTCAAGAGACTTAGATAGCTTTTCAATACCATACTCTTCATATAATTCAGGTGGTGGATTGAATTGATCATCTTTAGGTATTATTTTTGCAGCTCCTGTCGCAGTTTCTTTTACTTTGTATACTTCATTAGTAAAAGTTTTATAATTAAAATACAATACTTGTACTGTATTAGAATCATCTTTATTAACATTACTTATAGATCTATTATAAAATCCATTATTAGTAACCGACTGCCCTGCTATTTCTTTTAACTCTTCATTAGTTAACCAAGGAAATTCTTTTTTAAGCTCATTTAAATGAACTGATCTTACTTCTCCTACATAATATATATCTTCAAAATAAGGAGAATCAGTATATGACCAAACTAAATTAACTGGGTCTACATATTCTACCTTAGCACCTTCTGCTTTAGTAAATACATTTTTAACGGCTCCAATACCTATTGTAGTTAAATCATAATTACATCTTCTTTTTATTAAATCATAATTATTACCATCTAATAAAACTTTAATAGCTTGTTCTTCTGCTATTTCAACTTGCTGTTTATAAGTAAGTTGCATATGTAAATCTAATTCTTCTTTATTCTTAGGTAAAGTTTCAGGGTCGTTTTCAAATAAATTAACTCCAAATTCAGCACTAGCAAACTCATTAAGTTCTTTGGTTTGCATATCTCTAATAAGAGATTCCATATACCTTGTTCTCTTGTCAACCCCATAAGGATCTTGTGAATAGGCTTTTATATCAAATAGCCTATCAGAAATACCATTAACAACTATATCTACAAACTTAGGTATAATAGGTACAGGTTTCCAATCTAAATTTAAATAAGATAAATCACCATTAATAGATAATTCATCTTTATATTTTTGTATAGGCTGTTCGCCTCTTGCATATAATCTTAAATTATGAAATGTAACTTGATTACTTTGAAATCTACTTGAACTTCCTCCATTTGTATTATTGAACCACTCACTTTCTATAGCTCTACCTACCGTAGTACCATAATCCATGGACATCTTCTCCGCATCGCTAGCTACTTGGCTTGGAAAATAACTTGTTATAACTGACTCAGCCATATTTTTATTTTTCTATTAATTTTGATAAACCACCTTGATTGGTGTATTTAGCTATTTTTAAACTTATTGTTTCTTTCTCTACTCGTGGTCTTGGGTGGTATAAATGTCTGTTGCATGCCATTATTGCTAAACCTGAACTTATAGCTGCATCAAACTTGGTTCTTTTATTTATATCAAATCCAGCCCAATCATTTAAAGTAGTATTAAAATACATTGCACCATATTGCCCATCTTCTTTTAAACCTACGTGCTGATCTATATATGTTTCAATAGCAGCCGCATGTGCTTGTTTTATATCTTCACTTGAGTTAGGCATACCACCTATTTCTCTTTCTGTTACAGATAATTTATTCCAAAGCTTATCAGGTCTATTCATAGAGTAACCTCTATATCCTCTTCTTTTAAAATAATATAATAATCTAGGTTTGTTATTCTCTGCTAATATAGGCATACCATAAAATATACAAGCCATTAATACATCTTCAAAAAATATCTCTGCGGTTTGAGGTCTAGCTATATATTCTAAAAAGAAAGTATTAGCCGGAGCGTCTTCTAAACTAAACTTAGTTAATCCGTGCAATGCTCCTTTAGATCCTTGACCGTCTGTTGTTCCTGATATATCATAACTATCACATCCAAAAGCACCCATATGTTGATTCCCTGGGGATTTTAATCCTTTAGATACAATCTGTTTATTTTGTAAATGCTCTCCAGGCACCCAAGATACTAAAAACCTGCCGGAAGGGTTAGGTGTAAACTTTACAGTTGTATCTTTAATACCATTTACCCATTGAAAGCTACCTTTAGTTAATACATTAGTATTGCCTAAATCTTCGTTATAATCTATTTGCTCGTATATTTTAACTAAATTAAATATACTGTTTTTTGTTTCGTCTCTGAAAGCGTGTTCTTCTGATCTTGGGAATTGTCTATAAAACTCATTTAAGGCGTCCTGATCAGACTTTAAACCTTCTGCTTCATTATTCCAGTGTTCTATAACTCCAACCTCTATAACGTCGCCATATGGACCTACAGCTGGTTCTTTTGGTGTATCAAATACTGGGTGACCATACTCATCAATAAAACCTTCATAGTTCCACTCCATTGGAATAAATAAAGAATATAATCCTGAAGCAGTTTGCCCATTTCTATTTCTTTTAGTAACATCTGAGTTATTATATAATTTTTTAAAATTGTCACCTCCTTTGTCAAGTGCATTTGATGTTGAGCCCATCATACACTTACCTATTACTCTACTACCTAATCTAAGGGTGGTTTTCGTGACCCTCCAGTTGTCGAGGATGTTGTTCGGCCTTTCCCATTTCCCCGATTCATCATGGACGAGGAGTTTAAGTTTTTCCCCATCGTAGGCATTGTCACCCGTGTTCTTCCAATCGATGGTCGTGTCCAAACCCTCAAGGGCTTCTTGCTTGGATCTATCCTTGGAATCGAGTCGTCTCCTGGTAAGTTTCGAGGCCGGGACCCTGTAGGCAAGCTCGGTCTTCGGACGGTCCATTCCGTCCTGTATTGGTTTAAAGAAGAACGGGTAATTAACAGAGATTGGTACCACCTTGTCAGTGAACATCTTCTTAGCATCTTGTCCAGATTTGGACAATACACCGAACCGTGAATCAGAGGATATTGTTGCAAGATTAACAATTTCAGCTGATGACATGAAAGAAAATCCAGATCGACGGTTCTTAAGGTAGCACATCCCATAGGATCTAGCGTCAGCTTTGCAAGCTTCCCAGAATATAAAGAATAATCTGTTTGATTCCCTAAAGTCTGGCTTCCCAATATCAATTTTGGACCACTGCAAGTACATAAAGTGAGTACCAGTAATGTAAGTATCCACACCTTTATTATTGAACCAATGGCCTTTTTCTCTTTTGTTAAATTGTTCATCTATATAGCTTTCCCATTTTAATTTAAATTTTTCCGGATAGTCTCTCCAATCGAATATGCTGTCAATAGCTTTTAATTCTTTAGGATAATCTTCAGGGATCCATTTATTTTTTGACTTATCAATCCCAGTTGGGGCTTTTGGCAAAGCTATTTTAAGATTATTTATATCATATATTTCACCAATCTGCCCGGTCTTACTTATAACAACAATATCATGCTCTTTATTATATCCATAATTCCACTTTCTAGCTTTGTTAAGCCTTGATATAGTGGTAAGCTTTACAGGTGTTATAACTTTATATAACGTTTGCTCGTACATTATTTAGATCTTTTTTCAGCAAAGCCTCCAAAAGATTTTTCTTCTTTTACCTCTGCAGGTTTTTCATCAATAATATCTTGCTCTAGTTGTATTCTAGTTAATATCTCAAAGGCATCGAATATAGCTAGCTTTTTAGTAGCCGCTGCGTTCTTTAATCTATCCGCTGTTATATCATCACCAGAATCAACTATAGCTTCTTTAGCTACTTTAATTAATTCTTCAACAGCCCTATGTCCAGCTTGGATTATATTCTTCTTCGTTTCCTTGATATTCATATTTGATTGTGATTGAATTTGTGGGTACTCTATAAATTCTGTCATTACCAATAACAAATTCATATTCTGCCCCGGGCCTAAACCCTATTAGATCGCCGTTTTTTAATCCTTTAAGATCAGGATCTTTGAAGTATAAAACTCCCACACCTTCTTTTTCTTTATCTAAAGAAAATGCTTTAGTTTCTTTTATAGGTTTAACGAAATTAAATCCTTTACAGCTTTGCCAGTTACTTTTTCTTTTATAAGCATAAACCTGATCTTCGGTTGCAAAGTATATATTATCTTTGTAGTAAGATCTACTATTTTTTTCGTCCCCTCTGATGTCTCTAAACCGTCTAAATACATTATGATGTACAATAATTTCATCACCTTTTTTAATCTCAGTATCTGCTAATTTAGGTACTGCTATAACTTTGGCTATTCTATTTGAATAGTTGTGATTTTGTAATTCTGTATTTAAAAGTAATTCATTACCTTCAATATTCTTAGTGTTATTATATCTTTCGCCGACTGGCTCTATAATAAAATTAATTAAAGACTTCATTAATATTGCAGATCATATTCAACTGCAATTGCCATGTTTTTATTAAAATCTTTCCATGGCATTATCTCATTATTCTTTTCAATATATATTGAGTACTTAGTTTCTTCTTCAATTATATTTTTTATGGTATGACCACCATACACTTCCTGTCCAACAGAGTAGTGCATGGCGTCATTTTTATAATCTTTACCAATACTTATTTTTCTAACTATCTGACTCATTCTCTTGAATATCTCCAGTTTGAATATCGATAGATACTTGACCATAAGTTTTCTCAAGTGAAGCTTGAATTTCTTTTAATTCTTTTTTTGCTTCAGCACCGAATAATACAAGGTCTTGCTTTTGTAATTCAATACCTCCAATTTGGACTTGTATTTCATTAATCTTGTTGATAGCTCCTTGTAATTCTTTTAACTCTTGTTCTTCTAATTTTTTAGACATAATTATTAAATTTAATTGTTTATATTATAAGTATATAGTTACTTGTTTTAAAGTATTATTAATGACACGCAATCATTAGAGAAGCTGGATTTGAGCTTTCTACTAACACATAATCAACAATAACAGGTAAGTAAGTTCCTGCTTGTACGCCTTGAAAAGATACAGCTTGTGAAGCTATAGGTGTATTATCAACTCCTGTAATAGTGATAACTGCCATTGAAGTACCTCCAGATATTCTAAGTGTTTGGCCCACTACATAGCCACTACCCGTGTTGTTTAATACAGCAGTAACAATTGCTCCACTGCCGTCTACAGTAATATCTACAGTTAAGCCAGTTGCATCTGTACCATCATCGTTTAAAGTTGCTACTGCAGCTCCAGTGGTATAGCCTGCTCCTGGTGATGTTATTGTAAAACTTTCTACAACGCCTCCAAGTGTACTAGAAAGGATAGCTTTTACAGTACCGCCTCCGCCAACCCACAAAGAAGCTTTGTTAAGGTTTGTAGAAGCATTAATTGTATTGCTTGGTGTTACTACTTTACCAAACTCTATAAAGTCTGGTTGATTTAAAAATTGTCCCATTATTTTATTTTTTATTTATTTTTGTTGCTTTTTCCCAAGTCCTGCCTACAAAGTATGCTCCATAGACAGTAACTAGTAACGTTTGAAATATAGGTATATATTCTTTTGCTATTTGAAATTCACCTATGTTACCATCTGTGAAAGCCAATGCCGTAAATATAACTGTTATATATATAAGTATTAATGGACGAATGTTTTTTGATAAATAACTATCACTCGCCATATCTGATTTCCAACGATCAGTAACTTGAATTTGAGCATTTGTATCAGCTTGTTCTAATATTTCTTGAACTTGCTTTTTTATAATAAGCTTCTCTTCTTCAGTTGTAGTTAACTTATCAATAGCGTTGCCTATTTCTTTAACAACACTACCTGTAAGCCATTGAAATAACTTTTTCATTTAATCTTTTATCTTAATAGCATTTGCTGCTTGCCCTCTTTTTTTAGTAGCTTTTGCATTTAATCGTGTTTCTTTTCTTTTATACCTTAAAGCTTTTTGCTTGTTGCCGTTTTCTAAAGCTTGTTGCCCTCTTAACCTTGCTCTTGCTGCTTTATCGCTTGCTCTACCCGCTGATTTAGCTTTTCTATTAGCTTTACGCACATCTCTTTTAGAAGGCTTTTCTGTTTTAGTGTTACGCTTTACAACTTCTGCTTTAAGTTGTTTTGGATCTAGCTTTGTAGATATTTCTATTTTCTTAATTCCTTTAGGCTCTATTACAGAAGCAGCCTTAACCTTTTTTCTAGGTGGTGTATCTCTACCTTTGTTTTTAACATCCCATCCTTTACCAGCTTTCTTAGATGCGTTTTGACGCTTAGCTTCTTTTATATAAGTAGCTTTATCCATTTTACCGTAAGTTTTCATATCTCTGTTTTTGTAAGCAGTATCGTATGAAACTTTTTTAGTTTTAGTTGTTTTCGTTTTAGCAGTATCTACTTTAGCATCTTCTTTTTTCGTAGCTCTAGATTTATAAGTACCACTAGCCTTAGCCATTGCATACTCTTTAGCTGTAT
>CBDEVQ010000009.1:0-20943 GCA_965243605.1 Flavobacteriales bacterium
AACACCTTTTGTAGGCAGATAAAGTTTTAACAATAATTTCATTAATGTTGTTTTACCCCCTCCACTGTTTCCTACAATAGCAGTAACTTTTCCTTTTGGAATGGTTAAAGACAGATCTTTAAGAACATAATCTTCTAATCCTGAATATGAAAACGATACATTTTTCAAGACAATATCTTGAGGTTCTTTTGGGAGTTTTACGAGCGTACTGTCGTTTAATGTTTTTTCGTGCTCCGTTAAGAATTCTACTTCATTAAAACGTTTTATACTTAGCTTAGCATCTTGTAAATTTCTAAAGAAACTTACCAGACTTAATAATGGACCATTAATTTGACCAACAATATATTGGATAGCCAACATAGACCCAAGTGTCAATTCACCATTAATAACTAAAAAGGCAGATGTAAAGGTTATTAAAATGTTTTTAAGCTCGTTTATCACACTTCCTCCAAGCGTTTGAAACTGTGTAAGCTTTAATGTAGAAACAGAATTCTTATAATATTTAACCCTATTCTTTTCCCAGTCCCAACGGTGTTTCTTTTCCGATCCATTAATCAATATCTCCTGGATTCCATTAACCATTTGTATTAATGTTGAATTGATACTAGATGAAGCATCAAAACGTTTAAAATCCAGTTCTTCTCGTTTTTTCATAAAGAACCATACCCATAACGTATAAATGACCGTACCACCTGTAAAAATGGCAAAAATCGTCATGTCGTAATACCCTAATATAAAAAGGAATATAGAAGCATTTATATATGAGAAGAATGTCTCAGGTGTTGCGTTCAAAAAGCTCTCTATTCGATTCGAATCATTAATACGCTGCAGAATATCTCCCGGTGTTTTACTATCAAAAAAGGTCGTAGATTTCCGTAAAAGTTTCACCAAATAATCCGAAGTAATCAGCATACTCGTTCTGGCTCCAATATACAATAACAACCACCCTCTTAGCATTGAAATTAGAGAACTACTAAAGAATAAGGTTAATTGGGCTGCAAGAAGTACATATACAAAATCTAAATCGCCAATATTAATACCCTTGTCTACTAAAGACTGAGTAATAAATGGTAAGAGTAACTGAATAAATACCCCAACAATTAGTCCAACAATAATTTGGGTAAGGTATTTCCTATAATTTTTCAGATACGGAATTATGGTTCTAATTCCTGTAATTTCTTTCGCATTTCCATTGGTATAAAAATCTGCTGAAGGTTCAAGAAGTATTAATATCCCAGTATCATCGTCATTGTATTTCGGTTTATTAAACCAACCTTGCGAAAATTCATCAATCGTATATTTCACTCTTCCAAAAGAAGGATCCGAAACATATACATGCGTTTTAGTAACCTTATAGACAACCAAAAAGTGACGATCTCTCCAAAATGCAATACAAGGCAGAGGGACTTCTTCCTTTAATGATTCAAACGATACCATGGCAGGAAACCCTTTTATACCTAAATCTTCTGCTCCAGTAATAATACCATCCATAGAAACACCCTCAGGGCCTATTCTACATATGGTTCTTAAGTGCTCAATATTTAATTTACGTCCGTAATATTGAGCTATTATTTTCAAACAAGAAGGACCGCAATCGAACCTATCACTCTGAATATATTGCGGAAATGGCTTCATGCTAAATAAATTCTTGATACTTTCCATTAATCTTCTAATCATACCTGCGACTTGTGTCTATTAGAAGCGTTATTTATATCAGCGAAAAGCGTATTAAGATCAAATTCATTGATTTGATCTGGTAATCCTATATAAGGGTTAATCATTTTACTCTCTTTAAGAAATTCTTCTATAATTTTATCTAAATATTTCTCTACTTTTATAGTAATAAATACCCACTATTTTTAATTTCATGATACCATTTTTACATCAAACAAGTGTCGAATATTTTTCAATTTGTATTTAGTTAAATCGACGTTATTCGAGTGAATAAAAAAAGTATTCAATATCGAAATTTCACAATCAAACAATCATTGAATTTACTTTCTATGAATTGCTCTTCATTATGATAAGTGTATTCTTTTTAATGTATTTATAGCTTCAACTATATTCAATTTCGCAATCGTTTCTTTAAACTAAAATCAATACGTTTTAAATGCTATTTAACTATTAATTGCACCAATATATAATAATTTTTACTAAAAGTTAATATTTCATAAACAAAAAACACCTTTTATTATTATTAAAAAACAATACACTAAAATTATTATATTGATTTTATCATATGATATAGCAACAACCATTTTATTCTCTCTAAAACGGTGAACTAAATATCGATTTTAATAAATAACATAATGTTGATATAAATTCATTAAACCTCAACAAAACAACTTACATGTATTATGAAAATTTGAACATATTTATGGTTAACAAAATGAATCTAAAACCCAAAGATCTCATTACCAAAAACCAAGAGATATATTTTCTATATAAACGTCTTAATTTTCAGTCAATATATGAAGCTAAAACACAAAAAGTCCAGCAATATTGCTGGACTTTTTGTATGAAATCATACTTAAATTATGAACCTTAAAATCTAGATTTATTTTGGTAATTTACTAAACACCATTTACACCATGATTATTACCTTTTGTTAATTTCACCTATTAACATGGTTAAATCTCTTAAAAACCATTTTGGTCTTGATAGATGAGCATTATGAAAGGTATTCTTATAAATCTGATGAAATACAAGTTCAGGGTGTAAATTTTTCAGCTCTATATTTTCAGGCGTATAGTTTTGCCATAAATCATTCTCATTAACTGGGTCAATAATGACCAATGGTACATTTAAATTCCTATAAATAATCAAAGGCTCCATAAGGTAAGTCGATGAAGCTAAAAGTGGGGCTAATGTTGGAGATTCAACTGCCTTAAGCATAGACTCTGCAGATTCGTTGGCAACAGCGGGCCAAATATCGGTTGTGTAACCCCATTCACCATTTAATCCAACTTTAAGTCCATCTAAAATCCAGGATTGACTTTCTATTTTATTTGTATCTACAAACGCGCAAAATGCCTCAAACTTTGTTGGATAAGTAATTAACAAATCACTTATTCCATTAATATTTTTATATCGTTCACGTAGAACATTACGGTCCATTTTATATCTTGGCGCTAAACCATTTGCCGAACCACCATCCACCAACATTAACCCTAAAACGGCTTCTGAATATTCATCATAAAATGCAGAAGCAATATACCCCCCTCGAGACCAACCGCCTATAATGGCTTTTTCTATTTCTAATGAATCCATTAACATTTTTATGTCATCAGCAATATGGTAAATGGATTTTTCAGATTTAGGCATCGGAGTTTGTCCATGTCCATAGTAATCAATACTTATTACATATAAATTGTGGCTCTCTAACGAATCTCTAAAATTTAGAACTTCCCAAGAAGAGCTCCCCGTACCGGGTACCCATATTAGAGGCGTATGCATTGGGTCACCAAATGTTATGTAGTGCATTTTCACATTTTCAGTCTCTATATAATGACCAAGCTCAGATTCTATTTGATCATAGTCCGATAGCGACAAATCAAAAATTTGTCTATAGATGTTAGATGTAGTTTCATTTTGACTCCAACAGATATTTACCACGAATATCAGTATTAATGATAATAGGTTCTTCATTCTTTAAAATTGTATACAACAGTTTAACTAAAAGATATTTTAATATCAAATAGCTTTTATTGCAAGGCTATTATTATTCTATTACAACATTTAATAAATGTATAAAACGAATTTCAAATAATCTGTTCTCTTTCGTTAAAAATAGTAGAAAGGGTATTTTAAACACGACCCCTAAACTTTTTATCCATTCATATTTCACTAAATAATCTACTCAATAAAAGTTCATTCGCTCTTCTCCTAAGTTGAGACGCCATTGCGTTTCTTTGTTCACTAAGCCTGTATTTTGACAATCCTAAATATTGATTAATTATCGACATTCAGGTAAATGTATGTTCTATCAAAAAAGACCTTTAGTAAAACATTGAAGCTGAGAACTTGTTCGAAGATCACGATGTTGCACTTAAGAGATTTGAAGAGAGGTTATATATTTTCATGGAAGTCTTGACCTTTTTTCGTTTCCTTATCTACATCAAGGACACCAGAGCGATAGCGAATCGTTAAATCCATTTAAAACAAACAACCATTCAAAAAACGGAAAATCATAGCGATAGCGTCAAAGTATAACTCTATAGCTTACTCCATTTCTATATGAATGATAATCTCTTTGTTTTCTTTTATACCCTCTTCTAAAATATCATATACACACTCCAGTCCTGCAATCTCATAAGTAAACAGTTTATCTATTCGGTCTTTATTATAATAGAAATCCATTAGCTCTTGTTTTGTTCCAAATGTTTCTTGTAAAGCATTTAAAAATGGCCTTAACTCAGAAGGTTTCCAATACCCAAATAACACGTCCCTCATAATAGCTTGAGATGGCTCATTTTCATTGGTTACGGATCGACCTTCTAAAATATAACTCCAAAGTTTCTGGGTAAGCACATCACATTTTTGATGTACTAATGTTGTGCTATTTATATATTTCCACTTATTAATAAATGATCCTGTATGTCGATACCGTATGAATCCAGAATCTCCAAATATTTCTATGTAAAGACGTATTAAGTCATCTAATACATCCTCAAATATATCATGAGTGTTTACAGGTTCTATATTTAAAATATCTAATATATGCTTAGGGAATTCTCCATCATAGATCAAATCGCCATAATATGCTGTATTAGACAATACCAATTGTCTGAATACATAAAAGTCTGTGTGAAAATTATCTAATATATTTTTCGAATTCTCACATATAAAGTACGCTATTCTTACCCCCATAATTCTATTTTGGTCCAGGATAATTAATATACATGACAAATACTATGAAAATGAGCATTGCAATAATCTGTATAATATATGATAACACAAAAGCCGTACGACCTCCTAAAAACGATTCGTATCTACGGGGTTGTTTTGATGTTTTAATTCGGATATAAATAATAAGTATAGAATATATAAAACTTAAAACAGTTCCTATTATACTCGATATAAACAATCCTTACTTAACATTAGACTCTACAGCTTCATTCCCAAATAACCAACCACCTACTAATACATTAAATAAAGAACAAGAAATAAGTGTTAACCCTACAAATATCTTACGATGAAAAAACTCTTTGTCAGATCCTAATATTTTATTATTTCCCATACCAATTTCAATAAATATTTAATTCTGTAAAATACTATAATTAAATGACCTCTATGGTTTTATTCTTTTTTCAGATACCACTTTAAGCCAAAATACCCCAATATACCTAAGACATAGGCTATATTAACACTCAATAAACACATTAAACTCCAACCACCCATAAACTTCAATATAATCATATAACTCACCTCATATATTATGATATATAATGTCATTTTATGAACTGAAGAAGTCCTTATTTTTGATCCCAAATTAGTAACAAATTCACTAAGTCCTATCGCAATTGTATTTGAAATATAGAATCCAATAATCATAAGTAATCTATACTTCCCCATGTCTTGATCGAAAAATAAATGATGTATACTTTCAGCTATCAAAGGTATAACTAGAAGGCTAACTAGGTATAATATTATTTTAATCATACTTAAAATCCAATAGAATAAACCATTAACCACATTAAAACAGTAAAACTTAAGATATGTACAAAAACAGCTAAATTTAAAGCTAATTCACTTCCAAAATAAGCGGAATACTTTTTACTAAACATACGAGATTTATATCTAAAATAGAGATAAACTAATCCATAAATGATACTAAAAATTAGCCAAATAAAACCATAAAAAATCGTTATAATCAAGACTCCATTTGTAGTCCCTTCATTCATTATTACACTAATTAATGCAATATTAAATATAAGCCCAAAAGGTATTGTTATGCCTGTAAATATTTTACGGTGAAAGAGTTCTCTTCTTGTTATTACTTCAGGAGTCTTCATACTACTTCTCTGATATTTGTGCAATAAACGGAATATCAATTGTTTCTAAATACGTTCTAGCCTCATTAATATCCGTTGATGATTTTGGTATGGGCATAGATAATCCATTTGACAAGTCGATAATAAAATAATCCTTTACTTCTGTAATTTGAAGGATATCATTGTGGTTTAAACATTGCTCTCCAGTAAGGTCCTTTATCCAAAGGTGATTATTTGTAAACGTTAATACGATAGGTTGTCCAACATAACTTTGGGGTTGTTTCCTTAACATGCGCTTACACTTTGATTTCAATTGCCAAGTAGATAGTTTATCAAAAAATACAAAACCTAAAATACTTACGACTATAAAAAATAGAGCAAGTTGATAGGTTTCTCTATATTTTACAGCCAGCACAATAAATATTCCTGGATAGACAATCCTTACGATTTGACGTGTTATGCGAGCTGATTTTTTACTGTTGACATTAAACATATAAGCATATGTAAAATCTTCTTCTTTTAAAGCATATTTAAATGTCATAAATAGACGTATAATTTATTATTCTTGGTAAATATAAGTTTTTATTTCCCTGTGTAATATTCAATGTTCTGATTCCTAAAGAAAAGTAGTTATCAAAACATAAATTGGCCTTTAAAATCCAATAAAATCATATAACTAAAAGCATATTTCATGGAATTATATCTTACTTTCGCGCTCTAACAATAGACATTTAAAACAAAACTTATGTTCTCAAAATTCAAATTTCGTCCTATATATATTAAAATTTATAAGAACAGATTTATTATATGTTCTCCAGAGACTAAAGTTTGTATTAAAAAAACAGGTAATTTCTCAAACCAAAGACTAGCTATTGCAGATTTCGATTTGGCAGAAAGCTTAATGAGAGAAGCCATTAATGAACTATTCCCGAAAGGGGTTTTATTTTCTTCAGCCCCCAACATAACAGCGGTTGTTCAACAATTTGATCTGATTGAAGGTGGTATTTCTCAAGTTGAAAGGCGAACTATTATTGATTCTTGCGAACATGCTGGGGCAAAAGAAGTGAAGATTATTGAACCTGGTAAAGAATTAAGCGATGAAGAAGTCATTAAGATTAATAACGAGTTATAATCTTTTATTGGTTCTTACTTTAAGCTTGTCTTAAAAACAAGCACTTTACAACAACATTAACAGTTCTTTATGGGCTTACAAGTCCCATAACATAAATTTAAATTCACTACCTTAGGGGTTGAAAAACATCTGTATTCAACTCGAACCACTTAATCTATAGAGTAATACATCTAAACATCTAATAAATTTATATACACCATGAGAAAGATTTTATTATTTAGTTTTTTAATTCTTGGAAGCGTTTTGTCGTTCGGACAAAACGAAGAAGAAATGAAACAATGGCAAGCCTATATGACACCTTCTGAGGTTCATGCTGAATGGGCAAAAAACAACGGAATTTGGGATACCGAAAATACCATGTGGATGAAACCTGGAGCTGAACCTATTGTTTCTAAAGGTACCATGGAAAACACCATGATTCTTGGTGGACGATATCAACAGAGTTTTTACAAAAGTGATTACAACGGTATGCCGATGGAAGGGATAGGTACAATGGCTTTTGATAATAAGACTAAAGAATATACAAGTACTTGGATTGATAATTTTGGTACTGGAATGATGGTTTTAAAGGGAAAGCAAGATCTAAAAACAGGAATTATTCATCTATCAGGAGAAATGACGGATATTACGTCGTCTAAACCTATGAAGGTAAGAGAAACGTTTGAAATTGTAGACGAAAACACGCATAAAATGGAAATGTTCTTCCAATACGAAGGAAAAGAGTATATGTCTATGCGTTTAATATTTAAACGTAGAATGAAATAAGAATCTTTAGATTTAATTTCACTAAAAAAGGCTTTAACAAATTGGAATTTGTTAAAGCCTTTTTTAATTAAGATTATTAGTTATTGTGCATAGGACATCAAAATATTATTATTTCAATTTCAAACACATCTACCTCCTTTTATAATGGAAACTTTATAACACACGTTCTGAGAGGAAATCTTCTGAATGCTTTCTTTCAGTACTTCGGGCTTAAGGCTTCCACCGTTTCTCTCATTTAAAGATCTACCAGATTTTTACTTTTTGCAAAAGTTCATTCGTTCTTTCCTGACGTCAAGACGCCACTGCGTTCCTTCGTTCATTAAGACTGAATTTTGACATTTCCTATTCAAATTATATTTTCTCTTTCTTCCTTTAAATTAATAAGTTTATTCCGTCAAAATTAAGTTTAAGGGAATGAAGAAGTGAAATGGCGCTTCGAAGTATGAGAAGAGAAGCCTGTAACTTCGAGAATGAACGTTGCACAGCATAAACATTATTTTGATTTGATTTTTTTTCGTTTCCTTTTTTTGATTAAGCAAAAAAGAGGAAAATCATAGCGATAGCGTCATGGTATAATAAAACTATTCTTTTTCATGTATACTGCGACGCTAAAAGCGCTTAGCTTATTCATTTTGCCATGATGCAAAACGAATCAAGAACAACATTAAGTATGTTGTGATTTATCTAGTCAAAATATTAATTCAGGTTCTACATTCAAGGCAATGTCCGTTCGAGTGTTTTTGACCTCAGGAATAAAAAGTATCAAGAACTTTGTAATGAATATTAATTCATGAGAACTCCATGACTTTTGTTTAACACACCCCTAACCCCTCTCAAGAGGGGAAGTATTTACTTAATTTTAAAAAATAAAAGAGAAGAGGAATAGCTTATCATGACTTTACTCCCCTTCTCTTAAGAAATGGTTATAAAAGCTTTATGCCTTTATAAAACAACATCTCTATTTTTTATACTTATTAATAAATAGCTTACTCAAACAATTCCGAAGATAAATATCGATCTCCACGATCGCAGATTACCGTTACTATGATTCCTGATTCTAAGGTCTCGGCCAATTTAAGTGCAGAAAACACTGCACCACCACTGCTCATTCCTGCAAATATCCCTTCTTGTTTTGCTAATGCTCGGGTTGTGGCCATGGCTTCCTCTCGGCTTACCTCTACAATCTGATCTACTTTACTTTTATCAAATATGGAAGGTATATATTCTGGAGACCATTTTCGTATCCCTGGAATTCTGGATCCTTCCTTAGGTTGTGTACCTACAGTTTGTATGTTTTGGTTTTGCTCTTTTAGAAAGGTAGACACGCCCATTATGGTTCCTGTAGTTCCCATGGCGGAAACAAAATGGGTGATTTCCTCATTGGTATCTCTCCAAATTTCTGGCCCCGTGGTTTTATAGTGGGCTTTCCAATTGTTTTGATTCCCAAATTGGTTTAACATGGTATACCCATGACTCTCTTTTAATTCTAGGGCAATATCTCTAGATCCTTCAATGCCTTTATCTACGGATGTTAACACCACTTTTGCGCCATAGGCTTTCATGGTTTTAACCCCGTTCTGGTGTGGCGTTTTCTGGCATAACCAAAATACATTTTAGTCCGTACCGTTGGGCTATTAATGCTAAGGCAATACCTGTATTACCGCTTGTGGCTTCTACAATAGTATCACCAGACTTAAGGTCTCCTTGTTCTATGGCCGTTTTAATCATATTGTAGGCCGCTCTGTCTTTTACAGAGCCACCTGGGTTGTTGCCTTCAAGTTTAACGAGTACTCGAACGTTTTTATTATTGACTAAAGTGGATAATTCTACCAGTGGTGTATTTCCAATTTGATCAAGTATGGTTGGTTGTGCTTTCATGTTGTGTTTTTATTTGTACAGCAGATTTATATGTAACTAATGCATGGGGTTCTATAGATTGGGTTATCCAAACATTGGCTCCAATTATAGCATGTGCTCCAATAACAATATCACCTCCCAATATGGTGGCATTGGCATAAATGGTCACATGATCTTCTATGGTTGGATGTCGTTTTACGGTTCCCAACTCTTTTTTAATTTGAATTCCACCTAAGGTTACCCCTTGATAGATTTTTACATAGTCTTTAATAACAGCTGTTTCCCCGATGACTATTCCGGTAGCATGATCTATAAAAAAGGCTTTCCCAATAGAGGCACCTGGATGAATATCAGTCCCCGTAACGCTATGTGCGTATTCCGACATCATTCTTGGTACAATGGGTACATTTAACACCCATAATTCTCGGCTTAATCTATAAATGGCTATGGCATGAAATCCAGGGTAAGCCAGATACACTTCTCTCAAACTTTTTGCCGCCGGATCTATATCTAAAGCTGCTTTTGCATCAAGGTCTAACCACGTTCTTATGGTTGGTATTTGTTGTTGAAACGATTCCCAAATGTGTTTTTCACAGGGAATAGAACAGTCTTCTAGTATTTCAAAAAACAAATATTTGGCTTGTTTTATGCTTTCTCGTTGCATCTCTTCGCCCTGAAACAAGGCATAAAACAAGGTTTTGGTATAGGTTTCAATTTTATCTTTTACCGCAAGGTTATACGTTGGTATTTTCTGTTCTAACATGGTTGTATATAATTAATCTGGTGCCAATTCCAACATTAACTGATCGAGTTCTTTTTTAAGTGGGATTTGGCAACCTAAACGGCTATTTTCTTCTACAGAAAAAGCCTGATCTAACATATCTTCTTCATCTATACTTTTCTCCGAAAGTTCATGTACCGAAAGCACATAACAATGACAAGATGCACACATGGCCATTCCTCCACATGTTCCTTCTACAGGTAAATCATAGGCTTTACAAAGTTCCATAATGTTCATTCCCATATCTGTTGGTGCAATGAGTTCATGGATTTCTCCCTTTCGGTCTTTTATTTTTATGGTTATGTCAGACATGTTGTTTGGTATAAACGGAATGCTCTTATAGAGCAGACATTATGCGATTAAATAAGCTGTATTTATTCTTCTTAAAGCGGAGTGGTTTGCTTGTGGTATTTTAATCCCATTACAATTCTCCTTTTATTTGTTCTAACCATTGTTCAATACGGTCGTCTGTTAACTCTTCTTGATTATCATGATCTATCGCCAGTCCGTAAAAGAACCCATTGCCTTTATCGGCTTTAGATTCTGAGAAATCGTAATCGGCAGTTGGCCATTCACCTATTAAACGCCCTCCATTTTGTTCAACCACTTCGGCCAATATTCCTACGCCGTCTATAAAGTAATCCCCATATCCAATCTGATCTCCCAACCCGTAAATGGCAACGGTTTTGTTGGTGAAATCTATCTGTTTAAAGTCTTCAAAAAAGGTTTCCCAATCGCTTTGTAAATCGCCATCGTACCACGTGGATATTCCAAGAAATATAAGATCATAGGATGTAAAATCATCCATACCTACATTGGTTATCTCGTGTTTATCAATTTGGCCTTCCCAATTTTCTATTAAGATGTTTGTTACTTCTTCGGTAACTCCAGTATCGGATCCGAAAAATACCCCTGCTGATTTCATTTTCTTTTTCTTAAATTTTAACGACTACGGCTTTTTTAGCTTCTTTCTTTGTTCCATCAAATCCGTTTACACCCCCTACTGTTGTATATTTCATGACATACTTTTTATCTGGATTTATACGTTTATACGCATATTGCAATGCGATTGTTGCTTCGTGAAATCCACATAAAATAAGCTTTAGTTTTCCTGGATAGGTGTTTACATCTCCTATGGCATATATTCCAGGAATATTGGTGCTATAGTCCAATGCATTGTTCACTTTTAGGGCTTTATTCTCAATCTCTAGTCCCCAATTTTCCATTGGTCCCAATTTGGGCGACAAACCAAAAAGTGGAATAAAATGATCACAATCTAATGTAAACTCACCTTGTTTTTTATGTTTTATTTGAACACCTTCTACGGCTTTTTCACCATGTATTCCTTTAACTTCGGCCTCCGTAATGAGGTTAATTTTTCCCGCTTTAGACAATTCCGCGACTTTCTCAACCGAATCTAATGCGCCTCTAAATTCATTTCTACGATGTACTAAGGATACTTCTTTGGCGATATCCGATAAATGAATGGCCCAATCTAAAGCGGAATCTCCACCTCCAGATATTACAATGCGCTTTCCTCTATACAATTCAGGTTCACGAATGATGTATTCTACCCCATTATTTTCATAGAATTCTAGATTGTCTATTGGCGGCTTTCTTGGTTCAAATGAACCTAATCCTCCAGCAATCATTACAATTGGTGCGTGGTGTTTGGTTCCCGCGTTGGTGGTTACAATAAAGGTTCCGTCTTCTTGTTTTTCAATATCCTGAGCACGCTCTCCCAAGGTGTAAGTCGGTTCAAACGGGGCAATCTGTTTTTCTAAATTCTTAATTAAATCGCCTGCTAAAACTTCTGGATATGCTGGAATATCAAAAATTGGTTTTTTAGGGTATATCTCAGAACATTGCCCTCCAACTTGAGGTAATGCATCTATTAAATGACAACGTAGCTTTAACAATCCCGCTTCAAATACCGTAAATAATCCTACGGGACCTGCTCCTATTATAAGTATATCTGTTTTAATCATTTGTCTTTGTTATTATGGTTTGAGTAATCTGATTTAAGGTATCCACTTTCGATTTAAACTCTCCTTTTACCTGTTTTCTAATCAGGTGTAGTTGTTCAACCAGTTGATTGATATCGGATGGGATGACCTCTTCAAAAAATTGTCTTAACCGTTTCGCCATTGTTGGCGATTTCCCATTGGTAGAAATGGCTATTTTAACATGTCCTTTTGTGACAATTCCACCTAAATAAAAATCGCAATATTTAGGGTTATCGGCTACATTTACCAAAACCCCCATTTGCTTACAATGGTTATAGATGTCTATATTAACATTCAACTTATTGGTCGCTGCTATTACAATGTGTTTATTGCGAATGTAAAGGGGATTAAAAGGACGTTTTATTAGCTCTACTCGATGCTTTTGGGCAAGATCTTCTATGTCTGGCAGAAAATCTTCACTCACCATTTCAACTTGGGCATTCGGGCTAGACTTGAGTAAGAAATGTAACTTTTCGTGGGCTACATTTCCACCTCCTATTATGAGTACATTTAACCGATTTACTTTTAAAAAAATCGGATAAAGTTCATTTGTATGTTCTGTTAACAAACCAAACTGTATTGTGTTGTTTTTACTTTTATGGCTTCCATCTGTTTTCTATGGTTTACCACTTCTCCAATAACAATAATTGCTGGATTCGATAATTGATCCCGTTTAATAATATCAACAATTGTATCTATGGTACCTACGCCTATTTTTTCTTGTGGAGTTGTTCCGTTTTGAATAATGGCAATGGGTATATGGGCTTTACCTTGTGCTTTATACAAGTCAACTATTTCTTCTATTTTACTCATACCCATCAAAATGACCACTGTTGCATTAGACTGTGATGCTAGAGCAACGTCTGTTGATATTTGATGCGATTTTGTAGTTCCTGTTATCACCCAAAAACTTTCGGAAACACCGCGTTTCGTTAACGGGATATTTTGAAACCCTGGTACGGATGCTGAAGAAGAAATACCAGCTATAAAAGCCGTCTCTATTCCTAATTTTGCGGCAAACTCCATTTCTTCAGCTCCACGACCGAAAATAAAAGGATCGCCACCTTTTAAACGAACAACATGGCCTTTACTAAAGGCTTTTTCCTTTATTAGATTGTTTATTTCAGATTGTGTATACTGGTAATTTCCTTTGCGCTTCCCTACATATATACATTCCGTTTCTGGTCTGCAATGCATCAACATCATTTTATTAACTAGAGCGTCGTATAATACGACATTTGCATGTTTTAATGCATTTACTCCTTTTAAGGTAATAAGGTCTAAATCTCCTGGACCTGCACCTACAACGGTTAATTTAGGTTGATGTATTGTTTTCATTAGAAATGGTTTTAGATCTAAAACGTTCGGCTGCTTCGTAAAAAATGATCGCTTGTTTTAAATAGGTTAATGCAAATGTTTGTGATGGTTTATTTTTCTTTATTTCTAACACGGTGTTTTCAAAATTGCCTTGCCAATTAAATTCAGGGGTAGCTTCAACAAATCCGTTAAAATCTTTAATGATTCCCGTTTGAGTATTTGTTTTTACACCCTGTGTCATTAATAAAGCTTTGGCCGTATTAATAAGCACATTGTAACTGTGGTAAATGCTGTCTGCATATTGGTCTGCTTTTAGGGCATCTTGTGCTAAATCCAACTTTTCTTCACTTTCTAATAAAAGCGTAGAAACCAGGTCTACAACAACCCCTGCACATTCACCTACTCCTGTAGATTTAAAATATTTATGGTCATGTCCCCAATCTATAAATTCATCTTCGGTCAGGTTAGTAATATCTGCAAAAGGCTTAAGTAATGCTCTAAAATAACCCGCTCCATGAGTATCGTAATACTCTAAAAATGATTGCTCGCCATTGTTGTTCTTAGATTGATAATCCTTTAACAGTACTCGCAAAGCATCTGGAGTTCTTTTCGTTGGAATTTTAATGATTTTATCGCCATAACGGCCTTTACCATCTTTTAAAATTCCACCACCTAAAAACCATTGAGTAGCTGGGGCTAAATAATTCCCAACTTTCATAAACATTCCATGCAATCCAATTTGTGCAATACTATGTTGTCCACAAGCATTCATACATCCACTAATCTTAATCGATATATCATTAACAATTTGTGAAAACTCAGCACCTAAAACCTGTTCTAAAACACTTGTTAATCCTGTACTGCTTGCTACACCTAAATTACACGTATCGGTTCCCGGACAAGATGCGATATCCTGTGTAGAATTATACCCTCGGGTTGTAAACCCTAAAGCTTTTAATTCTCTATAGAATACGGGTAGTGCATCTTCTCTTACATGACGAATTAATAGATTTTGTCTTATGGTCAAACGCATTTCGTTTGCAGCAAATTTTTTAACTAATCTTGCCAATTTACGAGCTTCTTTTGTATAAAAATCTCCTAAAAACACCTTAATTCCTATCGCATATAATCCGTCTTGTTTTTGCGGGATAACATTAGATTTTAACCAAGCTTTATATTCCACTTGGTTGTCTATTTCTATTTGAGGAATATCCTCGGCCCCAAACTCAATGGGTTGTTCAAATGCGGACGTATCCACATGATATATAGCATTCGCTAACGCTAATTGTTCTTGTTCTACTAATTCTAAAAACGGATGTAATCCCAAATCTTTAATTAAAAATTTTAGGCGGGCTTTTGCCCGTTTTACTCGTTCCCCAGTTCTGTCGTATACACGCAAAACACCTTCAATAAACGGTATAATTTTATGGGCTTCCAAAAAATCATAGGCCACATCAGCTAATCTTGCCTGTGATCCTAATCCACCTCCAATCAAAACTTTAAACCCTTTAATTTCTTCACCGTTTATGATCTTTGTTTTGGCAATAAATCCTAAGTCGTGAATAAAACTTAAGGCCATATCTTTATCTGAACCTGAAAATGAGATTTTGAATTTTCGTCCCATTTCTTGACAAATGGGATTTCTTAAAAAGTATTTAAAGGTGGCATCGGCATAAGGTGAAACATCAAATGCTTCATCCGGGTCTATTCCTGCCAGTTCGGAAGCGGTAATATTTCTTACAGCATTTCCACAAGCTTCTCTTAACGTAATGTCATCCTTTTCTAACTGGGCCCAAAGTTCGGGCGTTCGGTCTAAGCTTACATGGTGGATCTGAATATCTTGTCGGGTCGTTATGTGTAATCTTCCTCGTGAATATTCATCCGATACATCGGCAATTCTGAGAAGTTGTTCCGATGATATTTTCCCATAAGGTAATTTGATACGAATCATCTGAACGCCATATTGCCTTTGTCCATAAATACCTCTGGCTAAACGTAAGCTCCTAAAGCGCTCTTCGTCTATTTTACCATGTTTAAAAAGATGTATTTTACGTTCTAATTCTAAAATATCTTTTTCTACAATTGGATTTTCTATTTCTGTTCTAAAACTTTGCATGGTTGGTTGTTGAATGGTACTGGTTGATGATTAAACAGCTGATGCTTCTATAAACCCTACCCCAACCGTATTGTTGGTTGTTGGATCTATAAGAATAAAAGACCCATTGGCTGGATTTTCTTTATAAACATCTACAAATACAGGTTTATTAACCTTTAATTGAACAGATATCATATCGTTCATTCTAACGGATTCCACATCAAAAATAGGATCCGAGAAATCCGGTTTAATAATCTTTTCAATCTGCTGTATTTTCCCTAATACCTTATGAACACCATGTTGTATGATGTATTTTTGGTGAAGTATTAGCGGACTTCTATCCATCCAACAAATGGTAGAAGAAAACTGATTGCTACTGGTTGGCTTGCTATCGGTTTTCACGATCATATCTCCTCTACCGATTTGTATATCATCATTTAGTGTAATGGTTACCGATGCACCTTCTTGGGCTTGTTCTAAGGTATCTTTATAAAAGAATATGTCTTTAACTTTTGATGTTTGTCCCGACGGAAACACTTGAATTTCATCTCCAATTCGGAAGGTTCCAGATTTCACTTTTCCACTATATCCTCTAAAATCATGAAAATCGGTTGTTTTTGGTCTATTGACATATTGTACTTGAAATCTTGATTTGGATTGCTCATTTTGTGTATTGAGATTCAACAATTCAAAACTTTCTAAAACACTCTCTCCCGTATACCATGGAATTTGTTTTGATCGGTGTACCACATTGTCTCCATGCAATGCACTAATTGGTATAAACGAAATACTCTGATCTTTAAATGTTTGCTTATCCAATAGAGCTTCAAACTCTGTCTTAATGGCCTTAAATCGTTCTTCAGAATAGTCAACTAAATCCATTTTATTTATGGCTACAATTACATGCTTAACACGCAATAAATCGTTGATAAAAAAATGGCGATTGGTTTGCTCAATAACTCCATTTCTGGCATCTATTAATATGATGGCCACCTCAGACGTTGAGGCCCCTGTAACCATATTCCTGGTGTATTCAATATGTCCTGGTGTATCGGCAATAATGTAACTTTTGTTATTTGTTGAGAAATAAATATGCGCTACATCTATCGTTATTCCTTGTTCTCGTTCTGCGACTAGACCATCAGTAGCCAAAGAAAAATCTAAATAATCATATCCTCTTTGCTTGCTTATGCGTTCTATAGTTGCTAGTTTATCATCTGGTATAGATTGGGTGTCGTATAATATGCGTCCTATTAACGTACTTTTCCCATCATCAACACTTCCTGCTGTTGCTATTTTAATAACATCCATAATTTCTTACTTGTAAAATCCGATTAAAAATACCCTTGTTGTTTTCTGTTTTCCATGGCCGATTCTGAGCGTTTATCGTCTATCCTAGCTCCACGCTCAGAGATGGTTGCCGCTTTTATTTCTTCAATAACATCCTCAATGGTTGAGGCATGTGATTCAACAGCAGCGGTACAACTCATGTCTCCAACAGTTCTAAATCTAACCGTTCTGTTTTCAATCGTTTCATCGTCGTCTTTATGAACCACATCGGATACAGACCAAATCATTTGGTCTCGAGTAAAGGTTTCTCTTTGGTGAGAAAAATATATGGATGGTATTTTTAAGTTGTCTTCTAAAATATATTGCCAAACATCAAGTTCTGTCCAGTTGGATATAGGAAATACCCTTACGTTTTGTCCTTTAAAAATCTGACCGTTTAACATGTCAAACAATTCTGGTCGTTGATTTTTCTCATCCCATTGTCCAAAATCATCACGTACAGAAAATATACGTTCTTTGGCTCTTGCTTTTTCTTCATCTCGCCTTGCTCCACCTATACATGCATCAAATCCAAATTCTTCAATGGCATCTAATAGGGTGGCTGTTTGCAATTGATTTCGGCTCGAATAACGTCCTGTTTCTTCTTTTACAATCCCTTTATCGATACTATCTTGAACGTATCTCACAATTAAATTTAAGCCCAGTTCTTCTACCAATTGATCTCTAAAAGCAATGGTTTCGGGAAAATTATGTCCTGTGTCTATATGTAATAATGGGAAAGGAATTTTAGAAGGGTAAAAGGCTTTTTGTGCCAGCCTTACTAGGGTTATGGAGTCTTTACCGCCTGAGAATAACAAAACTGGTTTTTCAAATTGTGCGGCTACTTCTCGTATTATATAGATAGCCTCGTGTTCTAACGGGCTAATATCTGTTCGGTTTGTTTTCATGACTGTTTAGTTGTGTATTCCACACTCTCTGTTGGTTAATACCTTTGTTGGATCATAGTATTTAAACTCATTGGGTACTTTATGGTCTTCTAAGTATTGATCCAATTCTTCATCGGTCCAGTTGTAAAATGGACTAACTTTTAAAATTCCATCTTTAGAAAAACTTAAAATTCCGATACCATCTCTAAAAGCGGTTTGACCTGCTCTTAGGTTTGTAAACCAAACATCTGGCTGGTGTGTTTTCATGGCTCTATTAAAAGGTTCCAACTTAACCTGTTCCGTAAATAGGGCATGGTTTGGGTCATCTATCATAGGTATTCCCATAGTGGCATCTCTATAGGCCGATGTTTGTTTAGGCACGTACATGGATATGTTCAAACACAAAATGTTGATTAAATGATCGGCATGTTTATAGGTGTTTAAGGTATTGTACCCCGTGTCGCACCATAAAATGTCTGTGTTTGGTTTTACTTGGGTTACCGCATGTAATATAGCCCCTTCATAGGGTCTAAAATTTGTGGTAACCACAGGTTTTTGAGCAAAAAACATGATCCAATTAATGATTTCTTCTGGCGATTTTGTTGCCAGTTCGTCATTATAACTTGCTAATAAATCTGCATCTGCTTTAAGTAATGATAACATATCCATATCTCTCGTTCTTATTTTCCCCATTTAATATTCTCCCAAACCCTTTCGTGAAAAAAGTATAGAAGCATTTTTGTGACCAATTCTATTGTTCCTATAGAAAATGCTAAGGCAAGCTTTCCAGTTATTAACCATGAAATAAAAACGGTATCTAACGTGCCTATAACCCTCCAACTCACCGTCTTTAAGACGCTTCGTTTTACATTGTTTTTATTCTCAGCTGAAGGCTTCCTCTTTTTAAGTATCCATTTTAACATCTAATAATCAGTCTTTTCTACTTTTTAAGTATTTCCCTATCGGTTTAGTAGGTTTATGCCGCAAACGTACTCTATTTTATATGTATTCTCCAAATTTAATTTTAGATTTAACATAAAATAAATTTGAAGGCTGGATCTAAAAACCTCATCAACCCCTTATCTAACAAAGGATTGATATAGATTTAAAAACCTACATTTTTTTTGTTAAAAAATTTGAATGTTAACTTTTAAAACCCCTATTTTTGTAATATGCTATCGAAAAAAACAAAATACGGTCTAAAGGCTTTAACATTTATTGCTCGTCAGGAAATTGGAACGAAAGTGCCGATTAATCTGATTACAAAACACGAGGATATTTCTCATAAATTTCTTGAAACTATTCTTCTATCACTTAGAAAAGCGGGGTTTTTAGGGTCTAAAAAAGGAAAAGGTGGAGGATATTATTTATTGAAATCTCCAAAAGATATTAAAATGACAGATGTTATTAGACATCTGGAAGGTCCTATTGCGTTAATTTCTTGTGTTAGTCTTAATTTTTATGAAAAATGTGACGACTGTGCAGATGAAGAAACTTGTGGAATTCACAAAATGATGATTCAGGTGAGAGATAAGACTTTAGAGATTTTTAGAGGAACATCTTTACAAGATTTGGTAGAAGCAAGTAGAGGAAAAGAGAATGCTTTAGAGGAACCGAAAGAGGAATAAAAATACGTTTAAAACAAGTGTATTTCTAATTAGAGACACCTCCTTAAGCAACTATAAAACATATAAATACACAGAAAAAGCCGAAGTTTAATACACTTCGGCTTTTTCTGTGTAAAGTTTTTTTCATTAAGGGTTTACAAACTTTAAAACATCAACTTTATTTCCTTTTTTTAATTGAGCAATATGAACGCCCTTTCCTATTCCTTGTAATTCCAAAGACGTGTGTACATCTGTAAAACGTTCAATAAGTTGCCCTAAATTGTTATATAAAGACACAGTGTAAACATCTTCTGAATTCCACAATAACGTTTGTTTCTCAACATTCCATTCTAATTCAAGTAGAGATTCTCCTATTTCTTCGGTTCCTATATTTGGGTTCGCTATTTTTTCAGTTAATATTAGCCTTCCATCTTCTGTCCCCATAAGTAAATCAGGATGTCCATCGTTATTAACATCATACCCATCCATTGTATTTACCTCCGTTGAAGTTTCATATAATGTGTTATCTATATTTCTTAAAGAGATAGAATCATATGCCTGTAAGTAAGCGTCATCGTAGTTGTACACCTCTGGAGTTCCTGTGTTTTCAACGTAAATAAAAATAGTTGGATTCATTAAACTTCCCGCAAAAATATAATCTAAATCACCATCAGAATCAAAATCCTGAAAGGTAAACCCATGGCCACCTTCTATAATTCCTTGCATTCCTCCTTCATAAGACCATTCAATACCTGAAACGGTTGTATTATCAAGGTTTTTAAAATGCATTAGTGATCCATTTACAACAGAATGGCTAATCATATCCTGAATTCCATCATTATCTATATCAGCAATTTGCAACTGTATACCTCCACCCATTATTTGTAAGAAGCTTAAATCATTATTGGATCCAAGGTTATTTGCATTTAAATGACTGTGATATGTAAAGACATTGTTTTCATTTTCGAACCATACTAAACCATTATTAAATACTGCTACAAGTAAATCAAAATCGCCATCGCCATCATAATCCATAAACTCAGGTTCAGCTGTTTCATTTATAACATTAGAGAGTTTCGGGTAAGCTACTATTACTTCTGGTTGAGCCACTGAAAATGCCGTCCCTATAAAGTTACCATAGGAAATAACCTTTATAGAATCTGGATGTTCTAAT
>CBDEVQ010000010.1:0-21578 GCA_965243605.1 Flavobacteriales bacterium
CTAGACCATAGAAAGAATGTACACCATTACCTTCAATGTCTATTGCGTAGGATTTCCAACCATAAGGATGGTCAACTGATGTTACTGCTGGAGTTACTACCATACCTTCTTCATCTAAAACTGCTTCTTGTTCTATTGTAGTAATATCTGCATCGTTCCAACATACGTCAATATGCCAACCTTGTGATAATACTGGAGCAGTTACTTCTTCTCCTTCTTCGTCATATTCTCCTTGTTCAAGAACAATATTTCCTAGTTGTACAATAGTACTTTTGTGAGTTGGATATTCGTTTCCATCTTCATCAGTTGCAGTTCCAAGAGCATCAATTTTACTTTGTGCTTGTTCTCTTGAATCAAATTCGTATTTTGCTATTCTCATTACTTATTTATTTTAACTTTTGGTTATAACTATTAGTTATTATATTATCTGTATAGTTTTTTTAATTTTCTTATCTTATTGTATTTCTTATGTAAAGATTTACTCTTGTTGTTATTATAGGTGTAATTGTTACACTTGTGTTAATGCTGCTAATTCGCTATTTGATAATCTTGTGTTGTAAAGTTTTAAATCTTTTGAAACTCCCATTCTTATACCTCCATCAATATATTTTCCAACATACATTTCTGAACAAGTTGGGACGTTTCCAATATTATCCGTTCCTATTTGTACTCCATTTAAATACATAACAAAGTCATTTTGTTTATAAGCAACTGCAACTTTGTAATAAATATTTGTAGGTAAAACATCACTAATAAAACTACAAGATGTTACGTTTGATGCCCTTACTTCAAAATCTCAATCTATTATCTCCACCACACTCTAATTTAATCATATCTCCATAAGCACCACCACTTGGGTTTCTCATCCAAAGCATAATATTAGCTACATCATCTAAAGACTTAAATTCAGTAAAAATACTTCCCTCTGTTTGCCCTATAACACCGTCTGGTGGGGTTTGACTACAACTATCAACCAACCTCGTTACTGCACTTCCAGATGTAGGAATATACGATGTAGCGTAACTGCCTTGTTCTGTTTGCGCTCCGTAAATTAATACATCAAATTCAGAACCAAGTTCAGTATCTGATGGATTTACCACCCACCAACTTCCAGAACCTCCAGAGGATGTGTATGTATATTCAAACCTTTTCCAATCATTAGTTAAATTAAAATCTGGAGTTAGTGTTTGACCAGAACTATCAGAAATACTAAATTTAAACTTGTTGTTAGTTCCATTTTTTTTAGCATAAACTGAAAATGTATAGGTTGCAGCAGAAAGTGTATGATTTTGATACGCCCTTGTATTTGGTTGAGAGTTTGCTGAATAGAACCTATATGCATTTAAAGTACCATCTGGAGATAAAGAATTACTTAAAGATACTGTTCCTTCAATTTTAACCCAAGAACTCTGACTAAAATCGTTTGAATGTGTTATAGAATTACTCCTACTCGGCTCTAACAACAAAGCACCTTTACTATCATCCTTATAATCTATTCTTGGTTGTCCACTACCTACTTCTTCAATTAAACCATCTTTATTTATAACAGTAGCTTTTGATGCTCTACTAAAATCAAATGGTAAAGGTTTGTAATTACTATTTTCATCATTATAGGCAAGGATAGTATCTTTCTTTCCATACCATTCTCCATTACCAAATTTTAATGTATTTGCCATCTTATAATTCGTTTAAGTTTAATTCTGTTACTAATTCGTTTAATGAACGATAACTTGTAAGATATTCTAATTCTTCGTCTGTTAGTGCTGTATCGTAGTAGCCAATTTCTTTTGTTTTTCCATAGAAATCACTTGTACCAGTTCCATTATCAAAATTTAATCTATTTACTCCTTGAGAAACTCCACCACTTGTGTCAGTGTCTACTTTAAATCCATCAACCCATAGAGCGTGATTATTATTAGCAAAAGAATTAGCACATTTATGAAACGCAGTAACATCTAAAACTTGACTTTGCATAGGGGCAACCGCTACATTTCCAGTTACTACATTAGACTTTATTCTATCTGACGTAGTTGTATCAAAATACAGTTGAAAACGTTCAGCGTTAGTTCCATTACTACCAGTTAAAGCAAGATTTCCCATATTATCAAATGCTTTTGCATTCCAAAATAATACACCTCCATTATTTCCAAACACTTCACTATTACCAGCTTCCACTAGCAGTATCAGCTTGTCTTGTAACTGATGAGCCAGAGGTTGGGATGTAAGAAGATAAGTTTCCAAGTTCTGCTTGCGCTCCATAAATCAAAGCACCATTAACACCATCTCCGTTTGATACTGAAGAAGATTGACTTGTTGGCATTGAAAATATTTGCAATGGGTCATTACCTCTATTTGAAAAAGTGACAGAACATCTATACCATCCATTACTAACATATTCTATTGATGAGGATGTAAACCCACTACCTAATAAATCAGTTTTTCCAGTTGCTATATTAAAGTTGGCATAACCATTAGACCAAGAGCCATTTATATTAGTTCTCAAATATAACCAATCAAACCCATTAGGTTTTGCGTAAACACTAAAAGTTTCTTCACTATTTGTTTGAGTTGATGGTATAAGTTCAATTTTATGCTCATTAGAACCAGAAGATGGTATTATAAAAGAAGCATCTTGCTTACCAGATGGAGAAATCGAATTATTACTTGTGACAGTTAAATTTAAAGAACTCCATTGACTAAAATCCTCGCTATAAGTAAACTTATTAGTAGAACTATTCTCTAACAAAAGAACACCATCTGCACTATCTTTATAATCTATTCTTGGTACATCATTACCAACTACTTCTATTAATCCTTCTTTGTTTACTCTTGTTGCAATACTATTTCTAGTAGTTGTAAAAGGTAGAGGCTTATAGTTATTATTCTCGTCATTATAAGCTAACGTAGAGCCTTTTTTTGTCGCCCAAGTTCCGTTACCGAATTTAAGTTTCTGTGCCATATTATTCTATTGTGTATAATTGTCCGTTGTGCCATATCTGAAAAAGATGTCCAAGACGTTAGTTGTTCTAGTTCGCTGTCTGTTAATGCTGAATTGTAGTATTGTAATTGTTTTGTCTTTCCGTAGAAATCATTTGAACCTTGTCCAAAATCAAAATTAAGAGTATTAATTCATTTATGTGATTAGGACTTGTAGAGGAAGATGTAATCAACTTCAAACCCATTAACCCATAAAGCAAAGTCCCCATTTTCCTTGTACTTAAAACAAGCTTTATTATTGTTTTGTATGATTAATATTTTGAACCAATAGATACCGAATACCATTAACAGAACCCCTTAATGCATTATCATGTTGAAAAAAACAAACTAACCCTATTATTTAAAGTGCCATCAGAAATTGAAATGAAATTATAATGATTCCCATCATCATCCAAAGCACTTATCTCTGCCATCAAAACACCTTCTGAATCATTAAACGTATCTGCATCTCCAGAGCCATTAGCAGTTTCTGCTGAACGAGTAGTTGCACTTCCTATTAGTTGGGATATAACTTGTTGGGTATGAGCCATTCTGAAAATCAGCACCCCATACATAAATAAAATCTCCTTGAGAATTTACACGATTTTCACCTAAAAAACTTGTAAATGAGGAGTTGTGCTTTTGTGCTTCAATTACAACATAACACCTATACCAACCATTGCCGTAGTTTTCAATACCACTATCAACGTATGTAGAATTTGATAATCCATTTCCAGTAATTGATTGAGTAGATAAGTCAAAATTAAAAAACCTATCTCCACTTGTCTAATCGTAATAAGTAATATTTAATATTGATTTATTACCTATTTTACCAAAAATAGAAAATGTTAATTTGTCACCTATTACAACAACTGGTCTTTGTCTAATCCAAGAACTACTAGTGCCAATTTGATTTTTAATAAGTTTAGTTCCATTTAAAGTTCCATCTGGAGATAATATAGAATTAATTCTTAGAATCTAAATTTACTGCCTGCCAAGTAAGACATTACTAAAATCGTTTCACTATAAGTAATTAAATTAGTTCTAGCTGGTTCTAAAATATGATGTGGACATCCTACAACTTTACCATCAATCATTGGATAGTTTAATCTTGATTGTCCGTTTGATACTTCTTCTATTAGTCCTTGTGAGTTTATTCTTGTTGCTTTACCACTTCTACTAAAGTCAAAATCTCCTACACCACTTGATGGTAGTACAGAAAACAACTTTGAGCCTTGTGCAGCTGGTATTAATGCTAATTTTGGTTTTGCCATTGTTTAATTATTTAAGTCTTTTAATGCAGTTGTATGTATCCAATCTGCTAAACATTTTTTTGCTTCTATTTGGTCTAAATCTGCTCTTACTAATTGTACTGATACGTTGTCTATTGAGCCAGTCCAACCACTCCCTCTTGTTTCTAAATAAACAAATGTATTAGACGAAGCATTTGATACTGTCAAATATTCTGTTAAGACCATTAGAAGATATAATTTGACTAATGTAAAACCTCCTAATATACATCTTACTTCTCCACTTACATAATCAGATACCTCGTAAGTAACTTTATATGTTTTACCTATTGGACTAACTAAACAACTTTGACTTATACTTTGATAATTACCACTTCCATCACTTATTGCTTTGCCATTACTAATACTCCAACCAGTTCCTTTACTCCAATCACTATCAGTAGCAAAATCTCCGTTTGTAACTAAATTATCTTGCTCACTTGTAAGCAGTTTAAACTGACTACCAAAGAAATCTGGATTAGTACCAGCAGTTCTTGCAGTATCTAAAGCAGTTCCCCACCAGCTTGTATTATAGATTTCGTTTGCCATTATCTTTTTCTTTTTTTGTTAAGTATTTCTTTAGCTTTACAATATTATGTTTCTTTGGTTTATATCTACCCATTACAATACCCAATTACTTGAATTTACATCTTTATCTGGATATACATCAGAATCTGTATTACTTGTATACTCTGGAAATAAAGTACTATTAAAACAAATGTAATCTACAAATCTTCTTGTGTAATACTCTGCAAAATCTCTTTGTTTTTGTACTAAAAAATCAACTTCATCTTTTGTTGCACTTTCAGAATTTTCTGATGTGTGTTTAAATACACCACCATTCTTTACTTGATATGCTGCAAATGGTAAATAATCAACCATTGCGTAATGAATCAACATAGGTTGTATATAATCTGTAACTAAAGATAAATAATTACCAGTTAAACTATCTGCAATTATATCTGCTGATATTTTATCATACAACTTACTTCCTAAATAGTTTTGTATGTGTATCTCTTGTGCTATCTTAATAAATTGTATGAATTTATCTGTATCAACGTTACCATCAACAATACTATTCTTTACTAAATCTGTTCTACTTATGAATAATGCAGTTGCCATTTATTATCTCTTTTTATTTACAAATCCGTTATTTGGCATATCCGTTGGTCTTTTTGCAACTTCTTTAGCATTTACCTCTGGTTTAAAACCCTCTTTTTTAGCTTTATTTACACTTACTTCTGCATTTGGATTACCAACATCTGGTTTAGTACTTGGTGTTTTTGCTTTATAAGTCTTTCTCATCCAAAAATGATGACAATCTCCTCCACCTTTATAAAGCCATATATCATAAGTATCAGCACCATTTAAACCCCATCCAGCATTAACTGCTCTTTGGCTCATTTGTTGTATATCTTCTTTTCTGTATATCTTTTTTGCTGCAACCATTTTTGAACAAAACTCTCTACTATTATTACTTACTGTTCTTAAAGGTGCGTATTGATATCTTACTTTGAATTGTACTCCTTCTTCATTTTCTCCATCTTGTTCACTCTTTGCATTTGGTCTAGCAGTACCAGTTGTTGCTAAATTCCAAACTTTTGACAATACAGATAATTTAGGATTGTTTAATTTATTTAGTTCTTCGTCTAATTCATCTTCTGCATCATAATCAACTTTTCTTTCATCAATCAATTCCCAATTTTCTAAATCTTCATCTTCTCCAAATTCTTCTAAATCAGAAAATACCTTTGACATCTTAACACCAGTTTCTTCTTCTCTTGTTTCTTCGTCTTTTACATTATCTAAATCCAAGAATTGTAATGGTTGTAACGTCTTAAAGTATAGATTTAAGGCAATATCATTAAAAGCAAGTATTTTATCAAACGCATCAGTTAAAAGTTCTTGAAAAGGCACTATAACTGTGTTATGCATTAAAATAGATGCAGTTTGTAACTCATCTGCATTATTACCAAGTCCACTTGAATCTTTTATACCTAATAACATAGGAGATACAATTCTGTGAGATACCATTATCTTCTTTTGTGATTCGTCTGATAAAAATTGGTATTGGTTATGTGCATCACTTAATTGTACTGGTGTAATATCAGCTTGTGATTCTTTGTCATCGTTAAAAGCAAGTATAAATTTACCAGCATTTGAACTACCTTGAAATTTAGCTTGTATCTTACTTTCTATTAATGATTGTTTTTCTTCGTCTGGTACTCCGTTGTTAAAGTTAATTAACATTGATGGAGCAAGACCATTCATTATATTGTTTAAATGATAGTTAGATATTTCTTCTTCTAACTCTGCATATTGTAAACCACCTTGATAATCTGGTGTACTATAATAATACATACCAGCAACATAAGGTTTAACATATAATATCTCAATTGGTTGAGGTGTACTTGAAACACCAAAAGCTGGTATTCTTAATGGTTTATCACTTGGCTTTATATTTGCCCAATCTGGATGATAGTAATATGCTTGTACTTGTTTATCTCCTTCTCCACATTTCTCTGCTCTTAAAGTTTCTATTGGCAAGTGTTCTACTTTAGCAATAGATTGTTTATCTTTTGAATAAATTACTTGTATTGCACATTGTCCAGTTAGTTTTAAATCGTATGATAATTGTCTAACAACATCTTTTTTAAATAAAGATATCATTCTTGCATAACTTTCTGGTTTCTTTGCACTATCAGTTGCATCTAAACCTTTTCCATATATCATTTGAGATATACCATTTACACAAGCATTATTTGTAGCACTTCCGTTAAATCTGTCTATTAGAAACTGAAAGTAATTATTATCTGCTCCAAATTCAACCCATTCTTTTGATTTAGATTCTACAATTTGTGGAGATGTGTAAGTAGATAAATTTACAAAACTAACTTTAGAATTGTTTTTCTTTGCCACTTTTGGCTTTCTGTATTTATTTATGTGTTTACTCATAATATTATAAAGTCATTGTTACCACTCTTTTCTTTGTACACATCTTTATTTACTGTATAGTGTTCGTTATTAGATTGGTTTGTTGATTGTGCAGTACAAAATATTTTATCTCTGTAAATAATATCTGCTTCTGTTACAGAGCCTTGACCATTATATACTTTTAAATCATAAAACCTACCTTCAACCAATGTAAATACGTTTGTTAGTTCAACATAGTTTTTATTAATTATAGCAGATGGTAAAATTATTGTTTCATCATTTGAACTGTCATCCCTTAATTTTATTGTAACACTTGTTGAATATACTCTTGGTATAATCTTTATTGTTTGTGCGTTTGTTGTAGGTAACAAATGTTTCATATATATATAATACTAAAAGTTTGTATTTTTATTTATTACACATAAAAAAAAAGGTAATCAATTAAGACTACCTTTCTTTAAAAACAAATTATGAAAAAAACTATGCGTTAGGGTCTATTTGACTAGAACTCTCATTAGATGTTATAACAGTTGATGTTACAAAAAATGCTGGGTCAGTTTCTTGACCTTCTAACGTTAAAGTAAACCCACTTAAATCTCCCATAGCAGCACCAGATACAATTGTACCTCCAGTTACTTCTGCTCCGTGTTCTAAACCTACCATAAAGAAATTACCATTGTAATCTTCTATTGCAACGTGAGGACGTGCAGCAGCTAATAATTTTATTTCTTCTTGTGTAGCTTTATCTAAAACTGGTAAAGTTAAATTTAAAGTTTGTGTGTAAAATGTAGTTCCGTTTTCTCTTGAACTATTAATTGTGGTTTCTAGTGAAGAATTACCTTTGATATCAAATTTGAAAAAGTCTGGTGTTCCAGCTACTGCGGTAATCTCTCCAGATGCTATTGTAGTTGTTCCCAACGTACCATAATCTGCGAAATAAACTGCTTTTAAGCCACCAACACTACTTTTACAAGGTAACGCTCTACCAGATGTAAGTAAACAAGCCATTGATTTTTATTTTTTTAAGTTATTAAAAAAGGGTAAGCAGATGAACTACCTACCCTCATTATTATTGTTTGTTATTAGATTATAGTCCTAATCCGTAAGATACGATATCTTCAACAACTGCATATTGTACTCCAGCAGTATATCTCATAATGAAACGTACATTTTGAGAACCATCTAAATCAGCCATATCTAATACTTTTACTTCGTTGTGGTCTGATAAAAGTCCAGTTCCAAAGAATAAGTTAGATTTTTGTGCTGCAATTGCATTGTTGTCAGAAAGTCCGTTACAAGCTACAACTTTTACACCATCAAAGTACTCAACATCCATATCTTGGTTATGTCCAGCTCCAGCAGTTTGGAATCCTCCTAATGCTCTTTTGTATGCTCTAAAAATGTTTTGTGCAACATAGATATATAAATCTTCTTTTCCATATACTTCACTTGGAATAGCATCTACGATATCTCCTAATTTTTCAACTACATTTGAAGCAGTTACGGCAGCACCAGCAATTTTCTTTGCTCCAGTGTGTCCAGCATCAGCATTTAATAAAGTTTTGAAACCATCAAAAGTTCCAGCACCAGCTACACCAGCCCAGATATCTTTTTCAGTTTGTTCTGCAATTGATTCAGCCATTAATCCGATAAAGTAATCAGAAAAGTTAGCTGGTAAACTATCACTAGCAGAATATCCCATTGATACTGCTTCCCAATCAGATTTGAATGGAGTTTTACACAATTCTAAATTTACTTGTAATTCTTTTGGCTCAATAATCTTTTCTGTTAAAGCAACTGCTCCAGCATCTGTAAAATCACAAGATGCATTTGCAATAGCACCAGAAAGACTTACTCTTTTTAATACTTCTTTAAACTTTACGTTTGGCTTAACTTCAATTAAGTTGTTAGCGATTGTATTACCAGTTAAAAGTGCTGCTGATACATATTTCCCAGCAAATTCTCCAGCATACGTGGTTGTAATTGATAAACTCATTTTTTATTTGTTTATTTTGTTAAATATTCTACTTCTTAATGTGTTTTTATTCCCTTTTTGAGAATAAAGGTTTAATTCTTTTTTGTCAGATACATTCTCTGGATTGTGAGAAATACCTTCAACTTCTTCAGCAGATAACTCTACTTTTTCTTCTTTTACTTCTTCTGATAATTCAACAACTACTTCTTCTGCAACAACTTCTGTTTTAGATAATTTTAGTTCGTTGATTTCAGTTCTTAATTTTTCAATTTCAGAGAAAAACATTTCTTCTGATATTGATTTAACTATTTTCTTTGGAGATGCAGTTTCAGTTGATAATTCTTCTTCTTCAACTTCTTCTGCTTCTGTTTCTTCAACTGCTTCTTCAACTGCTTCTTCTTCTTCTTTAGCTTCAGCTTCTTTGATTTCAGCAATGATACCTTCTTCAGAAACTATAATCATCATACCATCTTCAGTTTCGTATTCTCCAACTGGTACTGCAACTCTTTCTTCATCTGCAACGACAAAGATTTCTGCACCAGCTTCAAATTTTTCAGCTTCCAAGATAGCACCATTCTCAAGTTTCATTTGTTCTAGCTTTACTTCAATACCAAGTACTGCTCTAACCTTGTTAAGTGTGTCTTTTGTGTTCATATTTATATAATAAAATTTAGTTAATATTTTGTATTTTCAACTCTATTCTTCTTCTTCTGATGCACTTATTCTTCCTATACCTTGTTTCCAATACTCTGGAGTCTTGCAATTTTTATCATTTTTATTTTTGCAATCTATCGAATAAGTATTTTTACATTTACAATATACTGCTCTCATTATGATAATAGTTTTTTAAGTTCTTCTAATTGCTCTAATTGGTCAAGTTTTCTTGATGCCCAATTAACACCAGCAGAACCACCCCAAGCATCCCACATAAGTCCACCACATCCTTCTGAATAAGGTACATCTTTATGTTGTTGATGTCTTTTAAATGATGCCATTCTAGCAATTGTATCTCTGCTTATTGGCTCTCCTTTTGCAAGTTGATTTGCTCTGTTCTTTCCAGTTGCTTCTCCACAACTTCCCCATCCATTTTTCTCTACCCAAGCTAATGCTCTTTTTGCATTGTTTGTTGCTCCTTGTGGATAGTCTGTATATGATGCTAATTCTTCTTCGTATTGTTTTGGCTTACTATGTGTCCAACCTTTCTTTGTGTACTTGTCGTGTTCCTCTTTTGTCATTATCTTAACACTTGCACCAGTTTTAGGATTGTACATAGTGTGAGGATATTGCATCAAGTGTTCTTTTAATTCTTCGTTTGGTCTTTCCATCTTGTCAGCAAAGTAACCTTCTATTGAAAAACCTTTTACTTTACCAGTCTTTACATAGTCATTCCAAACTTCATCGTTGTTTACTTTAACACTTCCCATCCAAGTACCAACTGGCACATCTAAATTATATAAAGCACTTTTATCTTTTTGTTTATCTTCTACTATCCAACTTTCAACAAGTGTTAAGCCTTGTAATTCTGAATTGTGTTCTAGTGTTGAATTAGATTGATTGCCATTCATCAAATACATTTGAGATGCTTTCTCAACAGTCTTTTCAGAAAAGAAAATATAGTACTCATCTTCTCCAGACTTTCTGTAAATAGGTTTCTTTGGTATAAGTAAAGCACCCATTAACAAACGTTTCTCTTTGTCTATTTCAGCAAGTTTAATTTCTTGTTTATTAAGTGCAACAAAATCAGATTCAATTGCTGGATTCTCAACAACAGAAATAGCTTCTACTCCTATTGCTTCATCATCATCTAAAATAAGTTCTATTATTTTCATAATTATATAATATTTTTTTAGTGTTATTTTATATTTTTAACCTCCTATACTTGCATCTTCAATTATATTTCTATCTAATTCTTGTGCAGTTGATACTTCACTTGAAACTACAAATGCTTGTATTGGTTGTTGTGATTGTCCACCAATAGCTGATGCTAATTGATTCGTACCACTTGCACCAACTATATTAAATGCTGGAGGAATACTAGCTGCTACTGTTGGAGGTGTAGCAATTTTTGGACTAGTTTCTGAAACACCTAACTTTGATGTAGCTTGTTTAGATGCTTTCATTGCACCCCTTATAGCTGATACAATACCTACTGCTTGTGCTGCATATCCTAGTATTAAAGGAATGTTAGCTGGGAAAGGTGCTGCTGATGCTGCTTTAGCTGCTCCAGAAGAAACGTCTACTCCAGCTTCTGCTGATTTTACAACAGTTTTAGTTGCTGATTGTTTGGCAGAAAACAAAGTACCTTTCATCTCCATTATCATTTCCCTAGCTTGTAATAATTGTTTTGCTATAAGAATTGCTTTTCCTAGTCTCGATTCAGCACCAGCTATCGTAATTGCATCTTGAAATGCTTTTTCTTTTGCAACAGTTTTTTCTTGTTCTAATTGTATTTCCCTCTGTGCTCTTAATTCATCATCTTTTAATTTTTGGTCTTTTCTTTGTTTCTCTTGTAAATCTTTTTCTTTTTGTTTTTCCTCTTTTTCTTTTTCTTCTTCTGCTTTTCTAGCTTTTTCCTCATCATCAATAGCTTTTAGCCTTGCAACTTCTTCCCTTTTTGCTGCAACAATTTGACTTGTAACTAATTTTTGTTTAGTTAGTCTAGCAGTTTCTAAATCAATTAATTTAGCTTTTAAATTAGCTTCATCATCTAAATCTTGTTTTGTTGATTTTGATAAAGCATTTTCAGCAACTTTAGCTTCAAATCTTAATCTTGCTGATTCTATTTCTTTTTTAGTAATTTCTTCTTCTATTTTACCAGCTTCTTCTAAAAAATTTATTCTCTCTTGTGCAGTAAACTTTTCTTTATTAGCTGCTTTATCAAGTAATTCAGCTCTATCTCTATTTGCTTTTGCTCTTTCTATTATTAAACCTCTTTCTAATTTATCAGCTTTTGCTCTTTGGTCTGCTATTTGTCCAGCAATTTTTGCTTCTTCTTTTAATTCTTTTACAAATCCTTTAGTAGCTTCTGTAACTTTATCAATACTATTTTTTACACCAGTTAAAGAATCAACATAAGAACTACCAGCTTTTTTAGCATCCTCTAAAGCACCTTTAAAATCCCCACTAAATACCTTTTTAAATGCACTACCTAAAAACCCAAGTGTATCAATAATAGCATTAAATCTATTTGTAATATTCTCTACAATTAAATTCTTGAAATCTATTAATGCTTGTTTAGGATTTGTAAAAGCATTGATTATACCTTCCCCTAAATTAGCTAATATATCAACAAGATTACCAGTTACAGAGCCAATAATACCCATTAATTTAGCAAACTTATTTTGCCCTTCTTCAGAGCTTGTAAAAGCAGTTCTTAAAGCAACAAGACCAATTACTAATGCCCCTATTCCAGTTCCAATAATAGCAACCCTTAAACTTTTAAACCCAGTAGTTAATCCTTTAATAGATTTGCCAAAGTTTTTTATTTTAGAAACTGCACCACCACTAAAACCATCTAATGTACTTGTTGCATCTTCTAAAGATTTATTAGTTTGTTTTACTTCTTTACTTGTATTTTTAAGTTCCTTATTTAGCTTTTCAACTTCTTTAATACCTTTGTTAGATTTTACCTCTAAATCTACTACTATCTTTTTGCCCATTTTATTTCTTGTTTTTGTCTTTTAAATACTTCTTTAAAACTATCTGGAAACTTATTTTTTCCTTTTGCTATCTGTACAATCTCTGCATTGCAATCTGTATCTTTCAACAATTCTAATATTTCTTTTATCATTATGGTAATGTGTTAACTGCTAATATACCAGATGGTGTTGATTCATTTAATAAAATATCAAATGCAACTACTGTTATTGGATATGATGTTGCTGGACTTAAACCAGTAATAGTATCTGAATAAGTTGATTGTAAAGGTTGTGCCAATGACCCACCAACTGCTATTCCATTTGCATAAACAACATAATAAGACATTGTAATATTATCTGGAGATGTGCTTGGATTCCAAGTAACAGTAAATGATGTACTTGTTATATTTGATGCAACTAATCCAGTAACTTGTGTTGGAGTATTACCAGTTGATGTTAATATTGATGTAACGTCATTTAATAATTCAAAGTCTGATTTACCAGTTTTTAAATTAGTTTTTATTGAGTTTATTTTATAAGCATTTTCTCCAAATTTTACTAAATCATTCAGCTTTAAATTATAATAAAGACCAAATGGTAAATAAGCACTTACTTTTGTTATTCTTCTTCTTGCATTAAAAACATCTTGAATATAAGTCTTATAATTAGTTTCAAATAAACTATCTGTAAAAGCTAAAGGGTCTACCGCTGGTTGATTTGCTTGATACTCGTTTATCTCATTACCAAAATGTATATTAGATTTACTTGCAGTTGATGTTAAAGCTAAAGCATTTGATGGGATATAGTAATCTGTAATATCATCAATGCTACTTGTTTCTGTATCTCTTATTCTTATACTTGTTTCGTTTGATAGTCTTATAGGGTAAAATAATAAAGGAGAGCCAAAATAAGGCTCTTGATTATCGTCTACAAAGTAACCCCATTGAACATCTGTTGCACTACCTCCATCTACATCATAAAGCCTTTCATATTGCATATGCTCAAAAGGTAATTCTAGTTTATAAGATTTACTTGGTGCATCAAATATATCTGAATTTAAACTATAAGATAAAGACCCCCATTTTTGATTGTTTAACTGCTCAAATTGTTTTGCTAAAAAAGTTCCTAAACCTTTGTATGTAAAATCAATGTGTTTAAAAGGTAATGCTACATCAACAGTTGAATTTTCTGTATCTATGTATTTACTTATATCAATTGGTGTTGTTGAGCCAGATGCATAATAACTATCTAAAGTCTTTACAACAATAACTCCATCATTATCTACATAAGCAGTTAAATTAAACATTTTAAAAAGACCAGTTAAAAAATCTATAATAGTAATTTTAGGAATCTGCTCTTGAATATTAAATTCAGTAAATGCAGTTGTAGCAAATGGAGATGCATTTGAATAAACCATTTGTCCATTTTGTCCAAAGCCTAAACCTCCTAGCGTCCAAGATACAGTCCATTGAATACTACCAGCAGCAAAAGTCATATTTGTTGATGATGCAATTTGTACTGTGTATGTACTATTATTAAAAGGTACTATTATTAATTGTTTTGCTCCAGTACCAGTTGTTTCTCCTACTATTGTTGAGCCATCTCTGATAACTCTAATTGTATATGCATCTGTTGTATTTGGAGGTGTTACATTTAAATTTAAAAAAGATATGCTATAAGGAGATTGAGCAGTCAATGCTAAAACACCATTTAAAACATTTGATGTTGATGGCTGACAATTAGTAGTTGGCACACAAACTGTTGTTCCTAATTCTGTTACTTGTGTAAAGTTTTGTATTACTTGTGCTGGTGCATCTACGTGACCTTTCTTTCTATGCAACCACAAAAACAAATTATCAAATTCTTCATTTGTAGCATCATTAAAAAAGTCATCTGAAAAGGTTAATGTTTGACCACCAACAAAAGATTCTGATTGTATAGCATCTATTATAGCTTGTACTTTTATTGCATACTTAAACTGATTCCATTCAACACCATTTTGATTAATTGTACCACTTCCGTGATGTGATATATTTCTTATACCTAAATCTGGGTTAGGAGGAAAATTAACGTGACTTCCACTATCGTAAATTAATCTGTTTGTATGTGTGATTAAAGGTGTTATAATATTACCATTTTCTGCAGCAACTTGCATTGCACTTGTAACATTGCTAAAATTATAAATTTGATTATAGTTATTTAATTTTTGTAAAGATGATAACTGACTATCAGCAAGAACGTCTTTTAGATTTATAGTGTTACCGAAAAAAGTAATATTGTATGTATGAGGTACGTTATTCTTTAACTTAACACCATTTAGTTTTATCAATCCTTCTTTGAAAGAAAGATTGTTTAATTCTAATGTTGATTGTTTTTTAATTCTTGCATCATACCCTTCTCCAATACTAAAATCATAATAGTGTTTAAATATTTTATTATTTGTTTTTGATGCTGGTATTGCAAACGTTCTTGTAAATTCAGTAAATATTTTACTGATGTCTTTTACGTTTTGAATAGATTGCGTTAATACAACACTTTCATCTTCAAATAAATCTACTCTTTGACCTTCTATGTATAGTTGTATTTTTTGCATTTATCTTATGTCATTTAAAACATTGTAAGAATTATCAAACTCAATTGTGTATTCAACTAACTTATCATTTAGGCTAGTCTTATATGTAATATCACTTGTCTTTATATTAATTGGCAATACTTGTTCTTCTGTATCTGTTGTATTTGTTATCCATACTTTTTCAGATAACATCAATTGTTTAAATACCTCATTGTAAGATTCACTTAAAAATCCACTACTTAACGTCATTGATTCGTTTGCAGTAATATTAAAATCTCTTTTTGTATGTACAGTTGTATCGTATTGATTTCCAGTTAAAGTATTTGCTTTATATCTTTGTCTTTTTGTGGTCATTTGCTCAACCATCTTTTTAAAGAAATATATATCTTGTAATACACCAAATTTATTAACAAAGGTTATTTTCTTTGGCTCGTACTTACATTCATCAATAGTTTTTACTTTTATAATATCAAGTGTTCCATCAGTATTTCCAATATGTATAGCATCTACTTTACCAATACTCAAAGTGTTTAAATATTGTGAGATACATTTATTATCTTCAAATACACCAAGATAATTATTTGCAACTCTTGCTCTAAAAGAATCATATTCACTTGTTCCATTTAAAGTAATATGTGAAACTTGTTCTGTGGTGTCTAAAGAATTATCAGTATTAACATAAGTGCCAACAATTTCTCCATCTCTTATAAAAGCAATATTAACATCTGTTCCAATATAGACTGGTATTCTGTAAACATTATCATCTAGTGCAAACACTTCTCTGTTTGTCATTAAAAGATTTTTACCAGTATAAGAATAATTACTACCTTCTTCAAAATAAGAATAACCATCTAATGCTAAATCAGTTGATGTTGCTTGTTGTAATTGACCTCCGTTTGAATCAAAAGATGTCTTTACAATTCGCACCCAATAGCAACTATGATATGAATCAGAATAATAATATAAGCCAAAAAATCTCATATCTAAATAATCTCTAATGAGTTCTGATATTTCAAAACTTATTAAAGTAGCATTTGGTAATATTTGTTTTCTTAAAGAATATTGAGGTGTACCAGTATAACCAGTATTTTTATTTCCAGTATATATTTCAATATCTAAAGTAGCATAAGCTATATTTGAGATTGCAGTCGTTACATAGCGTGGACTTCTTGTATTAATTATTGCCATTTGTTGTAAATTTTAGTAGTTCTTCAACATCTAATTGATATGCTTTTATTATGTCTTTGTCTAAATTAGTAAATGCTTTTTGAAATGGCTTTGTAAAAAACAAACTTGGTTTAATACCTCTGTTATAAATATTATTTGCTATAACATAAGCTAAAGACTTATAATTGCCTTTTTTAAATCTTCCCTTTTCATCTCTAAACCTTACATTTTTTCTCTTTGCCCACTTCTCTATTCCACCAACAAAATCACCCCATTTTCCAGAAGATGAGCCACTACCAAAACGATATGGACTATTAGGTGCTTGTTGTCCTTTTATTTTTGCATTAGGAGATACTTTACTTGGGTCTTTTCCCTTTACACCTTTATCTTTAAATATACCATAATCTTCCATTAAGAAACTTAAAGAAAAACTATTTGGACTTACATTTATGTCATAGTCTAAACTATTGTAAAGTTTTTTAGTATCGTTGTAAGAGCCAAAGGGTTTACCTCCTTTTGTTAGATTCGTTCTTGATTGTTGTATAACATACTTTGCAAATCTATTCAGCTCTTGTTGTACATTCTTTAACATATATTGATATCGTTATTTACAAGAACATCAAATGTCATTGCCCATCCAGCTAATTCATTTTCAAACCTATCATAGAAAGGCTCTAAATTTGGTGTGCCATCTAACTGATATAAATCTTGGTGTAATGTACCTCCTCTTAATACTTGTGCCAATTTGTTAAGTACTGCTAATTGAGTATTTAATATGTCTTGCTCATTATCATTACCTCTAAAAATATCTACTGTTGCTTCTTTCGATACATCAACAATATCCATAGACAAAACAGATAAACTGAAACGTAATACATTATCTTCGTTATTTACATTATTTACTATTATGTGTGATAAAGGAAACATTGTTTGTTTACTTAAATCAATCTTTGTGATATCTCCAGTTGTTACATTATTAACGTTTGCATCTGATAATAATTGATTCTTTATTGTTTCCGTTACTTGATAAAAACCCTTCATTAGAATTTACTTTTTATTTGTTTTGCTTCCAGCTCTGCTTTCTCTTTCATAAATGATAACATTGTAAAGCATTGATGAATATTTAATTTAGTGATATCTTCAAATCTTGTAATATCTCCGTTAGCGAGACCATAAATTGACTGATACCATCCCCATTTGTTTCCGAAATTAGCTGCTCTTGATAAGCCTCCATCTCCGCTTGATTGCTGGAATAAAGTATCGTATGCTTCGACAGTTCCATTCCTAAATTGTAAAAAAAAAACAAAGACCCAATTGCTGCATCTAAAGGCATATCTTTCATCTTCTCTGGATTCTCTACATTGTAATCAACTATATTATATTTACCAGATTTCTTTATTTTTATTTTTCTGTATAATACATTCATTGCAATGTGCATATTATTCCAATCACTTGCACTACCATCCAAGTCTACATATTCTCCTAAACTCATTTCGTCCAAGTCTGGTATGAATCCATACTGAACACCATTCATTGTAAACTGCTCTACCCTTTTTGGTGTTTGACTTAACAACTCATTCAAGTATATCTATAATAGCAGTAACACTACTCATCTTTAATTTGTAGCTATCACTTAAAGGTATTCCACAAAATATTTCTATCATTTTAGCATTTAAGAAATTACCCTCTGGATTATCTTCTGCTATCTTTAAGAACTTTTGATATTGTCCTAATGTAACTTCACTTAATGATGTTGGTACGTTTATTTCAATCTTCATATATATATAATACTATTATCTTAATGTTTTATAAAAAAGCCTATACATTTTTCATATAGACTTGTAAGTAATAAAAACTGGCTTGGTGTTTTTGGTTTCAATATTCTTATTTGCTTATTTGTTTTGTGGTGTATAAAGCATTGAATAGTAGAAATCATTTCCTCATTACTCATTATCTTATATTGTATTTACCTTTGTTTGGACTACTTAACTGTGATGTAATTGCATAACGTGCTGCATCAATACAATGGTTAAAAGCATCAATTGGTTTATTAATAGTGTTACCCTCTCTGTCTTTCATCCAACTATAACTTTGTAATTCTTTAATAAGATTTTTACTTGTTGAGGTTACATAAATATCATTTTGATTTATTAAGTTGATACCATATACAATTGAATCTTTACCTTTTTTAACTGGCATACTTTATGTCTATACGTTCTTAATTCTGCAATTGATTTTGGCTCTGCTGAATCTGCATATATTATATCATCTATATTAAGTTGTTTAAGTATGTTTGATATATCTACGTTTAGTAATTTAGTTTGATGTATAACCTCGTCTAAAATATAAGTATTATTGTATTTGTATAAACCAATTAATGTTGTTGGGTCATTTTGTATAACCAAAATCCATTCCGTAACATAATAACCTTGCTTCTGTTGGTAGTTGTTTAATCTCTTTCCAATCTGGAATACATACACCATCTAAACTTCCTATTTGTCCAAGACCATATACTTTCCACCAGTTGCTCCAGTAAGTACTTGAATCTTTTGCTTTATCTCTTGCAGCTTCTATATCGTTTACAATCGTTTCTGGTAATGCTTCATTGTCTTTGTATGTTAATGTAATAAAGTCTGCATCATCGTTGCCTACAACTTCTTTATGTGCCCAAAAGTTTGCAGTTGGATTAAAGTCAATCCATATATCGCCACTTGTTCTAATACTTAATTGTGTGTATGCTTCAAAGGGTACATTGTTTGCTTCGTTCACATACAATACGTTTCTTCTTGCTCCTCTTAATTTGTCTGGTTGTTCAACACTAAAAAATTCTATGTAACTACCATTTGTAAATGTGTACTTTAAAGCAGACCTATTCCATTGACTATCTCTAAACCTATTGGTTGCTATCATAATCTTTAGAAAGTCTTTCATAGCACCTCTACGTAAGTGTGGGATAGATTCAGATACTACACTTGTTTCTGTGTTTGGTGTTCTTATACATCTATCAATAAGTATAGGCAATATACCAAATGTTTTACCAGCTGATGTACCACCTTGAATTACTTTCTTTCTTTTCTTTAACTTATAAAGTTTCTTTATTGCAGTTGTAACTTGAAACACTAATCTAAATCAAATAAAGGTTGTTCTGATGTTATTGATATATCTTTTGTTTCTTTTGGTTTACCAGCATAATAATTATAAAACATTTGAACGTATTTAAAATTACCTTCTTCAACTCCTTTCTCAAGTGCTTTAAATGCTTTTGGCTCTAATGGTGATAAGTCTTTCAATCATCTTGCACTTCTTCTGATTTACTTTTACGACCAGCACCTGGTCTTTTACCTCCTCTTTTATTTTCTGACATTTGAAATAATTTGATTATTCATATATTTATATAATAAAAAAAACCTAACATGTTACTGCTAGGCTTTAAATTAATTAAATTAACTTTTCATCAAGTTGTTGAATCCAGTTCCTTAACATCTTAGTGTTACAAGTACAAGGCTCACTATATTAATAAAAAAAACCTAACATTTTACTGCTAGGCTTTACACATTAATTAAATTAACTTTTCATTTCACAGTTGTTGAATCCAGTTCTTTGTTTAACATCTTGCCATTACAAGTGCAAGGCTTCTACTGTATTTATGATTAAAATATCATTTAGTTTTTCTTAGTCTTTCATCACATTATTTTAAAATCTTCATTTGACATCTGTTGATGTTGTTCTTTGTTTAACTACCTTGCCAAATAATTTTATCTTCTACCAATAGTTCAATATGATTTAGTTTTTCTTGTCTTTCTTTACACTTACAATCTGGATATAGTTTCTTCCATAACCATTTGATACCAGTATAGTATGTAATTCTTTCAATAAGGTTTCCTAGTTTCATTCTTCTAATTTTTCTTTTAGTCTATCTTTTACTTTTCTGTATGTGTTGTATAAAGAATGGTATGTAATATTTGTTTTCTTTGATAGTTCAGTTATACTATATTCGTCTTGTATTAAGTTATATACTTTTTTATCGTACCAATGTAACTTTTGTAGTTCTTGTTCAACAATATCATTTGCATCATAGAAATCAATATATTCTCCAGATTCTAAATCTAAAACTAAATCTAAAGATATCTTGTTCTGTTTCTTCTGCTTATTCTTCATTTGTAAAAAGGTAGAACGTAAAGTTAAATAGATATAATAATAGTTGACTTCATCTCCGTAGGCTATGTTTAAACCCTTTTTAAGCATCTTTCCGATAACAAGGTACATATGTGATACAATGTCCTCTGCTTCTTCTCTATTACACCCAAATTTAAGTGTGGTGTTTATCCACTTATTGTGAGATTGAAATATCTTCTCTAACATAGTATTGTGTTTGCAACAAAGTAATATAAATAAGTTAAAGTTTATTAACTACTTATACTATTTTATTAACACTTTTGAAAAGGGTATAGTTACCCCAAGCACATAGAAATATATTTTTATTTGATTATCTCTCAACGTTTATGTATGAATGCATACACAATGATAAATAGTTACTAAATAAACATATAATTATATAATACTTTTAAAATGACATTTTACAAAATTTACACAACTATTTTTAAATTAATTAGAAAATTCATTAAGACTAATTAAAGTTTGTTTTAAAATATCTAAACATAATTGTTCTGGAACTTTAGATCTATTATAGTTTCCCTTTAAACCTTGTGTTCCAGTTATACTTCCTCTTGGTGCAGCTTCGTGATGACATTTAATATTGCCATTATAACACATTGGTTTTGGTTTCCATCCTTTTTCATTAAACATATCAAATATATTGTTGCTCCAGATATCTGTTGGCTTCATTCTGTTATCCCCATAACTGCAATACGTTATTGTTGTTCTTGGCAATCCTTTTACAACTTGTAGTTTTCTTAATTTCCCTCTTGGATTTTCTATATACCAAAATTTAGGTTTTAATTCTTTTATGATATCTATTGTTTTTTGAACAAATTCAACTCCTAACAAAGCATTTTTTGATTTAGGTG
>CBDEVQ010000011.1:0-13243 GCA_965243605.1 Flavobacteriales bacterium
AGGCTTAATACATTAAAATACATCCTTGTGAACGAAATTAAAAAACCCATCAAACGTAGTCCGTTAAGACAAATTATTGGTAAAGAATATTTTATTCTTAAGCGTAGATGGAATTGGATGTTTTCTAATAAATCCTATTCAAAAACAAAGGCTCAAGTGCCTTTTGAACATTCAGTTTTTAAACACCGTTCATTAATCTTGAGACCTTTGAAAGACGTTGATATGTATCTTCAAGAAAATAAACGAACCAACCTTGATATTGCCATTAAACATCTTCATGAAATTGAAATAAAACCCAATGCATACTTTTCACTTTGGAAATTGGTTGGCCGCCCAACTAAACGCAAAGGGTATTTAGAAGGATTGGTATTAAAAAGTGGAAAAATTGACAAAGATATTGGTGGAGGACTTTGTCAATTGGGGAATTTACTTTTTTGGATTTTTGCGCATAGCCCATTAACCGTTAAAGAACGTTACAGACATGGGTATGATGTATTCCCGGATGTTAATAGAAAAGTACCTTTTAGTGCAGGAGCAACATTATCCTATAATTATATTGATTTACAAATACACAATGAGACCAATAATAGCTTTGTGATAAAATTATGGTTGGATGACACCCATTTAAATGGAGAATTATTTTCGAAGAACAAAATTCATGAAACCTATTCTATTGAGGAAAGAAATCATCAAATAAAACAACAATATTGGGGTGGTTACTCTAGGCATAATCAAATCTTTAAAATTAAGACTCTTAAAGATCAGATCTCCGAAAAAATGATTGTGGAAAATCATGCCATTATGATGTATAATCCATTTTTAGAAAATAAGCCAAAGTAATACATTCCTTAAAACCATAAACGCTTCATTAATTTCTTAATGAAGCGTTTATCATTTAAGAATTATTCTATTCTCAAACATCAACATTGTTTTTATATTTATAGACTCTTAATTATCTAGCTAAGACTATTTTACTATTCTTTCTTTTAACCCAAAACCCCCAAATGGCAACCCCTATTATTAAAGCTGTAAAACCGTAACGCAAAGTGAGTATCGATAATACCAAATCATCACTGCTCCTAATTGAATGGTGGGTTTCAAAGTATTTGTCGGCAATATAATTTGAATACCAATTTGATCCGATAAAAAAGACCAACCAGGTTATTAATAAACTCGGATAACTCATAAGGATTCTAAACTTAGAATTCGAATTTTTATAGAGTCTATAAAATATACCTAATATTGATCCAACAAATACCACAAGAATGGCATTTGAATACACTGCTGACATTACAGGTTCTATATTAAGCGTTTTCATAGTTAAATACCCACTCACATGAAATCGTTCTATAAAGGTAGACAAGGCTATAAAAAGAAGCATACCCTTTAAGTATGGAGTTAAGCGGTTTACAAAATAAAGTTTATGATTAACCTTACCGTATTCTGTCACTAATTCATCATTAGCACCTAATTGATGTTTAGCCAGAACAAAGGCTTCTTCATCCGTCAGTTTTAGATCTTGTAATCGTGATATTTCATCCCACATATGGCTTTCCAACTCTAAGAGGTTTTCCTCTGTAAATTGTAAACTCGCTTTAAGTTCTTTTTGCCATTGTGCAATAGACTCTTCTAAATTAAATTTGGCTTTACGTTCCATAATTTTTCTAATAAACCATTAATAAATATCCAATCTTCCTTTTTTGCTTCTAGTTCCAACTTACCATCTTCACTAATTTTGTAATACTTTCGTTTTCTTCCAGACTCTCCTACTTTCCAGTAAGATTCTATATATCCATTCTTTTCAAGCTTATGCAATACAGGATATAATGTCCCATCTTTCCATTCTATTTTGTTATCCGAAGCGTGTTTTACTTTCTGAATAATATCATATCCATACGTTTCTTGAGCCGCGATAACTGTTAAAATAATCGGGATGGAGGAAGCACCTATTAATTCTTTAGATAATTTTCCCATTGTTTAAATTTACATGACAAACATACTAAGAAGTTCTATGTATATAAAATATTTAACCAAAAAAAAATAAATTTTTATTAAATCACTTGCACTTTAAGCCTCTTTTATGAGAATTGGTATTCCAGAAACTACAAGTGTTACACGGCTTGCCATGGATGCAATGTGTTGATTAATGGCTCCTTGTACATCAATTAAAGATCTGTAAATTTTATTAGTAGGTACACGTCCTTGGTTATTTTCGTTACTAACTACGATTAATTCAAATCCTTTATTACAAAGTTTTCCCCATTCTTGTTTAGCAAAAGAAATGGTTTTTACTTTATCAAATTTTTTAGAATAATAAATATTGGTTAACCATTGAGTTATACATTCTACCAAAACCACCCCAGAATTAGATTCAACTTTACTAATGAATATCTCCTCCTCAAACGTTGCCCAAAGTTCGTGTCTACGTGCCTTGTGAATTTCGATTCGCTTTTTTAAATCTGCATCCCAAATTTGAGAAGTAGCCAGATAGGTTGGAATTAAGGCTTTACTTAAGGCTTCTTGCTCAGCAAATACACTTTTCCCAGAACGCTGTCCTCCGGTAATGAAATGAATATTAGACTGTATCATGACGCTGTGATTGAAGATTAAAAATAGGTATTCCAACTTAAGAAAACCGGCTTATATAAAGTTACTAAATATATTTCCGAATTCGAATGTAATACCATCCATATAGCAACATCACATTAATACCATGCTTTTTTTGTTTAAAAGCGTAATTCCTTAGGCTAAAGTTGAGTATAGAAATAGGATTATATAAGATACAATATCTAAACATTGAATTAATTATTCTAACAAGAATATATGGTTATTCCCATTGTATTGACTACATAAAGTAGGTGTTATTAATACATATCAATAACAAAAACCAGATAGACAAAACAGTAGACACCTTACTATTAAGCCTAATAAACACTAGATATAATGTATATTTGAATTAGAACAAATAAGACGTCTTACGTTTTACATTTTATTTCTTTTTTTAACTTTCTTTTTTTTAATTCTAAAACGATGTTTAAACACAAATTATCAAATTTTAAATTTCCGCCTTGTTTATCTTTTCTCTTTTTTATGTGCATTTCATTTCTGTTCTCCGGAACCATAGAAGCCCAATCTTGGCAGTGGGCAAAATCTGGTGGTAGTAATATACAATTCAATAGAAAAGAAGAGATTAAATCTATGGTAACAGACAGCGAAGGCAATGTCTATTTTATTACTGTAGTTAATAATAATGGGCTATTAATAGATGGCTCACCGACAACCACATATGGCTCTAAAGACGCTATTCTTGTTAGTTATACGTGTAATGGGGTATTTAGATGGTCTCAAACCATTGGGAGTAATGGTTCAGATGATATAAGAACTTTACAAATTGATGATCAAGACAATCTTTACATGTCTTGCTTTCTAGCAAGAACTTCCGAATTGCATTTAGGTCTTAATACGACACTTCCATATTCAACACAAAATGATGAACATAAAGAGCGTATATTTTTATTAAAATTTGATAATCTTGGAAATCTATTATGGCATCAAACACCACAGAATAACGATTATAATCAAATAGCCACATCAGATACTGGTAAGGCGAATGTAATCGATCTACAAACCGATCCACTTGGTAATTCCTATTGGCTATGTATACTTGGACCAGGAAGCTATGCTAATGGAAATTATATTAATACAACTTCCTTTCAATATAATTTTGTAATCTTAAATTATGATGCCAATGGAAATTTTATTGAAGGTTTTCCTTTAGATATAAATGCACACAATATATACTTTCCGAAACTCAATATGGTTAGAAATCATAACACTGAAAAAATATACCTCGGAGGATATCTTGTATATGGAGATGAATATTTTTTTGCTGGGGGTGATACCGTTAGCAATCGAATGTTTTTATTAGCTTTTGACGACACTGGAAATTTTCTATGGAAAAAGGGTAATTCATCCGATATGCACGGTGCTATTGAAGATTTAGTCATCGACGAAGAAAGTAATATTTACATTACTGGAGGGACAGGTATTCAACTGAATACGCTTACTCCAGATACATTTTCGAACACAGTACTCACCTCTCCATTTATCGGAACATTCCCATTTGTAATGAAATTAGATGAAGATGGAAATACAATATGGTCTACCAATGGAAGTACTATAAATAGCTCAATGAGAAGTTATGGTATTGCGGTAAATAATAATGAAGTGGCTATTACGGCAGGACATGGAAAACTATATTGGGAAGATGATAGTTTAATGGTAGTAACAAATCAGAGGTATGACATTATGATTGGTGTCTTTAATAGACATAATGGTGATTTAATAAACTTAGACAAATTGCTTGGTGATTTTGGCTACTATGATAATTCAACTGTTATTCGTGCAGATGATTTAGGTAATTTTTATGTTGGAGGTTTCTTTAATCATTTTATCTATTTAGATAATGACACCTTAATTGACGATGCCGCAGGATACGATTACATACTTGCTAAATACGGAAGCAATACATGTAATTGTGATTTACCAGTTCCTTCATTTGCTTATAATTACGCTAATAATAGTACTTCCGACATTAATTTCACTTACGATGGAACATCCAATTATGATGACCTCATATGGGATTTTGGTAATGGAGATTCTTCTCTTTTAGAAAATCCAAATTATAGTTTTGATAGTACAGGAGCGCATTTAGTGTGCGTAACCGTTACCGATGATTGCGGTACCAATAAACATTGTGAGTTTATTAATGCTACCCTTGGTTTAAATACTGTACAAAATCATCATTTAAACATTTACCAAAATCCGAACGAACACATTCTTTCAATAATTAGCTCTACGGAATTAAGCTTTAGTCTATACTCTATTTTAGGTAAAAATATATTGCAAGGTCAACTCATCAATGGACACTCTAAGATATCTACAGATCAATTCGAAAGTGGTTGTTATATATTAGAGGTTACCAACAAAAATGGAGAATCTCAATCCACAAAAGTCATTATAAATAACAATTAAATCTATTAGATCCATCAAAAAAAGCCTTAGTTTATTAACAACTAAGGCTTTTTCTAACAAACCAATTAAACGGTTCCATTTTTCATCACTATACGCTATTAATAACTCATGTCTAGCTTCTAAAAACTCATCTCTATTCAAATCATTAAATTTCTCATATTCAACAATTTGATCAAATAAATACATGTAATACCGAATGCAAACAATAAATTAAATAGATATGCTTCTGATCGGAAGAACATTAACCTTCCTAAGATTTGTATCATAAAAAAAGTAAATGGAATAATATATAGACCTTTAATTATCGTTTTTTTGACATTAATATTCATATTTCAATTTGTAATATGAATTTAAAAAACATCTAATAAAGTTAATAATACAAATTGTTTAATGCAAAAAAAGAGAAGCGAACATATCACTTCTCTCAATTATATATAAAAACTATAGGTATTATTTAAGTACCTCAATAACTACACCCAACATGGTTTGGTGTGTTGTATTGGCCTCAAAGTGAATGGTAGATCCATCTTTATATTTTACATCATCAATCAATTCATTCTTCAGAACCTGTTTTATTTTATCCTCAAATGAATGACCACTAGATGCCGTTAAGGCTTTATTTAACTGATTATAATCCAATTTTTGTTTAGAGATAATTATTGCAAACTTATCTTTATTTCCAATATCATCTGCATATAAAGAATGATCTCTCGGAAATAAACGTGTTCCTGTAATTCCACAATACGGAGAATGTTTTTTCGTATAAGGGAACAAAACATATGAACTCCCATTTGTTTCTTCACCAAAAATATAAGAATAACATTCTATAGAGTTTGTAACCTCTATTTTAAAATCTGTATCTGTTTTTAATTTTTGGGTTGTTGTAAACGACATATCAGTTCGTTGTTCTAAAGCTATATTTTTACCGTTTGCATTAAGTACAATTCCTAAATCTCCTTTTAACTGATCGGATGTTACCGCATGTGCATCACCCATAGGGTAAAGACCATAAGCTTCTTTCGTAAAGAAATCAAAATCGTTATATCTCACCCAGGCAATTCCATCATCACCCCATTTTTCACCCCAAGAATTCATAATCTGGAATGCACCACCTTCTAAATAATCATCATAACCAATAATACACATGGCATGTCCTCCAAACCCATTCTGGTTATAATCAGCATTTGTTGGTTTCCAAATTTTACGTCCATTCATTTTACTCATAAAGGTCCCTCCTACCATCATACCAATAACGACTGGAGCACCTTGAGATAAATTCTGTTTAATTGCTAAAAGGTCTGTTTTATAATTATTATCACTTTTAGATAAACGATTAAAACCTTTAGTCACAAATTTTCGAGCCTCATTTTGTTGAGATGATGAAGGCTTTTGGTCGCATGAATGTTCTGTATAGGCAAATTCTGAATATGGTAATGCCCCTTTCTTTAACAATAAGTTCATGGCATTATTCATATATGCACCTTGGCAATTTTCTAATGCAATTTGATTGTACACATAAGACGGACTAAATCGTACTTTATTTGGATTTTGTCCAGATTGCTTTGCAAATAATATGGTTCTGGCTGCATACCCAGATGCCCAACCAACGCAAGAACCTTGCTGTCCTTGGTTTTTTCTTGAAGGCGCATATTTTAGCAAGCTAACACGTTCTGGTAAAGGATTCTTTATATTATCAGCTAAGGCTTCAAATACCTCTGCTTTATCATACACTTTTTCATCCATATTAAGCCCTGTGCTTAATAAAGATTGTACAATTTTGGTAACGCCTCCTGGCTCTGATCCTCCAGAGTTTTTAGATGAATACCAATATACTGCACCACCAATAATTAGCAAGGCTATTCCTATTTTTGGGTTCTTTTTAAATAAAGAAACAAGTAACGGGACCACTATTTTCCCTATTCCTCCACCACTTGAGCGTCTACCTGAGGAAGAGCTTCTATTAACCTTTTGTTGACTACTTCTGTTTTTATCTGGTCGTATTCTTATGGGCATCTCTCTCTTTATTTAATTCCTAGTATTCCTAATATTCCTCTTGCTAATCCAGTTACTAATTTAGTTCCTAGCTTTTCTACAAGTTTAGACGTTGTCGATTTTCTTCGAGAACGTGAAGCGTTAGACGAACGTGAACGTCTTGCTTTAATTTTATCCGCTTCGGCTTTCTCTTTGGCTTTTTCTTTAGCCAATTTAGCTTTATGTTCTTCTTCTTGAGCTTTATCTATTTTAGCGCCTAATATTTCATAAGCCGACTTTCGATCAACATCTTCTTTATATTTATCAACTAATTTAGAGTTGTTAACCAAAGTGGTTATTTCTGACTTATCTAGAACACCCATTCTAGATATTGGCGCTCTTAAAAGGGTATGTGCCAGCATCGTTGGAATTCCCTTTTCATTAAGTGACGTAACAAATGCTTCACCTATACCTAACTCCGTTAAAAGTTTGTCTGTTTTGTAAAAGTCGGTTTCAGGATAGTTTTCAGCCGTTTTCTTAATGGCTTTCCTATCTTTTGCCGTAAATGCTCTTAAAGCATGTTGAATTTTTAATCCGAGCTGACTTAGTACAGAATCTGGAATGTCTGTTGGCATTTGAGTACAAAAATATATACCAACCCCTTTAGATCTTATCAGCTTAATAATAATCTCTATTTGATCTAATAATTCGTCTGATGCTTCTTTAAAGACCAAATGGGCTTCGTCTATAAACAAACACAGTTTAGGTTTTTTATCATCACCTGCCTCTGGGAAAGTTTCATATATTTCGGCCAATAGGCTCAACATAAACGTCGAAAACAATTTTGGCTTGTTCTGTATGTCCGTCAATCTAATGATTGATACTTGACCTTTACCATCTACTTTTTTTGTGAAATCTTTTACATTAAACGATTTCTCACCAAAGAATTGTTCAGCCCCTTGTTCCTCCAGTACAATAATTTTACGCATAATTGCACTTACCGAACTTCCAGATATTAAACCATATTCGGCTTGTATGGCCGCTTTACCTTCTGTTGTTATATATTGTAAGGTTTTTCTTAAATCCTTAAGGTCCAATAATGGAATTTTATTATCATCACAATATTTAAAAATAATAGATATAATTCCACTTTGCGTATCGTTTAATCCCAGAATTTTAGAAAGTAAAACAGGACCAAATTCGGATACCGTTGCACGCATTCTAACACCTGGTTCGTCAGAAATACTCATGAGCTCTACAGGCAACGCTTCCGGATTATAATCTTCTCCAATAGCGCCATGTCTCCAAACAATATGATCATTACTAGACCCTGGTTGTGCTAATCCACTTAAATCACCTTTTAAATCCATTAATACCGAAGGCACTCCTTTTAAAGACAATTGTTCGGCGATTACTTGTAGGGTTTTTGTTTTACCCGTACCCGTTGCACCAGCAATTAATCCATGGCGGTTCATGGTTTTTAAAGCAATTTTAATTTTAGACTCAGAAACCGGTTCTTTATCTAACATGGCTCCACCAAGGACTATATAATCGTGTTTAAATGTATGAGAAGCAACCACGTGTTCTCTGAATCCATTTATATTTTCTGTAGACATATGTAAAATTGGTTATGCATATTTTTTATAACGTTATAAAAATAGGGTAATCTTATTAATTGGAGATTAACATTCGTTATTTATTCAATTTTGGACTTTAAACTGTGTTATAAGACAGGTTATTATCTAAAACATTGTTCTGCTCTATGTTTTCATGTACAAAGTCTACAAATTCCATACGTATATATACGTGGTTCCGTTATTATTTTCAGGTATAACCACCTAATCACTTGGAATTCACATCTTAAAATCAGGGTTGTATAATTGTAAAACCCTATTTTAGATTAATAACAATACTATTCTTATGAATGTAAAAACCAAACTGATTATTTCTGGTGTTTCCGTTATTCTCATCGGATTATCATTTTTAAACTCATTTTCTACAGATGCGCTAAACTTTTTAGTTTCTACCTCAGAAGATATGCTAGTCAGTTTAGGTATCCTGACCGATCTTAAACTAGCAGCTAATGTTTCTCATAGTGTACCACTTGTTGGTCATGTTTCTTCGAGTGCATTAACCACTCTAGATAAAGCCTTTAACTATATAAGCTTAGCTAATGCTTTGGTGGTGGCTCAAATTATATTGCTTAATTTAAGCAAGTCTTTACTATTTAAAATTATCGGTCTGCTTTGTATTGTTGGTTTATTTATTACCAAAACCAGCAAAACAGCCTATAAGACTCTAATAATGACGCTTTTAATTTGCCCAGGAATTGCCATTTACATTAATGTATTACAATATGTATCTACCGAGGCAAAATTAAATTTAGGAACAACTTTAAAAACAGAGTTAAAAGAAACTCAAGATAAATACCATTCTAAGAAAGATGCCTTGCAAAAGAAAATTGATCTTAAACACACGAAAGAACTTAATGCCGCTAAGGCTAAAGGTAAAACACATATTGGATTAATAAAACGGATTGAAGATGGTATAGAAAACACGGTGTCCAAAACAGCGGTTACCGTTGAGGAAGGTATATCTGAAGGTGTAGATCTTATACATTTTTTAAGTAAAAAAATTAATGAGATCCTAATAAACTTGATTGTTACAATTTTAATTGTATTTTTAGTTTTACCTTTACTCTACTTTTATATTATAAAATTGGCATTATTACGTTTATTTGCATTCGAAATAAACAATGAAAATTTACAATCTATTGCAGCATACTTAGGTCGAATTTCTAGTGAAAACATAGGAAAAGAAACTATTAAAACATTTAATAAAACGAATAAAGATGTACATGAATAATAAATTTAACGAACTGGCTGGGCTCTATATCCTATTATTTTTAATTCGCTTTTCCGTATTTGAAACCTTCTTACTCGATGTTTCTATATTAATCCCTCATATTGGTGTGTAATTTTTTTTGCGAACAAAAAAACACCTTATTTATCATAAGATGTTTTAAATTCTAAAATAAATAAATCATTTATTCGTTAAAGAAAGTGTGCTTAAATTGATTAAGATCACCATTAAAAATATCATGATCTACATTTCCAGTTGCACCTTTTTCGCCACCTGTTTGAGAACGTTGCCAAATTAACCAGCCCTTGTTTTTCCATATTTCAGGAACTTTTGGATTTTCATGAACATATTCCGCCAACCATAAATCGTAGTTTACAAATATGGGGTTATTTAAATATTTATCTGCAAATGAATAGTTGGTGTATATAATAGGCTTAACACCTAAGGCTTTTTCTACAGCTTGAAGCCAAACCGAAACACTTTTCTGATAAGACTGTATACTCATTTTAGACTCTATATTTGCCCCTTCTAAATCTAATACTGGTGGTAAATCTCCTCTTACATTCTTAACCGTATTAATATAATGTTTAGCTTGATCTAAGGCATTATCTTCATATTGATAATAATGATAAGCTCCTTTATAAAGATCGTATTTAGACAATTTATCCCAGTTATCAACAAACCTAGGATCTTGATAAGTGTCACCCTCAGTTGCCTTAACATACCCAAACAAAACACCATCATTCTTAATGGAAAGCCAATCAATATCTCCTTGATAATGCGAAACATCAATTCCTAATACCGTTTTAACATTATTGGTTTCATTCTCGGTATCTACAGATTTTTGAAGTGTATCTACCGTTTCTGTTGCTTTAGAGTCTGTTTGTGATGAAGATTGATCTGAATGTCCACCACAAGACACCAATGCCAATACTAAAAGATATACCGTTTGTTTCATCGTTTTCGTGTTACTCGTTAATAATAAAAAAGCCTTTTTTAATCCAATCTTGTCGCCATTCTTGCCATTTTAACAAGGCTCTTTTCTCGTTTAGATTATATCTATTCATAAATATATAAAACGCCGTCTTTACATTATTTTCTTTCCCTATAATCTCAAGAAAGTTATATTGCATTTCCTCCAATTCTATGACCAATACTTGAAAATCTTTTCTTACAAATGCAATATAGGTATTTTCAGGCTTAGAAATATCAGGTGAATTACCATTCGATATTTCCTGGTAATAATGATTTATTCGAAATGGGTATTGATGTAAAGAAACGCATTTTTGTAGAGTTAACTTACAATCCGAAATTTGCGGTTCGGCATACCCTGTATATTCATTCCCTTCTCTATCAAAAATCTTATATAAGTCCAATTCAAATTGAGCCATAGCAATCATAAAATCTATCCAAAGTTCAGGTTCTTCTTTATCGGGTCTGGTCTCTTCAATAAATTTAGGAAAATTATCTCCTAGTGGCGATAAACTAGCATGTTGAGATGGATAAGCTACAAGGTACATTCTGCAAAACTCCTCAAATAAGCCTTTATCAAGCGTATATACCAAGGCCTTAAATTGATTCCTTAAACATTCTATTAATCGTGCATAATATGAACGTTGATAGATTGCCAAACGATCTTTAACATGCATATTTTCGACTTCCGAGACTAAAGATTCAGTCACTGAATGATCGACGACTTTAGGCGTAATTAACGATGCTTGCATCCAATGTTGAATTCCTGCTAAATCTGACTTTACCATCTTTATTTTTAAACGTGTACAACTTTATCAATTACAGAATCAATCATAAAATCTATTGGGGTAGAATGCGATTCTTTTTCTGAACCATTAAGATTCTCTGCCTTTTTTAATTTAGGTGAATTATGCATAAATTCTTTTGCTTTATGTAATTCGGATAAACACGTTTCAAAATCGGGAATATTCCCATCCCACTCTAACAAGGTAGATACGCCTCCTGTTTTCTGCCAAGCCAAATGGAAAAGCTTCCAAACTTCATCCGTTACGGGTCTGTCATGCGTATCTACAATGTGTGTTCCACAATGCTGATGCCCAGCCAAATGCATTTGAACGATTGATTCGTGAGGCAAATTCTCTATATATTCAATCGGATTATCTCCAGAATTAAAGCAACTTACATATGTGTTATTGACGTCTAAAAGTAATCCGCAACCTGTTATCTTTACCAATTGCTTTAAGAATTCAGATTCTGGAATTTCGGATTCCTTAAACGTTAAATATGTACTCGGATTTTCTATAATTAAAGGCCTTTGTAAATAGTCCTGAACCTTATCTATACGTTCTGAAACATGCAATAACGTTTCATTGGTTAAAGGTAAAGGTAGTAAATCATGAGTATTGGCACCCACAACGCCCGTCCAGCATAAATGATCACTTATCCATTTTGGATTTATATCTTCAGCCAACGCTTTAAGCGCCTTAAGATATTCCATATTAATAGGATCTGTACTCCCTATAGACATTGATACCCCATGCATTACAATTGGATATTTTTCGGCTATTTGGTTTAAGATATGTCTTGGTCTTCCTTTAGAGAACATAAAATTCTCCGAAATAATTTCAAACCATTCTACTTTGGGGTTATGCTCTAGAATATACGGAAAATGCGTATGTCTCAATCCCAATCCCAAACCTAGATTAGGCAGGGATTGCAATTGATTATCTAATAATGGATTATTTTTGGGGTTAGAATGCATTAAATACAACTTCCTCCTCCACTTAGTCCACTTGCACCACAAGCCACATAGCCACCACTATAGTTATTTACTAAATGTTCTTTTGTTGGTCCATTTTCCATAGGGGAAGGTCCAAACTGACGGTTTGCATCGGTCATCTTCTCTTCAAAAACTTCTCTTGCACGTCCCCAAACACTTTTCCCTTTATTTGGTCCTTCCGTAGAAAAACGCTCAGCATTAATGGGCACTGCACAAGACCCTTGCCAAGAACAACTATTGTTCCCTGGATTATTTTGCTCTTCTCCTGTTCCATAAAGTCCACACCCACCTTGATTTCTACAATCGTTCAAGGTATGGCAAGAATGTTCAGCTGCCGTTGCACACTGTCCTGTTCCTGCACAAGAGTTCGTTCCTAATCTATCGTGTCCTTTACAAGCATTTAACCCCATACAAGCATGAAGTTCTTTTGGATTATCTATAATTGGTTTTTTCATTTTTATATATTTTTTAGGCAAAACTTACTACATTATCAACCACATATACATCAGGTAAATCTTTAATACGTTGAAAAATGTCATTAGAAAGAGAAAATGTTTTATCCTCCATAACTTTTTTACATAATTTCACGAGCTCTCTTTTTGCTGATCGTTTCGATTTAAATTT
>CBDEVQ010000012.1:0-30548 GCA_965243605.1 Flavobacteriales bacterium
ATATTAGCTACTCTACTTATCTCTTGTATACGGATATCTATCTCTAGACTTCTTCTCATATCTTCTAGGTACTGTGAATATCTGTTTTTATATTCTTTGTTCCATTTATAGATACTAATATGTATCCAAGACATAGGTTTATTGTAGTTGGTAAAGTTTCTTACACAGTGTCTATTCCAATTACCATCTAATTTAGACATCCATACAAACTCATAACCATCGTATACTACTTTATGGTTAGTTATGTCTTTTAGTTGTTTAAGGTGGTTATCTGACCAACTTGTTTTATACATCTATAGTTATTGTTTCTATGTCATTCTCCGAGTCTCTTATGAGTTTAAGAATGGAATTGTATCCTTCCATCTCGGAGATATAATTGTTCTTTATGCATCCTATGATGTGCATTAATTTAAGCTTGTACTTATCAGACATTATCAGAATTAAAATTTATTTTCGATTGTGTATATTTATTCGATAAATCTACCTTTAATTTCAAGTTCTTCTCTTTCTGCTTCCTCAATTTCCACCTTAATTCTAGGTTCTGCTGATTTTGCTTCGCTTGTGAATTTTTCGCAATCTCTAATTTCGTCTTCACACCACTTAAATTTTTCTTTAATGTCATTAATTTCTTGATTAATCTTTCTAATTTCTTCAATTCGCTCACTCTCTTCTCCTTTAGAGAATGGTCTTGCCCAGTCTCTAAGTTCCTCAATTCTATTTGTCTCTTCCCAGTACTTTTTATTTTCCAATTTAATTCTTTCTTGTTGCTCACATACATACTCTCCACCTCTTTCAATTCTAATTCTGACTCCGCTAAGTTTTCTTTCAATCTCATTAATTTCGATGTAGATTCTTCTTTGCTCATCTGTGTTAGTGTTTGGTGCGCTAATTGGATAACAGACTCCTTTGTTGATATCGTATTCATAAACTGGAAATTTTAACTTATTAAACTTTTCTATATCTTTAGATGTTTTCTTGTTAGTGCAGAATATTTCTATACCAACCAATACATCTCCATTATTATCTAAATAAACTAAATCTATTATTTTATTTATTTCTTTTGCCCTGTACTCAACTATTGAGCAAGAGCCTAAAATAACATAATCTTGAATTTCATCATCTATAGACACATTATTTAAAACAAGAGATTTAGATAATTGTATCTTCTTATTGTAGTGTTCTACTGACTCTGATGAACCAAAAAAGTTTCTTATAATGGATTCATCTATGTTTGACTCTTTCCTCCAATAACTCTTTACTACAGTTCCGTTGCAGTACACTAAAGGAATAGTTAAATCCTCATCTAAATAATAACTGTCTTCTTTATTTGCACTATCAATGTGCTTAATGGCATTACCTACCCAAGCATACTCAAGGTTATTTATTTTAAATTGCATAATTATAATCCTGTAGTAATACCATTATCCATAACTTGTATGATATGTCTGAAGGTACTTCTTTCTTGTTCTCCTGTTACATCTACTCCATTGATGAAGAATCTGTAATGGTCTTTCTTGTCTGTTGGTATTAGTTCAAATTTATTCATCTTAATTTATTTTAATGTATGTTAATATTAGTTCAGTTGGGCAGTCTTGATTGCTACACGAGTAGTTAGATACTATACCTTCTCCTTCACATCCGTAATCTTCATAGGTGTGGTCTCCTCCCCATATTAAATCACTTGAACATTCTCTACACTTGTTCATCTTCTTTTGGTATTAAGGTTTCTAATTGTTTTTCTATCTCTTCTACTTTTCGGTTAAGTTTGTTAGTGGCAACGTATATTGACGTTATAGCACTTTCTATAATCTTAAACCTCTCTTTAGTTGTATGTTTCTTCTTTAAACTCATAATTAATCTACTAATTTTAATACGATGCCATAAATTAGCATCCCTAGTGTTATTGAAAAAGCTAGAAATAGTATTATTCCCTCTAGCACATTTGGTTTATTTTTCATAGTTCTTTGTATTTGTCTTTTAATGATACATAGTGATAATCAGACTTACTTAGTTTTAGGTCTATTAAGTCATCCATTGCTTCCTGTCTTCTTATACAAGCAGGTAATTTGTCTATTAGTTGTTGTATTTTTTGTATTAATTTCTTTTTGTACATATCTTATAATTTATTAGTTAAGTATCTCTCTAGTCCTGCTAAAGCTCTCCAAGCTACCTTTGTTAGGTGTAAAATACCATCTTCATCTACAGGATTAACTGTATGGTCTATTAAGTGTCTAGTTAGAGCATCATACTCGTCTGTTGACTTATTCATATCCCAATGTAGTGGTTTATCTGGATGATGTTGGTCATTACCAGCCTTACTACACTTAGCTACTTCTTTTAAGGCATTTGGGAAGTACTTTAACACACCACTAAACACAGGTATGTTCTTTCTAGCTTCAGCATTACTTAAAACCTTCTCTACATACTTGTATTGCCCATCTTCTTGCATTTCTGCCCATTTTTCTCTTGTATTCATACTAATTCTTTTGATATATTCTGGTTATTACTAATTGAATGATTCCAAAGTAGAAAACAATGTCTTCTTCGTAAACCTCATCACTTTCAAAGGGATAATGCCTTATTCCTAGCAATAAACCCTTAAAAAACCCAATTCTTACCTCATATCTTACTAAATCCATTGATTAAATTGTTAATAATTAATATTAAATTGACTTTGATATTAGCAAATATAGTTTTATTTTATTTATTTACCTAATAAAAAGACAAAAAAGACAAAAAACGTTATAAGATTATGAGTAAAATAGAACTTGATATTAGTATTCCTAATGATTTAAGTGGAATAACTGTAAAGCAGTACCAAGAATACGCTAAACTGTGGGAAGATAACAAGGAAGTGGAGGATTATGAGTTTATCAACAAGAAAACACTAGAGATATTCTGTGGATTGGATTTAAAAGACTCTTTTAAGATACCAATCAATACTTTTGATAACATATTAAGTCACATAAACGACTGTTTTAATGAGGATAAGCCATTTATAAACAGATTTAAGATGACTGATGCAGAAGGTATTACTGTAGAGTTTGGTTTTGAGCCATCTCTAGATAAAATATCATACGGAGCATTTAAAGATGCTGAAAATTATATGAGAGACGTAAAAGACTTACATAGATTAATGGCAGTCCTTTACAGACCTATAATAAAAGATATAAGTAACAAGTATCACTACAGAATAGCTGAATATGAGGGTAGTGATATGTTCTCAGAAGTGATGAAAGATGCACCAGTTAACGTAGCATTGGGAATGCAGGTTTTTTTTTATCGTTTAGGGACAAAATTGTCGAAATATACAATGGACTCTTTAATGGAACAGGCGAAACTAACGACCAACAAGGAAGGAAAGCAGCTTTTGGAAGAAAATGGGGAGATTATCAGTCGTTTTTATGCCTCGCACAAGACGATGTACGAAGACTTGACGAAGTCTCAAAGCTTCCATTACACCAATGTATGATGTACTTGGAATATGTACAAGACAGAGCCAAATTAGAGGCTAGATTAGTAAAAGATATACAAAATAAGAATAGATAATGGCACAAAACCAAGTTTACAACGTACTAGACAGCCTAAAGGCACAATTATTACAGCATCCACAATGTAATACTGTTACTACAGGTAACTTATCTGATGTTGACCTAGCAAAAACAACTATATTTCCCTTAACACACTTAATTGTTGACACAACAACCCTAAGTTCTAGGACAATTACAGTAACATTAAACGTTATTTGTATGGATATAGTCGATATAAGCAAAGATAAAGCTACAGATAACTTCTATGGTAACGATAACTCTCAAGATGTCTTAAATACGCAGTTAAACGTCTTAAACTACCTATTTATGCAATTAAAGAGAGGAGACTTATGGGATGTTAGGCTAATTACCGATAATGATATGGATGCAACTCCTTTTATGGAGAAATATGAGAATATGTTAGCTGGATGGGAAGGTTCTATACAAGTACAACTACCTAACGAGATAAATATCTGTTAATGGAAAAGAAAAACCTTGCAGCAGAGCTAAATAAGATAGCTGAAGAGTTTAAGGTTAGGCTTCAAAGAGGAGCTAGGCTAGATAAGACTGTTGCTACAGGTAAGTTTGCTAATTCATTTAAGGTTAAGGTAGAAGATGACTCTATAGAGATAACATCTGATGCAAAATACGCAAAGTATGTTGTTGATGGTACTTTACCGTCAAATAGTAATGCAGGTTGGGAGAAGAAGAAGAGAAATATAGAATCTTGGATAAAAGCTAAAGGTATTAGACCTTATAGAAAGCTAAAGAGTGGATATAAGTTTGCGAAAACATCAACACTAAAAAATAGTGCTTATAAAAGTGCTGTTTTTGCTATAATGAATAGTATATCCGAAAGAGGTACAATAAAAAGGTTTGGCTACAAAGGTAGTAACCTATTTGAAAGAGTGTATAAGGAGATTGAAGGTAAGATAGGTGTAGATATAACGGAGGCGTACTCTGAAGATTTAAGAATTGAATTAAGAAAAATAATAAATATAAGCAATGAGTAAGATACTAGCAAGAAGTCCTTATTGGATTAATGCAACAGCTACAGGTTTAATAAATGCCTCTATAGAGCTATGGGTTTACACAGGTAATAGAGAAACAGCTAGACCCAGTACGCCTAATTACACAATAACGTCTACTGTTACAGACACTCCTAACAAGGTATATTGGGACATATCCGACCTAGTTAAAGACTTTATTGTTGCTGACAAATTCAATACATCTCTAGCTGTTGTTTGGGTTGACTATAGAATTACCGAAATAACAGAAACAGGAACGACTGTAGGAGACATACAAAGTGGAGATTATGCTGTTTATGGGTATTCTTATTATGAAGAAGGCTATAATGCTACATCTCTAAATGGTTGCCTTATAGATAATGATACAATATACAAGTTAGCTGACAATAATGTGAAAATACCTGTAGATATGAAATTAATGGAAAGCATAGCATTCCTTAATGGAGATGATTTACTGTACTCTGTTCCAAACGACCCCTCTTCGGTCAATAACAGTATTAGCGTTATGAGAGATTATGGGTTAGGAGGTTTTCCTCCATACTCATACAGTAATTTTGAACACAGGGTATCTGTAAATGGTGGTGTATTTGAGACTAATAAATGTATTGAAGCGTTTTTAGCTGAAGAGGAAATATATCCTATTACAAAAGTGGTTATTGCTTCTACGTCTGCTCCACTAAAGACAATAACTGTAGAGAACATAGAAGAATGCAAATACACACCTTATAAACTTACGTTTAGAAATAAATTAGGGGCTCAGCAAGAGCTTTGGTTCTTTAAGGCATCTAGATTGTCTATGCAGGTAGAAAGAGAAAAATATCAAGGTAATACAATAAAAGACTATAGGAGTGGAAATATATCACGACACAGAAATGTTGATTTCTACACCACATCTAAAGAGACATTAACTATCAATAGTGGTTTTGTTCCAGAAGAGTTTAACGAAGCGTTTAAGCAACTTATGCTTAGTGAGCAGGTGTGGATAGATTACAAAGGTAAAACATTACCAATAAATGTATCTAATCAGACCATAGACTACAAGACTAAACTAAATAATAAACTAATAAATTACACAATAGACGTAGAATTTTCTTTTAACACAACAAACAACGTTAGGTAGATGAAAAACTTAGAGCTTTACATAGAAGATGGAAATGGAAACAAAGATAGGATTGACTTGTTTGATTTTGAGGCGGTAAACTTAAATCAAAAGATAAAAGATGTAAGAGACGTTTCTAAGATATTTACTGACTACTCACAATCTTTCAAAGTACCTGCTTCTTCAAATAATAACAGAATATTTAAGCATTATTATAACTACAACATACAGGATGGATTTGATGCTAGGTTTAAGAAAGATGGTCTTATACAAATAGGTGGAGCTGATTTTAGGTTTGGAAAGATAAGGCTTGAGGATGTAGATATGAGGAACAATAAACCTTATGCCTATAAAATAGTTTTCTTTGGTTCTTCTGTTGCTCTTGCTGAAATACTTGGGGATGCTGAATTATCTAATTTAAGTTACTTAGATAAATTTAATCATCCATACACTGAAAATTATGTAAGATGGGGGCTTGAATCTGGTTTAGTTCACGCCACAGGTTCTCAAGGAGAAGATATTATGATAGCAAGTACAGTTGGAGATGTTATTTACCCTTTTATATCCTGCAATTCTTATTACTACTATAACTCAGATAGTAATGACCACGGAGACCCAAACAGAGAACCAACTATAGGTAGAAACTTGCATAAGCACGGAACTTCTGCTCATAATGGTATTGAATATACAGATTTAAGACCATCAATAAAATTAAAGCACATAATAAGTGGAATAGAGGATGCATACCCAGCACTATTTTTTGATAAGACTTGGATAGACTCTGCTCCTTTTAATGAATTGTACTTACATTTAAATAAAGATAAAGGAACAATGGTAAGTGTTAACGATAATCAACTTGTCTTTAATGGTTCTGATTTCGGTCTTGATTTTTCTGGTATTGCAGGTCTTTACCCAATAATAACTAATGAATATGATAGTTATACGTTAACATTCAGTATAAGTCCTATTAGTGGTACTGGTCCTTATAACTTGAGGGTTGTAGATACTATATCTGGAGATATATTAGGTTCTTCTAACGACTTGGAGTCTGACGGAAGTGTCGTAATAGACTATAGTGTTTTATCATCTGAAGAGCCTAGAAATTGGAACTTAAACTTCTTTGTAACTACGGAAGCAGGGAGTGACTTACTTAGTTTTGATACATCATTAACTGTGATTAAAGAGTATGGTTTATTTGCTAATTTCACAGGAACTCCACAGTTCGTTGGTTATGCTTTTACAGACCCTCCTTATACAAACACTATATCTGGAGTATCGTCAGAATTTACAATCGATGTTAAGAATCAAGTTCCTAAAATGAAACTTATAGATTTCTTGCAATCAATATTTAAGATGTTTAATCTAACAGCTTATTTCCAAAGAGATGAATCTTTACCATCTAAAGCTAGGATAATGATTCAGCCTTTAGACTCGTATTATTCAGATGGAGAAGTAATAGACGTTTCTGATTATGTTAATATATCAGAATCAACAATATCTAGAGCACCTACATACTCTGAAATAAACTTTAAGTACGATACACCTAAGACTTTTGGTATTAAGAATCAAAACGAGCTTTTAATTGATGAGTTTGGGGATTTGAGTAGAGATAACAGGGATATAAATAACTTTGTTTCTGATGGTGGAAAATATGAGGTAAAACTAAAGTTTGAGCATTTGTTATTTGAAAGACTGTCAAATGAAAATGACTTACAAGCACCTAAGACGCCAATTCAAACAGGCTGGCTAGTTGACAGTAATCAAAATACTGTAAAAACTGGACCGATAGTACACTTTGCTGTATCTACACCTATAAACACAACTAACTACCCTATTGCTTTTACAGGAGCAACTAGTACTGCAAACCCTTTATTACAAAAGTATTTAAGACCTAGCAAATGTTAGTTCGGATGGTTCTCAAACCATAAACTTTAATTCTGAAAATGATGAATATACTGGTACAGAAAATCCAAATAGTTTATATCAAAATTATTACAAAACATACATAGATAAAGCGTTTAGCAAATCAACTAGACTGATGAGTGTAAGTGCAAACTTACCATTAAGCGTTTTGCTAAGGTACAGTTTAAGAGATGTGTTTAGAATAAATGCATTAGACTACAATATAAATAGTTTACAAACTAACCTTCTTACAGGTAAGTCAAAAATAGAGCTTCTTAACACTAATTTTGCAGAAGAAATAATACCAGACACTCCTTATGACATTGTAGTTACTGCTACTACTGCACAAACCATAAGTATAACTTGGACTGTTCCTACAACTGGAATAAAGGCTACTAATTATGCTACTTATGTAGATGGTGTTAGGCACGGATATGGAACTTTAACATACCCATACACTGCTCCAAGCCCAAGCCCTCCTGCATTAATAAAAAACCTTGTATCTGGTCAGACATATTCTATTCAAGTATCTTCATTTAGTGCTGATGGATTAGAATCTCGTAGGTCAGAATCATTAATTACTTCTACAACTATGACATCTACAACTCCAACAGCCCCAAGTAGTTTATCTGTTGTTAGCACTTTAGATAACTCTGTACTTCTTACTTGGACTGCATCAACTTTTAATTCTAATGCAGGAGATACAGGTTATAATGTTTATGTAAATCAAGTTAGTTCTGGGTTAGGGTTTCTATTACACTCAACTATCTCTAGTGCAGACTTTACCAGTAATAGTTCTCAGTTCAATGTAACAAGCTTATCTGCTGGTACGGAGTATGAATTTAAAGTGAATGCTTTTGATTCTTATGCACCTACACCTAACTCTGGATTTAGTAATACTGTTACACAAACAACTACTGACGCTTCGGGATTTAATTCCTCCTAGTGTTCCTACTAATTTTACAGCAAGTAATATCACTACCACTAGCGTAGACCTTTCTTGGTTGTTTTCATCTAATCCAGATGGTACTCTTGCGTCTGGCTATAAGCTTTATCAAGGAACTACATTAATAGCAAATATTACAAATACTAGTCATACCGTTAACCTTTTAATAAGTGGAACTCTTTATAAGTTTTTTGTGTCAGCTTATGATGCTAACGGAAATGAAAGTAATACTAATGGACCACTAAATGTAACAACATTATAATATGTTAAAAGATATAATAGATTTATTAAACGAAGATGATTGGCTAATATCTGATGAAGATATATTAATAGCTAAAGGAAAATATCAATCCATTACAAACTGGAAAGAATTTAAGTACAACCTAAAACAAAGAAAATTATAAGATGGCTGAAGATAAAAACGATATCCTTATAAAGATAAAGATAGAAGAAAATAGAGCTTTAAGAAGTTTAACTAAAGTAAAAGAGAGTGTACAAAAACTAGATAGAAGGACTAGGGAGTACAAGGAAGCTGTAGCAGAACAGGTTCGTCTTGAAACTAAATTAAATTCTTTAAGAAAACGAAGGGTTGCAATAAATAATAAAGTTGAGACTTCTGTAAAGAGGTTAACTAAATCAGAGAAGGACTTAGTAAAAACTCAAAGAGAAGGAAAAACTGCTGTGGGGGCTAGTACTTCAGCTACCTTAGAATTAGGTAGGGTTTTATCTGATATGCCTTATGGTATTCGAGGTGTTGCCAACAACTTACAACAGTTAGCATCCAACTTGTTTTTTATGTCTAAAGCCATAGATAGTACAACAGGTAAGACAGTTGGGTTTGGTGGAGCGATAAGCAGTTTATTAAAGGGTTTGATTGGTCCAGCAGGACTTCTAATAGCTTTTCAAGGAGTTATAGCTTTATTCGATTTCTTTAGTAATGGTCAAAAAAAAGTAGAAGAATCAACAGAAGACGCAACAAATCAAATAACAAAACAGGCTAAAGAAATTCAAAGGCTTCAAAGAATAACTAAAACTTATTATGAATTTATAGGAGAAGCTTTATCGTCTATAAAATCAGACGGAACTGTTTTTAGAGAAGAATTATTTTCAATACAAGATGTAGTAAAAATTTTATCTAAAGATTTTTCAGAATTCAAGGATGGAATTGATTCCTTGTCTGAACAAGATAAAAAAGACCCAAAAAAACTAGAGAATCTGATAAAGTCATTTCAATCATTATTGAAATATAGAGAAGATTTAGACGGTTTAGAGAAAAGGTTAGATAAGTTTAGGGAATTGCAGAAAAACAATATAAAGTCATTTCAAGAAGAAGAAGGTGGTGCTTTAATTGATGTAGGTAAAAAGGTTTCATCTCTAACGTTTGAGTATGTTAATCTTCAGAGAGCTATATTGGGTTTAGAGAGTTTGTTTGAAAAGAGTGATAGTGATTCTGGCGATAAGAGTAAAAAACTATCTCCATTCGCAACACCTAAAGAATTAGAGATAGATATAAAAAGTGCAGAGAACGCTATTATACAATACCAAAAAAAGATAGAAGATGCTAGACTAAAGAAAGAGCTTAATGACAAATTATCTGAAGCTAAAACTGAGGAAGAGAAGGCTAAAATAAGAAGGAATTACGAAAAAGATAGACTTATAAATCAAATAAATGCCGAAAGAGCTTCACTTAAATTAAAGAAATCTACCGAAGAGGAAGTGGTAAAAACCAAAGTAGCTAATCATAAGGCTGAGTTGGAAAGAAAGCATAGGGAGTTTGTTTACTCCGTAAAACTTAAAGAAAAGTTAGGGGAAATTACTTCTCAACAATCTAGTGATTTGATAAGTGAGTCAGACGAATTGACCAATAAGGCTATGAGTCAAGCAGATAAGGAAGCTGAAAAATCTGTAGAACAAATAAGAGAAAAATACAAACCTTTATTTGCTCTATTCGAAAGTTTAGCAGGTTCTAGACTAGATGCTTTATTTAGTATGCCTACAAAAGATGGTGGTAAAAAAGATGATAAGAAGTTTGATTTTGAGGATGGTCTTAAAAAATATATGGAGCTTCAGTCTTCTATGACCAGCTTTTTAAATTCAGAATACGATAGACAGTTAACTATAGAGCAGAATAAAACAAATGCTTTAAACAACGAACTTAATCAAAGACTTCTAAATGAAGACTTATCTAAAGATGAAAGAGAAAGAATACAGTTACAGATAGCTAGAAATGATGAGAATTTAAGGAAAAAGCAAGAAGCTATAGAAAAGAAAAGGTTTAAGTTAAACAAGGCAGCTAATATAGCTAATGCAACTATAAACACATATTTAGGAGCTACTCAAATATTATCTTCTAAAACAATACCAGATGTGGCAAAACCTTTCGTTATGGCTGCAACCATAGCTAGTGGTTTGTTACAGGTAGCAGCTATAGCTAGACAAAAGTTTCAGTCTTCAGCAGGTAGTGGAGGTTCAATAGGACCAGCAGCAGGTGGTAATGGTAGTGGAGATAACACTAGAGAGTTTAATTTTAACTTAGCAGGTAGCACACAATCAAATCAATTAACACAATCAATAGCTGGTCAATTAAGTCAACCAATACAAACGTATGTGGTTTCATCAGAGATAACAAGTCAACAACAATTAGATTTAAATATAGCTAACACAGCAACAATAGGAGGTTAAAAACAATAATTATGGAAGATTTAGACATCATAGAATTAATAATAGACGAAAACAATTTAGAGGATGGGATAGAAGCTATCTCACTAGTAGAAAGTCCTGCAATAGAAGAAAACTTTGTAGCTTTAAGTAGACACAAGGTAGAGTTCAAATCTGTAGATGACGAGAAAAGAATTGTAGTAGGACTAGCTTTAGTTCCAGACAAGGAAATATTTAGGAAAAGTGGAGACTACGCTTACAAGATAATGTTCTCTAAGGAGACTGTGAAGAAAGCTTCAGAGCTTTACCTTAAAAGACTAAAGAATAATAATGCTACGATAGAACACGAACTAGCAGTAAAAGGAGTATCTCTTATAGAGTCTTGGATAGTAGAAGACCCTAATATGGATAAAACTAACTTATACAAGTTGGATGCTCCAGAAGGTGCTTGGGCTGTAGTTATGAAGATTGATAACGATGAGATATGGGAAGACGTAAAGCAGGGTAAATATCTTGGTTTTAGTATAGAAGGTTTCTTTAGTCAAAAAGAACAAGAGTTAGCTAAACAAGAGTTAGTAGAATATCCTCATATTATGTACAACCCTAAGACTGGGGATAAAGTAGAAATAATGGATGAAAAGGAACACGACAAGTATGCAGCAAAAGGTTGGGTGCATAGCAAACCAGAAGGATACAAAGAAGAAGAATTAAAGTCTTATAGTGATTATCCACAGTCTGCAACTAACAATGCTAAAAGAGCGTTAGCTTGGGTAGAAAAGAATGGCTGGGGAAGTTGTGGTACTCCTGTTGGAAAGCAAAGAGCAAACCAACTAGCTAATAGAGAGCCACTAACTAGAGATACAATATCTAGAATGGCATCATTTAAAAGACACCAACAACACAAAGATGTACCTTATTCGGAAGGATGTGGTGGTCTTATGTGGGATTGCTGGGGAGGAACTAGTGGCGTTGAATGGGCGATAAACAAGCTAGAGAAGTTATCTTTATCTGAAGAAGATGCTGAAGCTTTAGAATTACTAAACGAAGTACTAAACAAGTTAAAAGATGAGTAGAAGAAGAGAACAAGAGTGGAGTAGAACATCTCCAAAGAACAAAAGAAGAGCTTGTCTATGTAAAGATGGTAGTAGATACAGTAGAGACTGTTGTAAAGGCAGAATGATTAATCAAGGTATTGGTAATGTATAATTCAAAAATACAACAATATTTATATTACTAGTTATTAGTGTTATAGAGTTATTAATAATAAATTTTAATTTATGAAAAGTCCAAAAGAAATTGTAGATGCTTTCAAAAGTATTTTACTTTCTTCTGAAGAAGTAGTTGAAACACCTGTAGAAGAGGTTGTTGAACTAGCTGAAGAAAAAGTAGAACAAGCTGAGGAAGTTATCGAAGAAGCTCCTATCGCAGAGGAAGAAGTTATTTCTGAAGATTCAGATATTGAGTCACTAAAGAAGAAATACGATTCTTTATACGAAGAGTTAGATTCATTAAAGGCTTCTGTTAAGCAGATGATGGAAATCGTTTCTCCTTCAGAAGAGAAAGATGTTCCTGCTGAGTTATCAGAGGAAGTAGAAATTAAGGAAGAAGTTACTGAACTATCTGTAGAAGCAGAAGAAATAGTACATTCTCCAGAAGCTCAAGTAGAGCAAAAACAACAACATTTATATTCACAAAGCAGAAGTAGAACTGTGAAAGATTCAATCTACAACAAACTATTTAATAAATAAAAAAAGATGGCAACAACAACTTCAATTACAACAACTTACGCAGGAGAAAAAGCAGCAGGGTACATCTCAGCAGCTTTATTATCTGCAAATACTATCGAAAACGGTGGTATTACTGTTAAACCAAATGTAAAGTTCAAGCAAGTAATCAAAAGACTTTCTACCACAGACTTAATCGCTGATGGAAGCTGTGATTTCGCTGCTACTGACACTGTTACTTTAGACGAGAAAATCTTACAACCAGAGGAATTCCAAGTAAACTTAAACTTGTGTAAATCTGATTTTAGAGATGACTGGGATGCAATATCTATGGGATATTCTGCATTTGACAACTTACCTCCTTCTTTCCAAGAGTTTTTAATCGCTGAGATTATTGCTAAGATTGCTGACAAGAATGAGAAAAATATCTGGATGGGTGCTACTGCAACTGCTGGAGAATTTGACGGATTAGTAGCTTTAGCTACTGCTGACGGAACTGTAAATGATGTAGTAGGAACTACTATTACTGCTGCTAACGTAATCGCTGAAATGGGTAAAGTAGTAGACGCTATGCCTTCTGCATTATACGGAAAGTCAGATGTAAAATTATACGTTGCTCAAAACGTTTATAAAGCTTATGTAAGAGCTTTAGGAGGATTTGGTGCTGACGGAGTAGGAGCTGCTGGTTACGAAGCAAAAGGAAATAACCAAGCTATCAACTCATTATTATTTGATGGAGTAGAGGTATTCTTAGCAAACGGATTAGACTCTAACTATATGTACTTAGCTGAAGCTTCTAACATCTTCTTTGGAACAGGATTATTATCTGACCACAACGAAGTAAAAGTGTTAGATATGGCTGACATTGATGGTTCACAAAATGTACGTTTCGTAATGAGATTTACAGCAGGTGTACAACACGGATTTGGTTCAGACATCGTTCTTTACACTCCAGCTTAATTAACTGATTATTAACAATAACCCTCCTCTTTGTGGGGAGGGATATTAAAACCCAATACAACAAATGGCTTGTGATTTAACATTAGGAAGAAAAGAAGTATGTAAAGATTCGGTTGGAGGTATAAAAGCTATCTACTTCTCGAATTTTGAAGATACTACTCCTGCTAGTTACACATTTGATGCTACTAATACAGACGTTATTGACGCTGTAACTGGAACACCAAATGTATACAAGTATGAAGTAAGAGATGCTTCTTCTTTCACGCAAAATATTCAGTCTAGTGCTGAAACAGGAACTACTGCCTTCGAACAAGTAGTTGAATTGACCTTGAAAAAATTAACTGTTGATGACCATAAAGAATTAAAATTACTTTCTTATGGTAGACCAAGAGTTATCGTTCAAGACCAAAATGACAATTACTTTTTAGCTGGATTTGAAAATGGCTGTCAAGTAACTGCTGGTACTATCGTAACAGGACAAGCAATGAATGACCTAAGTGGTTATACATTAACTTTAACTGGTATGGAAAAGAAACCTGCTAACTTCTTGGATTCTGACCCTGCAACTGTAGGATTTACTGTTGTAGTTCAATCATAGTTTTTCAGTTTACTTTATGTTTTTTAGTTTAGGTCTACTTCGGTAGACCTTTTCTTTTGCAATAAAAACAAAAAAGTAAATATACGTTATAAGTTTATGATTAGATTATTGCCAACATCAAGCTCACAAACTTTTTCTATCTTACCTAGAACATTAGATACAACAGGTATCGATGCTACAATAAGAGAAGACGGAACAGGCAACATAGTAACAATTTCAGATGTTACAGCATCAGTTAACAATGACTACATAGATATAACTTTATCTTCAGATAAGTTTATAGCTGAAAGAGCCTATGTTTTAGAGATGACTAGAGGTGCGAATTTATGGTATAGAGATAAGATATACGTTACAAGTCAAACTAACACGGATATCTACCACACTATAAGTACTGACTATTACGAAGAGAATGATACAGATGGCGATGATAAATACATAACAATATAATGGGTAAAATAAATATTAAAAAGAATTATTCAGTAAGTAAGCCAAAGAATTATACTAAGAACTTTAGTGTAGTTGAACTATCTACCTATGAGATGCCTAAGGCTATAGAAAGAAAAGGAGATAATTGGGTTAGCTGGGGAGAAGACAACAATCACTTTGGTAGACTGATAGACTTAAATTTAGGTAGTCCTACTAACTCAAGATGTATCAAAGGTATATCTGATATGATTTATGGTAGAGGATTAGAGTGTACTGATAGTAAAGAGAAGCCTGTAGAATGGGCAGAGACTCAATTAATATTTAAGCCTAAAGACATTAAAAGAATAGTAAACGATAGGAAAGAGCTAGGGATGGCTGCTATCCAAGTTGTTTACAATAAAACTAAAAAGAGAGTACTAAAAGCATTACATTTTCCAATAGAAACTCTTAGAGCTGAGAAAGCTGTAGATGGAATTATAAAGGCTTGGTACTATCATCCTAATTGGGCTGAGTACAAGAGAGGCGATAAGCCTAAAAGAATACCTGCTTTCGGTCAAGGTGGAAAGAAGGAAACTTCTGAGATATTTGTATCTAAACCTTATCAAAGTGGATTTTGGTATTATACTCCTAGTGACTATCACGGATGTTTACAGTACTGTGATTTAGAGGTAGAGGTGTCTAACTACCATATCAACAATATAAAGAATGGTTTACAGCCTAGTTTATTTATTAATTTCAACAATGGTATTCCTCCAGAGGAGACTCAAGAAATAATAGAAAGCAAGATAAACGATAAGTTTGGAGGAACAAACAATGCAGGTAGAACAATAATAGCTTTTAACGAAGACAAAGATAGTTCTGCAACTATAGACCCTATACACTTACCAGATGCTCACGCACAATATCAGTTCTTAGCTGATGAGAGTAGAGAGAAGATAATGTTAGGACACGGAATTGTATCTCCTATTTTATTAGGTATTAAGGATAACACAGGTTTTGGTAACAATGCAGAGGAATTAAGAACTGCATCTATACTTATGGATAACTTTGTTGTTAGACCTTTCCAAAAGGATTTATTAGATGATTTCTGTGAGATATTATCTGTAAATGGAATATACCTAAACTTATACTTTGTTACTTTACAACCTATTGAGTTTACAGAATTAGATAACATCTCTACTAAGATTAAGAGAGAAGAAGAAACAGGAGAGAAGCTAAGTTCTCAAGAAGAGCCAACAGACTTTTCTGATGAAGAAGGAGATGATATGTTAGAGCAATTAGAAGGCTTAGGAGAGATTATAAGCGATGATTGGGAGGTTATACATACTGAGAAGTATGCTGAGGAGTTAAGTGAGGTTAAAATGGCTGAAATTAAGTCTAGCAATAAGTCATCTAAGGAAGATAGTGAAATCTATAAAGTTAGATATGCTTATATGCCTGTAAGAAAATCTCCAGACAGTAGAACTTTCTGCAAGAAGATGGAAACGTTTACAGAAAGAAAGATAGTATTTAGAAAGGAAGATATTAATATGATGTCTTTTAGAGGTGTAAATAATGAGTTAGGTCATAACAGACAAAACTATAGTTTACTAAAATTTAAAGGAGGTAAAAACTGTCATCATTTCTGGGAGTTAAGAGTATACAAGTTGAAAGGAGATAAGAGAGTAGACCCTAATTCAGCTTACGAGAAAGGTTTAAAAGAGCCTAAAAATCCAAGTGAGATGACTGAAAGAATGATTGATAGACCAGACAAAGGGGCTTATCCAACTAATAAAAAATAAGATATGGCGACTAAAGCATTATTTATAACATTAAATGACTTAAAAAGAAAGTCTATTATATCTGGAAATACAGATGATGATAAGCTAATACAGTTTGTAGAGGTTGCTCAAGATTTGCATATCCAAAATTATTTAGGTGGAAACCTATACGACAAGTTGCAGGACTTGATACTAACAGACACACTTGATGATGTTGCTAACGTTAACTATAAGAATTTAATTAATCAGTATGTGAAGCCTATGTTGATTTGGTTTAGCCAAAGTTCTTACTTACCATTTGCCTCTTACAATATTGGTAATGGTGGCATCTATAAGCATATTGGAGATAATAAACAAGCTATAGATAAAGATGAGTTAGTACATTTAATGGGTAAAGTTAATGAGACTGCTGACTTTTATACTAGGAGATTTTTAGATTATATGGATTACAATAACAATCTGTTTCCAGAATATAACACATCTACAAACGAACAGATGAGTCCAGATACAGATTCTAATTTCTCTGGAGGTATATTTTTAGGATAGTATGAAGAAAAAGATTTATAAACCAAAAGACTCCAATGTTAAGAAGATGGAGATATTGTTTAAAAAAATAAAAGAAAAAGATAATGGCAAACGAAATATACGATAGTTCTTGGTGGGGTAACACAATAGATACTGCATCTTCTATTGGAACATCAACTGAAATGATACAAGGACAGTTTAATATGAATGACAGACAAGAAGTTGAAGCAGTTAAGTGTTTAGCAGATTCAATACATAGAATAGGAATACAAGACATACAAAACTAAAACAAATGGCAAAACCAAAATTAGCATTAATACCAGCTGCACAAGGCTCAAAGTTGTTTTCTGTACTACCATCAAGTGGTGTAGGAGATTTTGACTTTAGCAGAAGTGGTAAGGCAACAAGAATAAACTCACAAGGACTAATAGAAGAAGTTGCAAACGGACAATCAAGATTAAACTATCCAATGATTGATGGTAAGGTTGTAGGATGTCCACATCATATTTTAGAACCACAGAGAACTAATTTAGTTACTTATAGTGAGGATTTTAGTAATGCTTATTGGACTAAAACAGAAGCTACTGTAACTCTAAATACTACTACTTCTCCAGATGGTAGTTTAAATGCATCAAAACTAACGCCTTCTACTATAAACTCTAATCATAAAATAGCAAGTGGAAGTGTACCTATTGTTAGTTCTTTAACTTCATATTGGTTTGTTAAATCAAATGGATATTCTAAAGTATCATTAAGAGAAGATGCAGCAGTAGGTAAATATGCAAGTTTTGATTTATCACAAGGAATTGTTTTAGATTCGAGTACATCATCTAAAATTGAAGATTACGGAAATGGATGGTTTAGGATAGAGCTAAATGATGATTTAACAAATGTAACTGCAAGAAATTCTTTATATGTTTTACCAGATTCATATATAAGTGGTTCTCCAAATCTTGTAAATTGGTCAGCAGATGGCACAAGCAGTATTTTTATTTGGGGCGCACAATCAGAAGAAGGCTCTTACGCAACTTCTTACATACCTACTAACGGAGCAGCCGTTACTCGTTCAGCAGAAACTGCTAATGGTTCTGGAGATGCAGCTACTTTTAATGATTCAGAAGGTGTTTTGATGGCAGAGATAAGTGCTTTGGCTGATGATTTAAATATAGAAGCAATTTCTATTAATGCTAACAATGCTGATAATAGATTAGCGTTGTTTAAATGGAATGTATCAAATAGACTTCAAATAAGAGTTAATATTAATGGTGCCACTTTGATAGATGCTGGTGTTTCTGTAAGTAATATTGAAGACTTTAAACAAAATATCTTTAAAATACAAATCTGGAGATTATGCCTTATGGATTAATGGTTTTGAAGTTTATGTAAATTCATTAGCAGATACACCAATAGGATTGAGTAATTTATCATTTGATTCAAATGGTTCAAATGGTGTACCCTTTAAAGGAAAAACTAAACAAATACAATACTACAATTCAGCATTAACAGATAGCGAACTAGAACAACTAACGTCTTGGACATCTTTTACAGATATGGCAGAAGGACAATTATACACAATAGAATAGATATGGCACAGAAACTTAAATTCGGTAACGGAACTTTTGCGACAAAAGAAGGCTCTACGTTAGCTTATAATGATGAAAATAATAATTTTAAACCTCTACCTTTTACAACAACTAGGAATAGTATTGCAACAAGAGTAAACAAAGAAGGATTAATTGAAGTAGTTGGTAATGATAAACCAAGAATAGATTATACAGATAGTGCAGATGGTGTTCTTTTGTTAGAGAATAGTTCTACAAATAGTTTAGTACAATCTAATCAATTTGATACAACTTAGGACATCTACAAATGCAACTGTAACAAGTGGGCAAATAGGTGTTGGAGGTAGTGTAGATGCTTGGGAATTAGAAAAAACTGCTACAAACGGATATATAAGACATATTGGCGTAAGTGTTGTAGATGGTAGTATTTCAATATATGCAAAAAAAGGTAGTTCAAATTGGTTTAGATTAGGTTCATCTTCTGGTAACATTGAAGTTTATTTTGATTTAAATAATGGTATCATAGGAAACAAAAGGTAATTTAGTAGATAATGCAAACATTACAGATATGGGCGATGGTTGGTATAGATGTTCATATTCATATACTGGAACTGCTACTGGTGTATATCTATATCCAGCAGATAGTAATGGAGATACATCTGGGACAAGTGGTTCGGTTTATATACAGTACGCACAATTAGAACAAGGAAGCTACCCTACATCCTACATCCCAACCTCTGGCTCAACAGTTACAAGACAAGCTGATACTGCTACTGGTGCTGGTAATAGTGAAGTGTTTAATGATAGTGAGGGAGTATTGTTTGCTAATATAGCTGCGTTGTCTAATGATTTAACAAATAGAAGGATTAGTATATCCAACGGAACAACATCAGACAGCAACAGAATAAACATAATGTACACGGCAACATCAAATCAATTAGTTATAAATTACAAAGCAAGTGGAACAACAAGAGTTTCTTTTGGCTATGTTTTAAATGATGTTACAAATTACAGCAAAGTGTTAATGCTTTATAAAAGTGGAGATTTTAGGTTTTATGTAAATGGCTTTAAATTAGATACAGACAATAATACAACTATGATTGCTGATGGTATTTTAAGCGAACTTGCTTTTGAAGATGCAACAAATAGTTTTAATTTCTACGGCAAAACAAAAGAACTTGGCTACTACGATGCAGTTTTAACGGATTCAGAGCTGGAGTATCTTACAAGTTATAGGTCATTAAACGAATTAGTAACAGAATTAAACTTAAACGAATTATAAGATGGCGAATACATTAAAATTTGGTAATGGAGAATGGTATGGAAAGAAAGATACTATCCTTGCCTATAATGATGAAAATAGTAATTACAAACCTTTACCTTTTGATTTTAGTAGAGCATCAAAGGCTACTGTTATAAATAAAGATGGTTTAATTGAAGAGGTAGGTAGTGGACAACCAAGAGTAGATTATAACGATGATAGTAAAGGCGCTTTATTATTAGAGCCGACGAGGACTAATAGAATTATTTATTCAAACGGTTTTGACAATGCCGCTTGGGAAAAAGGTGCATCTGGGACTGCAACTGCGCCAGTTGTTTCAGCAAATCAAGGTATTTCTCCAGATGGAACAAATAATGCTTTTAAAATTGATTTTAATTTAAATGGAGGAACGTCTACAAGTGATAGATGTAGATTAACGGAATTATTTATTGGAACTATTACAACTGATTATACGTTTACCTATTGGATAAAAGCATTTAGTGCTTCAGACGTTGGAAAAGTTTTAAATTTTAATGTAGATAACGTTACTAACTTTGGTAGCATTACTGTTACTGAAAATTGGCAAAGGCTTGTTTTTACTGGGGAAAGTATTGGTACCTCAATAAATAATCACATTCAATTAAGAGGAAGTTATGGTACTTCAGATTCAGTAAGTATTCTCTTATACGGATATCAAGCAGAAGCTGGCAGTTACGCTACATCGTATATTCCTACATCTGGAAGTGCAGTAACGAGGTTGGCTGATAGTTGTAATAATGGAGGTAATGACCAAGTAATAAATTCAACGGAGGGAGTATTGTATGCAGAGATAGCAGCTTTAGCTAATGATGGAACTAATAGATATATTTCATTATCAGATGGAAGTTCTTCAAAATAGAGTTATATTAAGATTTTCTACTTCAAATAGAATAAGAATTGATTTAGTTGTTGCTAATGTGAATCAATTTAATGCAGAAACAAATGCAAACGCAAACCAATTCTACAAAGTTGCTTTTAGCTATAAGCAAAATGAATTTAAATTTTATGTTAATGGAGTTTTAATTGGAAGCTCAACAAGTGGTAATGTACCATTAGCGAACACATTGAATCAGTTAAAATTTCAAGATGGTAGTAGTGGTTCTCCTTTCTACGGAAATATAAAAGACGCAAAAATTTATGACACCGCCTTGACAGACCAAGAATTACAAGCATTAACAAGTTAAGAGTAACAATTACACCTATGATAAAAACAAGAGTAAATCTTTACATAAGGAAAGAAATAAGATAAGAAAATTAAAAAAACTATACAGATAATATAATAACTAATAGTTATAACCAAAAGTTAAAATAAATAAGTAATGAGAATAGCAAAATACGAATTTGATTCAAGAGAACAAGCACAAAGTAAAATTGATGCTCTTGGAACTGCAACTGATGAAGATGGAAACGAATATCCAACTCACAAAAGTACTATTGTACAACTAGGAAATATTGTTCTTGAACAAGGAGAATATGACGAAGAAGGAGAAGAAGTAACTGCTCCAGTATTATCAGAAGGTTGGCATATTGACGTATGTTGGAACGATGCAGATATTACTACAATAGAAGAAGAAGCAGTTTTAGATGAAGATGGTATGGTAGTAACTCCAGCAGTAACATCAGTTGACCATCCTTATGGTTGGAAATCTTATGCAATAGACATTGAAGGTAATGGTGTACATTCTTTCTACGGATTAGACTACGATTCACATAAAATGTAATTAAAGTGGATATGCAAGATATTAAATTAGGTGCTTTAAACTTTATAACCTTTATGGTTAGTTTTTCTGATATAGAACAATGGTTGAAATTAACCTTACTTTTAGTATCTATTGTTTATACAGTTATGAAAATTTACAATCTAGGTAAAAAAAACGATGACAAAATACTTTAAAGAAGTAGAATATAAAATGGATGCAGACTTTCTTGCTAAACTAGACAAAGCAAGAGAGTTTGCTAAAGTACCATTTGTAATTAATTCTGCTTATAGAAGTCCAGAACATCCAGAGTCTATAAAAAACCCTACCTCAAGTCATATTAAAGGTCTAGCAGTAGACATAAGAACAACTGATAGTAGAACTAGATACAGAGTTTTAAATGCTCTTATACACGTTGGTTTTAATCGTATTGGTATTGCAGATACATTTATACACGTTGATGATGATAAAGACAAATCTCAACAAGTAATTTGGACATACTAATATGACTTGATACAATAAAATACCCTAAACTGCTAATTACACTTAATCTAATACTAATAATAAAATGGCTAAAAAAGTTAAAAAACAATGGCAAAGGTACTTTCTTTGGCAATTTATTAAGAAGTCTTGTAAGTACTGGTAAAAAAGTATCTCCTATATTTGATGCAATTACTGGTGGTAAAGTATCTGATATACTAAAATCTATTGGCAACAGTAAAGAACTAACAGCAGTAGAAAAAGAAATGTTAGTTAAAGAACTAGAACAAGACGTTATAGAGATGCAAGAGATAACTAAACGTTGGCAATCTGATATGTTATCTGATAGTTGGTTAAGTAAGAATATAAGACCTTTAAGCCTAGCTTTTCTTACATTGACACTATTTATCTACATTATACTTGATAGTTCTTTAGATGGCTTTAAAATAGACCAGCAATGGATATCTTTACTTGGTAACTTACTAATGCTTGTTTACGGAGGTTATTTTGGTGCAAGAACATTAGAAAAAATAAGAAAAAACAATTAACCACTTTTTTATTTAAAAATAAATATATAACTTTACATTTTTTTAAGTAACTATTTAAGTATTTATATTTATGTATGTCATACATATAATTATATATTAATAGATTAAAAATAAAACAATAAATAGATTAAAAATAAATATAAGTCTTTGGAGAACTTGTATTTGTTAATCTGTGTTAATAACTATATTTTATCAATACATAAATAACTTGTATATTTGAGTACTAGATTATTTTTTCCCATAAAGTATTTTTTAGTTTTGTTTTAATTATCATTTGCATTAAGAAGGAGGGTCTAAAAGCTCTCCTTTTTAAATTTTAACATTTCTTTAACACTTTTTTATTTTATTATAATATACTTTTACAAAAATAATAAATTATGAAAGTAAACAATTCAGTCTGGGATGCATTAAAATCTACAATAGAAATGCATACAAATCAAGATCACAACATTACAGATGTGTTGATTAACTATCAAGTAAAAGAAACTGATGGTATTAAGAATATTATTAAAATTAAATGTAACAATAGATTAAAATTATGGAAAAATTAAGAAAGATTCAAGCCGAATTAAAAGCACCAAAAAACCAAAGAAACAATTTTGGAAAGTACAACTATCAGAAGTTGTGAAGATATCCTAGAAGCAGTTAAACCTCTACTGGATAAACACAAATGTACATTAACAATCTCTGACGAAGTAAGAGAAGTATGTGGTGTATTGTTTGTTGAAGCAATAGTATTTATATCTGATGGTAAAGATTCAGTACATACTAAAGCACAAGCTGGTATAGACCCAAACAGAAAAGGAATGGACATTGCACAAAGTCATTTGGTAGTTCCAGTAGTTATGCACGTAAGTATGCCTTAAATGGTTTATTTTTGATTGATGATACAAAAGATGCTGATTCTACAAACGCACACGTAAAAGGTGCTAAATCAACTGAAAAGAGTTGGTTAAACAAAGGTACTGCTGAATTTAAGAAAGTACAGACATACTTAAAAGGTGGAGGTAACATTTCTAAAGTTGAAGAAAAGTACAGAATATCAAAAGAAGTAAAAGAACTTTTAACTAAATAAAAATATATTATGACACAATTAACAACAGAAGCAGACGTAATAAATTTAATTGGTTTTGAAACACCTTTAAAATTTGAATTTATATCAGATGGTATATTTACTTTTAAAACAGTAATACCAAATCAAAAAGATGGTATAGTATTTTATGAAATAGAATTTTTTAGCAATCCAGATAAATCACTTGATTTCTTTGCTTATGATACTTTTTCAAACTTTTTATTAAAGTATCAAATACATACAGTAAGTGCTATAAACGAATCAACAAATACAAAAACAGAGATATATTTTAAAACTTATGAATAGTATAGAATTAAAACCAACAGACAAGAAAGACTATTACAGACTACTTTTAAACGGAGTAGATGTAACTGGCGAACAAGAAAGAAGTGTATTTAGACACATTATAGGTGTTATTGATAACGGAATTACAACTGGATTATAAATTTAAAAACAAGTAAAATTATGAGTGCAAACAAAAGTTATTTATTAGGAGATGTTGAATTAAGATTAGATGAAATTAAAAGCCTTAAACAGTATTTTGAAAACGTTTTAACTTACAACGCAAAAAGAGAATTAGTTGCAAAGAAAGGAGAAGATGGAAAAGAGTTAAAGAAACTTAAATTAAACTTTTCTATTTTTGAAGAAGGCAACTACGGACAAAATGTATCTTTTACAATTCCACAAACAAAGGAACAAAGAGATAATGGAGAAAAGAAAAGATATGTTGCCAATGGTAAAATTTACTATGCATCAGACAACTTACAATCTTTTGTTCAAAAGTCAGAAGCAAAGGCAGAGAAAGCAACACCAGTTGCAGCAGATGATTTGCCATTTTAAATTATAAGGGAGGTTTAAAAGCCTCCTTTTTTTTTGACTATGTGGAACTATAAAGGACAAAGAATAAAATCAAGAGAAGATTTACCAGCAGAAGCAGTTGGGTTTGTTTACAGAATACTTAACAGACGAACAGAACAAGTTTACATTGGTAAAAAGATACTACTTAACAAACGTACAAGACCACCTTTAAAGGGATATAAAAGAAAGCGAGTTGATTACGTTGAAAGTAACTGGATGAAATATACTGGAAGTAATTCAGAAAGTAAAAAATGGGAAATAGAAAATTGTTATAGAGAAATTATATATATTTGCTATAACAAGACAATGATGAGTTATTATGAAACAAAACTACAATTTACCGAAAACGTTTTAGAAAATGATAAATTCTTAAATGATAATATACTTGGTAAATATTACAAGAAAAAAATACAAAAATATATAGATGACGAACAAAACAAAAACACAAGATGATGAAACAAAGAGAATGTTTATGCAGCTTATGGAGGATGATGCCTATGTTGATATTAGTGAAGATGTTAAATATCCACCAGTTGCAATAAGTTGTGGCACTTACAATGATATAAATCATAATGGAGATGTTGTAGAATATCATATACCAATTGGTACTTATGGTAATTTTTCTTTTATACAAGCACCACCAAAATCAATGAAGTCTTTTTTTTCTAGTTTACTTGTATCAGCATATCAAAGTGAGGTCAAATAAATATAGTGGCTTATTAAAAGGACATAGAAAAGGCAGAAAGATAATTCATTTTGATACAGAGCAAGGAAAGTTTCATTGTCAAAAAGTATTCCGTAGACCAATACTAATGAATGATATGCCAGATGATGACAACTATTATACTTATGCTTTAAGAACAATGAGTTATAAAGACAGAGTTGATTTTATTGATTACATCTTAAATGACAAAGTTAGAAGGTAAAGATATTGGTTTAGTTATTATTGATGGTATTGCAGATTTAGTTGCTGATGTAAATAATTTAGAACAATGTAATGAAGCTATACAAAAGTTAATGAGTTGGACAGATGAGCTGCAATGTCATATTGTTACAATTATACATAGTAATTATGGCTCTGATAAACCAACTGGGCATCTTGGTAGTTTTTTAGAAAAGAAAGCAGAAACACAAATTAAGTTAGAAAAGAATGGAGTTAATCAAGGTTGGATAACTGTTGAATGTAAAAGAAGTAGAAACAGAGGTTTTGAAACTTTTAGTTTTACAATAAATGAAAATGGTTTACCAGAATTTGTAGACAATGATTATGATTTATAACAAATAAACATTATATTGCGTTTATGCTAAAATGGAAAGAAAAAGATTTATTTGAATGGTTATCAAAAAACCATTACAAGACATTAGTAAACAGTAAAAATCCAATATCAAGATGGGATTGCTACGACATTGAAACGCAAAGCAGAATAGAATTAAAGTGCAGAAAGAAACATTACGATACTTTAATACTTGAAAAGCCTAAATACGATGCTTTAATAAAAGAATCAAACAAACATTTTGATGTGCCAATTTACATCAATAGTACACCACAAGGTATCTATCTATTTAATTTAAACAAAGTAGATTTAAAATGGTTTGAGAAATCATTACCAGCCACATCAGAATTTAAAAACAGAAGGTGGGTTAAAAAACAAGTAACAGAGATAAATATAAAACAAGCAATAAAACTAAAATAAATGGAAACAATTAAACTATTAAACAACGAAGTATTTGACAAGCAAGACATTTTAAGTAAAATGATGGATGATGAATTTTACTATGGTTATCTTGGTGTAAATGCATTATCAAGTTCAGCATCAAAGAAACTTTTAGATTCTCCTTATGCTTATTATCGTTCACTAACAGAAAAACAAACAAATGTACAAGCATTAAGAGATGGGCAATTAATACACCTTATGGTACTTGAGCCACAAAAGGTAGAATACTTAACATTTACAGAAGGTACAAAAGCATCAAAGCAATATAAGTTAGCAGTACAAGAGGTTGGCTCACACAACGTATTTACTAATGCAGAATATAATAAAGCAAAAAAGATATCAGAAAGAGTAAGAAGTGTAACTGATGTAAAGAATCATACTGGAGGGTGCAAGATTTGAAATACCAGCAATTGATACTTACAATGATTTAGCATTTAGAGGTAAAGCAGATATATTAAAAGATGGTGTTGTAATAGATTTAAAAACAACTGCTGATATAAAAGGTTTTGAAAGGTCTGCTAATTATTTTTCTTATGACTTACAAGCTGCATTGTATTTAGAATTGTTTGGAGCATTTGACTTTGAATTTGTTGTAGTTGATAAAAGTACACTTGATGTTGGTATCTTTAAATGTTCACAAGACTTTATTGATAGTGGTAAAAGAAAACTAGATATTGCAACAGAAAGATATTATGACTACCTACAAACAGAAAATATAGAAGATTATGTTACAAGAGGAACTTTGTAAGAATAAAGAGATTGATAGCTTACAGAAGTTGTGTTGATAGCTACTTTAGTAATGGAGATAGAAAAGACATAATGGAATATTGGCTACAACTATTTGAACAAAAAAGATTTTGTGAAGCAAAGGGTGTAGAAAAAGCACTTGAGTTAATTGATATATATGAAGAATTAAATGCCAAAGATTAAAAAGAAGATACACTTAAAAAATTGTAATTATAAGCATCAGCAGTATTGTTTTAAAAAGGGTTTATATTTACCCAGTTGTATCTGGTAATATGTTTAAAGTGTATTGCAATAGAATAAAAGGTAATTACTATATGAAAGGAAAAGAATTTAATAAACAAGAATCATTCCAAGCTATTTGGGATTTATACACAAAGATATACAACTATGACATTAATAAGATACGAGATTAAAGCTGGATTTTTTAAAGGCTTACTGCTTGGCATAAGACATTATACATTTGATGATGTTGAAATGTATGAAGAAGATATAGTATTATACATTGGTATCTTTCAAATAATAGTAACTAAAATATACGAGAAATAATGAATACAAGAGAAAAATGGGCAGAGATGCAAGAAGAACAAGATAGCATTGTTAAATCAGTTGTAAGTTCATATAAAGAACGTTCAAGAGTTGGTATAGAGAAATACAACAAGACAATGGATAGAAACGATTTAAGCACCTCTGAATGGCTACAACACCTACAAGAAGAATTAATGGATGCAACATTATATATTGAAAAACTAAAACAAACATTATGTACAAAAGAAAATTAATACAGAAACTACAACAACTAATTGACAAATTACCAGCTTGTATTAAAAGGCAAGAAGCAATGAATGACTTAATGGATTTAAAGTTAAGTGAATCAGATTATCATTACATATCATTAAAAAACAAATACAAAGAGTTATGAATAAATCAAGCACAGAAAAAGGACTGATATCATTTATAGTAATGGCATCAATAGTAGCTTATATTATAATTGGTATTGTTTGTATTGCAATTTCGTAAATGTTAAAGAAATGTTAAAATCATAGTTGTTAATTAAATAATTTGTTTTATATTTGAGTATTAACATAGTTGTTAATTAAATAATTTAGTTTTATATTTGAGTATTATTAATTAAAACAAAACAAGATGAAAAAATTACAAACTTTAGTATTGATTTTAGCACCAAGCTATTTTATAGCAAGAATGTTATTAGGTTTAATCTTTAACGTATAATTATGAAGAAGATGTTTACAAGATTCGGAGAGTTATTATTTGGACTACTTATGATTATGATTGTAGCTTATATGTGCTTATGGTTTATATCAATGATATTAATATTATTTAACAGTTAAAAACAAAACAAAATGGGAAGAAACACTAGATTTAGAAACATTAAAAAGTTATGTAAACATAACAGATAATTTATGGTTACAAAGACAAGTAGAAATACTTAGAAGTTCAAATATTATGATTAGAGTTAGAGAATGCAAAACAAGAATGCAAATAATATGGAATTAATTAAACTAATAAATACAATTGAGCCAGAGTATTTCAATAGAGATTTTTGTATAAACTCATTACCAAATGAAGTAACTTTAATTTTAGATACTAAACAATACTTAATAGAAGTAAGTTTAAAGAATGAGATATTAGAAACTAATTTTTATCAAGGAGAAGAAATATACAAAGCATCTGATGATGAGATAAATTACATTATAACTATCTTGAACAACTTTTAAACAAGATAGAAGAAGCAAAACAATACTATAACCAACACAATTACAATTATCAAATATTTAATAATTAAAACAATAACAAATGAATACACAAGAAATTAAAAGAGGAGAGTACAATGCTTATTATCCAATAAGACAAGTAGAAATGGCGACAGTAAATAGAGATACTGTTATCAAATACGCAGAGAACTTTAAAGAAAAGTTAAATGATTATGGTTGGATGATGCCAATTGTTATTTCCTCACAAGGAGATGTTGTTGAAATACATCATGGAATTCAATCAGCTAAACTTTTAAAACAAAATACAATTCCAGACCTACATTATTGAATGGGTAGATACTAATAATCAATCAGAAGATTTGAATGCAATTATAGGATTGACTCATGGTAATAAAAACTGGAAGTACTCTTGATTATTTAAAAGCTTTTTCAAGGTATAACGAAGATTACAAAATACTTAATGATGCTTACCTATCTAAGTATAATAATATCTCTGTTGGAAATGTAGTTAATTGTTTCTATTCAAGAGGTAGGGCTTGTCAATTAGAGTTTAATCAAGGTAGAAGCTAAAATTATAGACAAAGCATTTTCATTTTATCTGATTAAAAAAATATCTGAACTTACAAGTGAATTTGGTTCAAAAAAAATATAAGCGTATCTGTGTTAGACAGATGATAACTGTTGCATTTTCTTCTGCAAAAAGAGAAGATAAGACTATGGATTTATTATTTAAAACATATAAAAGACTAGCTAAAACGAACAATGCTGTAATTTCTTCTTTAACTGACTTTAAACCAACAATGGAAACGTATTTATGTAATTATAGAAATAAAAATAGAAAATAATGAAAATACTAAATTTATATGCTTGTCTAGGTGGTAATAGATACAAGTGGAACGAAGTTAAAGAAGATATAGAGGTAACTGCTGTTGAATGGGATGAAGAACTAGCAAGGTTATACCAAGAACGTTTCCCAAACGATAAAGTGATAGTTGCAGATGCACATCAGTATTTACTTGACCACTATAAAGAATTTGATTTTATATGGAGTTCTCCTCCTTGTCCAAGCCATAGTAGAGCAAGGTATTGGAATAGTAGTAACTACGAAACTAAAACAAAACCTATTTACCCCAGATATGAAATTATATCAAGAAATATTATTTCTTCAACATTATTATAAGGGTAAATATGTGGTAGAAAATGTTACACCATATTACGAGCCATTAATACAAGCAAAGAAAAAAGGTAGACATTTATATTGGACAAACTTTAATTTACCAAATAGTTTAAATGAAAGAAAGTTTCAGCTTTGTGCTACAAAAAATGAGTTTTCAGAATTATGTAAATTCCACGATTATGATTTTAGAAAATACAAGGGAGAACAAAGTAAAACAAAAATAGCAAGAAACTTGGTAGACTACGAAGCTGGTAAAACTATCTTTGAAACTTTACTAGGAATAGAAAAACAAAACAATACAAATCAAATAACAATGTTTTAATATGGAGCTAACACAAAAGAATTTAGAAAAGATTAGTGGTGCAATAATAACATCATTTGTAAACCAACACTTTTTAGAAGAAGCAATGCGCACTGGTTTATTTAGACACAGAGTAAAGAACAACGTAAACAGAACTATAAAGGAGTTAATGCATATAGAATCTGAATACTATAATAAGATT
>CBDEVQ010000013.1:0-36634 GCA_965243605.1 Flavobacteriales bacterium
AATATTATTAACTCGTTTTGAACCTAGCCGTTTAAATTGAATGCTCTTGATGCGTTCTATTTCATTGGCTATTTCCGTAATGTGTGTTGAAATAAAGAATGTGCTTTCCTTAATTTCTGAAAATGCTTTTATAACCAATAAAGAACTGTCAAAGGCATCTTTAACATTGGTTCCTCTAAACAGTTCATCAAAAATAACGAAGAGTCTTTTTTTCTCTTTTATTTTTAAGGCGGTCTCCTTTACTCTATTCACTTCACTATAAAAATGACTGTGTCCTAAATGAATATCGTCGGATAAATTTATGGCTGTCATTATTCCATGGTAAATGGTGGTTGTCATTTTTTTTGCGGGAACAGGAAATCCAATATGTGCCAAATAAACAGAGAGTCCAACCGACTTTAAAAAAGTGGATTTCCCGGCCATATTAGGACCCGTTAAAAAGCATAAATGAGAGGTTTCATCCATTTGTAAGGTGTAAGGAACTGCCTTTTTTAGTAATGGATGGTAAAACGTATCTAACGTTAATTTTTGGGTGGTTAATGTAGAATATTCTGGAATGACAAACTGCTGGTGTTTAGATACTTTTGCAATGGATATATAAGCATCGAGTTTGTAAACCAAATCCACGAGGTCTTCGGTTTGCTTTTTATATTTTTCTCTTAGTAAATGATCGAGCTTATTCAGTTTTGTAAACGAGATTTGTTCTGATTTTTCATAAATACATTCAAAATCTGAATGTTCTATAAGTTCTATAATACGTCCTTGGTAGGCTTTAAATTGTAAACTCGGTATGGTGGTATTAGTCGATCCTAATTTATCTCTTAAATGTTTAAATAAATACACCAATTGTTGAACTCCAGATTGTATTAAGTAATAATCATTATCAGGGGATATTTTATGAGATAAGTGCTGTATTAAGGCGCTGCCTTTTGAATTTTTTAATGGGTCAGTATTTAATTTTAAGTAATGTTCAACATATGTTAATTGATCCGCACTTATTTTCAACTCAAAATCTTCACTCATCATATATTGAATGAGTTCTGTTCTTTTTTTCAATCGATCAATATCCGAAATTGGATGTCTCATTAATTGATATAAATAATTTCTCCCACCTTCAGTTTTGGTTCGATTATAAATATTAGAAATTGATTTTTCTGAAGTGCTATCTACAAAAATCCCTAAATCTTTTAAGGTTTGTTGGTCTAATTCAAATTCTGCCATCAATTATTACGTGTATTACATTGATTTATTTACGTTTCACTTTGATTATTAACGCCATAAATGGAGATTAAGTATACCATAAGTTCAACTTCACTTTTAATATGGAAGGGATGTTTATATTGATTTCACATGATAATACGTGAACTATTTCTTCCCACCAATTGATTTCACGTTACAATTCGTGAACTATTCTTGCCGCCAATTGATTTCACGTTACAATTCGTGAACTATTTCTTCCCGCCAATTGATTTCACGTTACAATTCGTGAACTATTTCTTCCCGCCAATTGATTTCACGTTACAATTCATAAACTATTTCTTCCCGCCAATTGATTTTACGTTACAATTCGTGAACTATTTCTTCCCGCCAATTGATTTCACGTTACAATTCATAAACTATTTCTTCCCGCCAATTGATTTTACATCGTCATAAAAAAATCACCACAAGTTTTACGAACCTATGGTGATTTTAATATGTAATGTTCTAAATTCTACTTAGTGGTTTTACCATTAAAATGCGCTCTATACATAGCTCCCATTTCTTTTATAAGGACATCATCAGATGGCATGGGTTTACCTGTATATTTAGCTAATGTTTCCGCCATAATACGGTGTAAATCATTCACCTCAGAAGGGACATATTTATCTGCTGCTGGTGCCGTTATAGGCTGAGCATCTGTACGTGGTGTTTTTAAAGTTAAAACTCCACTTACGTCTACAGCATTGGCATCGCGTTGTGTTAAATGCCCTTTTAATCCGAAACATTCTTGGATGGTACGGATAATAGAGGTGTGTTCGTACGGATTCCACCCTGCTGGTCTGGCAATGGTATTTTTGGCAATTAATGGAGATATTAATAGTGTTGGAACACGAAGTCCTAAACGGTTAAATTTAAATCCATTTTGTCCTGCAGGAGCACTTGCTAAAGGTGGTTTACAATAATTTGGTGGTGGCACATGATCAAAACATCCTCCATGCTCATCATAGGTAATTACCAATAAGGTGTTCTCCCATTTTTTACTTGCAATAACCGCATTATATACATCTGCAATTAACTTTTCTCCTGTACGTATATCACTTGGTGGATGCATATCGTTTTGAACAGCCGTTCCATCGTCATGCAATTGAGGTTCTAAAAAACAATAACTCGGTAAATTCCCTGCTTTTGCATCTGTGTAAAATTGTTCTATAGATTCAAAGTTCCCATCTAAACTAGAATCATGAAGCTGAGTCATAATGGTTCTGGTTAATGAAAATGGTTTTCCATCTTGAGTTCCAGAATACACTTTCCAACTTAAATCTGTTCGGTTGTCATTTGTAATGGCATCCTGAATTTGATTGAAGATCGTTTTTGCATCGCAATCTGCATTTGGACTATTATTGACTTGCCCGTTAGATTGTGCTGCATGGAAAAAATCTCTGTTGGTTAAGGTTTGACTCGGAACTGAACAATGCCAATGGTCACAAACCGCATATTCCTGCGCCAAAGTTGATAATACAGGCACTTGTGTGGGTTGGTAACACGTCATGATCTCCCGTGGATCGCATACCCCATCTTGGTAGGTATAAGATCCATAAAGCTGAGCATTTTTATAATTGTTTACAAACCCTTGATTACATGCTAATGGTGGGTAATCGGCATCTACTTTATAGGTACCATACAATTGGTGTGTTGTGTCTGCAAAACCTTCTCCTGGATCTGGATTTGGTAAAGTGAAATCTGGAGTATCACAGGTTACTTTCTTTTCTCCCAATTTATAGTCTTCTCCATTTTTTCGGACAAATACTTGTTCTGTAAATGGGTTCCCGTTAGAATCTATATTATCTAACGGGTTCCACATTTTATAATTTAAGCCTTCAAATTCTTGATTATTTGGGGCTCCATTCTCATACAACCAACCTAATAAATTATCAAACGATCTATTCTCAAGCATTAATACGACAATGTGCTCAACATTATCTTTTAAAGCTTCCAATTGTTGAGGTAAATATTGTGAATCTGACATCATTACTTCTTTTTTCTAGGGATAAAAAACGGTCTTCTTTCGTGTTGTTTTTGATGCTCTGGGAACATGGCTGCAAAGTATTCTGTCCAACCACCCATTCTTACTCTTACCAACTCATAGCGTTCGGGTTCTTTTGCGGCCATTTGGTAAGTATCTGGATCGGCCACCGTAACCGTTATTAAGTTAGACCCAACTTTTCCTTTAGAGTAATCGGTTAAAAATCGAACCATATCCTTTAACGGGAAATCTTCTTTTACGTTTAAATCTACAGGAGATGCATTGGATATTTTATGGTAAATTTCTTTACTATCCCAACTGTTCATGGCCTTATATATTTCTCTATACGTCCCAGAAACGGGTTGAGCTGAATCTTCATGTTGAGGAATCGCATCTAAATCTTGTGGTACAGGTGCTGGACTAAAGTCTGAAGGATAAGGCTGACCGTTTCGTCTTCCATCCGCAGAAGCTCCACTTCCCTCTCCATCACCAACGTAACCTTCAAAGGTTCCTACCCCTGGACAAAGGTGTAATTCCCATTTTTTATTTGGAGTAGAGTAATCTTTTTCTAAACGTTGAAGTGTTTCTTTTAATGGACTCGGTGGATGGTTTAAAGTATGCATAGCCATATCACACATGTTACCAGATAACCAAGTCCCTATTTCATCAACTTCGGCATGTCCATTACCAAACTTTGATAAGTTTAAAGCAACTTCACGCCATTGTTTATATTGTTTTGCTGTAACGTCTATTCTGGTTTGTCCTTCTAATGTGCTTTGAGAAGGTTCTTGCATATCAAACCCCCAATCGTTTCTTAAACAATCTAACATTTCTGGAAGTGTACAAACAGCACTGTCGTCATAAACCATTTTTTTAATGGCATATAATGAATCAATAGTCGTTGCTAATCCAACAAACATCGGTGCAATGGTATGATACATGGCTCCACCATTGGTTAAATCACGACCGTCTTCAACACATCCTTCTATCATGGTTGAAAGCATTGGGCTTGGACAAACTTTCCACAAATTACCATAATTCATCAGGGTATTATTAAAGAATTGAACTGTAAACCACTCTAAATGTTTTAAGAAAATGGCTTTAAATTCTTCAAAGGTTGTAATGTCTGAAGCATGAGGCGATTTCCAAGATGCTTTCCATCCTCTTAAATAAATTGGACCAGCCATACTATATTTAGCACCTTGATTCATCGTACACTCAAAGGCATCAAATGGCGTAATATTACTAAAGCAAAATTCTGTTTTCCCAGCAATCATAGGTTCGTAACACCCATCACATGCAAAATCTCTAGCGTCTTCAATTGGGAATCCCGTAAATTTATTTAACCCCTTAATCATTCGGTCTTCTTGAAATAAAATAGGGTGTGCTCCACCACTTAACAAGGCTTTACTCGCTTCTGTTAAAAGGGCTTTATCCATTCCTTTATGTATTCTTAAAGACAAACATGGTGCATTAAGTGGTAAACGTCTAGATGCCTTTAATGCCATCATGGTAATTGGGTTAGATGCGGGTATACCCTTTCTACCTTTTGTTGGTAAATATCCACCTACGGTTACTTGCTGCACCCATTGGTTAATACCTCCACCTTGTGGGAAGTTCCCACCTATATAGGATACTGCCGTTGTTCCATAACTAACATGATCTGTTGCATAATGGCGATTATGTAATGCTTTTTCTCCAAGTTTAACCCAAAATGCTTCTATTATTTCTTGGGCTGCATCTTCAGAAATAGGATCGTTTTCATAAAACTCAATTAAAAGTTGATCTATACGTCCAACCGCCACTGGATTTCCGGTTAAATGAAAACAAGCATGCATTGTAAATATTAATTGCATGGCGTCAAGAAAACCTTCTGGTCGCTCTGTCATTAATCGCAATGCTCTTTCCGCAATGGCTTTTAAATTCTCACGTTCTTCTGGATTATGTTTTTTCTCTTTGGCCATTTTTTTAGCCATGTTCGCATAATTATGAAGCCAACCTTGAACACCTTCTAACGCTAAACGTGCCGACGTATAAAAAACAAGTTTCTCTCCTGTGGCTTGTTGTTCATGGGCCGTAACTTCTGCTATCATTCCCCCTAAACCAATAGCCAGCATTTTTTTATGATTGGGTACTACATGGCCCATGGCTGAGGATTCATCTAACATTAAAGAAAATGCGTATTGTTTTTCATCATCCCTTAAATAAGGCATCACTTCTTTTCCTCTTCCTAATGATAATTCTGGCATTATTCCGAATAATATATCCATCGGATCTATTCTGAACTGATCGGCTTGCCATGCATACATATCAGATGTTTGAGGATAGTGTGCATTGGTATTGACACAACTTAAACTCTTTTTTATGGCCATTCCTTTACGAATAGGAATTGGAGCTTGCATGACCCATTGTTCATCCTTATCTAAAAAATTCTCCAAATGTGGTACTCTAGGTATATTACGGACTTGATACCAATGATCCCTCCATAAACTAAATATATTTCCAATTAAATGAAGAATACGTTGAGATGGTGGATCTGGATATCGATCAGTTCCCATGACGGTTAGGTAATCATTAGAATTGTAAAACATCCAATCGTTTTTACTTCTTACTTTCCAATGTGGATCTACTTTAAAATCCTTTTTCTTTAATCCAAGATGTAGGCCAAGCTCTATAATATTAGGGATGTAGAAGTACCCTCCAGCAACTCCCTGTACATTGTTTAGCAAATTATCTGGAGCAGCACCATGACCATGTCCAGCCATACTTCTCATGATTTTCTCCATGGAATCGGTTTCATTGGCATAGGCTACAAAGTAAATCCCTTGTTCTCTTCCTGCTCCTGTCTCCGAATGTCCAAAAGGTAAGGCTTGACGAACAAGTTTGAGATTTTCTCGTTTGTCATTATATACTCTAGCTCTTTGAATGTGACTGCGCTTATCGTCATCTGGTGTGATGACACCTTCTGAATCTCGACCTATTACATCCGATTTCTGATCTGTATTTAAACGGGAAAAGTAATCCCATTTTACATTAAATCGTTGTGTAAACGCCCAGCTACTACCTACATATGGGGTATTTTCATTTCTAATAATTGAACCTACCACTTGGGCTGGATCAGAAGGACTGGTGATTCCATCATAAAAATGATGGTCTAAAATCTTTCGATCTTTACGCATCTTCCCATGTGTTTCACTTATATCTTTAATATATTCTCCGAGTAACTCATGAACCAGTCCATTCAGTATTTCACAATTCTTAAAATCTTCCGATTTTAAGTAAAGAAATAGATCACCTTGGGTTTGTTTAAAGTAATCCGTTTTCTTTAATATTGTATTTCGTTTTGGTCCTCCTGGAGGACGTTTTCCCGTCCATTTTTTCCAAATAGATGAAGAGAAACCGGCAACTATTCTTGAAACCGTATTCATCTTACCAGCCACTTCAGTTAATTCGCATATGGCAGCTAATATTTGATTGGTGGCATTTCTACCGTCTTCATTTAATTTAATGGTTAAGAATATCCCATTGGATGGCATATACATTAATCCAGGTTGAGCAAGTTGATATACTTCTGAAATTCTATCAACTAAGGTAGAAGATATGTGCTGACTTTCCATAGAGTTGTTTCTGATATTAAGGTTAATAAGATACATTGCTAAGTTCAAAACTCAACAATGTATAAATATCAAAAAAAACCATTTGGAATTAATACAGGTAAAACACCCTATTTATTACTGCGTAATTATACGTGGTCTTCCAATCTAAATATAAAAAGAGGAATACGCTAGGTCTCCCCTTACTTATCCCTCTTTTATTATTCCATGTTCAAAAATGCTTTCAGTTTTTAATTTTCTTGTTTCAGTTGAGTTTGCATAATTCTGCAATAACGCGCAACCAAAACGCCATCATTTACGCTAAATGTATAAGGCTCCTTACGTTTTGGAGCTTCACCATAAAAGAACACATATGCATCTTTTTTTTCTTCTTCTGTTTTGTCTTTGAATGCTAATATTTTCTCTTCAATGGCATAATCTATTTCATTAATAATACGAGATACTTTACGCTTAGAAAGTTTCGATTTATCGATAGTAATGACAAATGGATTAACTTGGGATTTACGTTTCCTTTGTGTTTTGCGCGTGGTCTCTACCTCTTCCCAACCTTCACATTCATACATGGTAATGTTTATCTTGGTATCTATATCTTCTATTTTGCTTTTATCTGTATGTAATCGCCCAAAAAATATCTTCTTCCCTTTATAATTCCCAAGACGTTTCGGTTTAGAAATACGTTTAAACCAATACATATACTCTTGTTTCTTATTTTCTATCTCTAATTCAACATCTCTGTTAAATGGGCATTTAATATAAAAATCTACTATTGAAGATAGAGAGTTTACCACTTTAGATCGATTTCGTGTTTCCTCAAATTCTCCTGAGGATTTACTTCGAACTTTTCCTGATTTATCTTCTTGATTTGTACTAGACTCTAATTTATATTGGATATTATCACCTTCCTTCTTGATCACCTTACGTAACTTCGTTGGAAAAGGCATATCTTCCAATTCAACCTCCGCTAACTTTCGTTTCTTCCCTTTTTCTAATAATTTTAAATATTCACTAAACGTACAGGTTTTGCTATGACTTGCACCCCTAACGGATTTAAAATATGGTCTATTTTTATTAAATGGTTTATACGAGCAGGGCGTTAACCCAATCTTACATGTATCGTCTGTACATTGATACTTAGAAAGTCCTTCTTCGTAAATATATTTTAATGTTTCCGCTTCTATTATTTGCCCTGTTTTTACATCTCTTGCTTGATTCATTCAATAAATCTATAGCTTTTTATAAAAAAAATGTATTTCTTCTTAAAAAATACTCATTTTTTATAAATACGACTTCATGTATTTTATTGTGTTCATACGTTATTTCAGGTTTGAATTGAGCACAAAAAAAACCGCCACATTCTCGAAAGAACATGGCGGTTAGTATCTTTAAAATAAAACGAATACTTACGCCTTATTATCTTCTTTAATTTTGTTTAAAGCTGAACCATAATCATACCACTCTATTTGTTGAGCGTTGTATGTATGGTTAAGCATAATTGTATCTTTAGATCCATCTTCATGTACAATTTCTAACGTTAATTGCTTTTTAGGTGCAAATTCGTTTAAGTCTACAAAGTTGAACGTATCATTTTCTTGAATTTTATCGTAATCGGCTTCATTCCCAAATGTTAATCCTAACATACCTTGTTTTTTAAGGTTTGTTTCATGGATACGTGCAAACGATTTCACAATTACAGCAGCAACTCCTAAATGACGAGGCTCCATAGCCGCATGCTCTCTAGAAGATCCTTCTCCGTAGTTATGGTCTCCTACTACTACTGTTTTAATTCCAGCAGCTTTATAAGCTCGTTGTGTTGCCGGAACAGCTCCATATTCTCCTGTTAACTGACTCTTTACGTTATCTGTTTTCATGTTGTATGCATTAACAGCACCAATTAAACAGTTGTTTGAAATATTATCTAAATGTCCACGGTAACGTAACCAAGGCCCAGCCATAGAAATATGATCGGTTGTACACTTTCCGTGTGCTTTAATCAATAATTTAGCCCCATTAATTGCACCTCCAAGTGGAGTAAAAGGCGTTAATAATTGAAGTCTTGCAGAGTCATCATTTACAACAACGTTTACGCCAGAACCATCTTCTACTGGTGGTTGGAAACCTGCATCTTCAACGGCAAAACCTTGAGGTGGTAATTCTTCACCTGTAGGTTCTGTAAAACGAACTTCTTCTCCGTTTTTGTTGATTAACGTATCTGTAGCCGGGTTAAAGTCTAAACGACCAGAAATTGCTACAGCAGCAACCATTTCTGGTGAGGCTACAAAAGCATGTGTATTTGGGTTACCATCAGCACGTTTAGCGAAGTTTCGGTTAAACGAGTGGATGATTGTGTTTTTCTCTTGTTTATCAGCACCTGCACGTGCCCATTGTCCAATACAAGGTCCACAAGCATTCGTGAAGATTTTAGCGTCTAAGTTTTCGAAAATTGATAATAAACCATCGCGTTCTGCCGTATAACGTACTTGCTCTGATCCTGGATTAATACCGAATTCTGCTTTGGCCTCTAAACCTAAGTCTAGAGCTTGTTGAGCGACCGAAGCGGCTCTAGATAAATCTTCGTAAGATGAGTTTGTACACGATCCAATTAATCCCCATTCAACTTTTAAAGGCCATCCTCTTTCCGTGGCTTTCTTAGTCATATCTCGACCAGCTTCAGTTCCTAAATCTGGTGTAAAAGGACCATTTATATGAGGTTTTAACTCACTCAAGTTAATTTCAATAACCTGATCAAAATATTGTTCCGGATTTGCATATACTTCTGCATCTCCTGTTAAGTGTTCTTTTACTGTATTGGCTGCATCAGCTACACCATCACGATCTGTAGCACGTAAATAACGCTCCATAGATTCGTCGTAACCAAATGTAGATGTTGTTGCTCCAATCTCTGCTCCCATGTTACAAATTGTACCTTTACCTGTACAAGACATAGAAATAGCTCCTTCTCCAAAGTATTCTACAATCGCTCCTGTTCCACCTTTTACAGTTAAGATATCCGCAACTTTAAGAATAACATCTTTTGGGGCTGTCCAACCAGAAAGCTTTCCTGTTAACTTTACTCCAATTAATTTTGGAAATTTAAGTTCCCAAGCCATTCCAGCCATTACATCTACAGCATCTGCACCACCAACACCAATAGCAACCATACCTAATCCACCAGCATTTACAGTATGAGAATCTGTTCCAATCATCATACCACCTGGGAATGCATAGTTCTCTAAAACCACTTGGTGAATAATTCCAGCACCGGGCTTCCAGAATCCAATTCCATATTTATTGGATACAGACTCTAAAAAGTTAAATACTTCCGACGATTGGTTAATCGCGTTTTGTAAATCTTTATCGGCTCCCAATTTTAGCTTGAATTAAATGATCACAATGTACAGTAGTTGGTACAGCAACCTTTGCCTTTCCTGCTTGCATAAATTGCAATAAGGCCATTTGGGCAGTTGCATCTTGACATGCAATTCGGTCTGGTGCAAAATCGACATAGTCTGCTCCACGTCCAAAACTTTTATCAGCTGCGGTCCAAAGGTGGTTGTATAATGTTTTTTCTGCTAGTGTTAATGGTTTACCCACTAATTTTCTAGCCTTCTGTACATTTTCTGGAAGTCTGTTGTAAACCTCCTTAATCATATTAATATCAAAAGCCATATGTTGTGTATTAATTGGTTGTCTAGTTTGTCTTTACCTAATTTCTCAAGCCTTGCGAAAATACAAAATTGAAACCCCTAGATAAAATTCAGTTGTAAAAAATAGATTATCAGGAGTTAATATAGATGAAATCTAAATTAGTATTTTAGGATTAATACAAAATTCGTGTTAAACTGCCTTAAACGTACATTCATTTCATCAATTTTATTTATCATTGGATAACTTTTGTAGATATCATGAAGATTTATTTAGAAAATATAAAAATTGCGCTTAGAAATATTAAAGGAAATAAGCCTAGAAGCATATTAACCATGCTTATTATTTCTTTTGGTATAACCGCTTTAGTAAGTATTTTAACGGCTACAGATGCTTTAAAACGCTCTATTAACTCAAATTTCACAAATGTAGGTGCAACGTCTTATACTTTAAGTTATAGATCTAGAGGAGTTAATTTTGGCGGTAGTAGACGACAAACATACCCCATTATCACCTATAAGGAAGCCCTAAAATATAAGCGAGAAACTAAAAAAGCGGCTCGATCAACTGTTTTTTTCTATGCTTCTTCTGGTCAAACCATGAAATATAATGAGCAGGAAACCTCTCCTAACATTACCGTTATGGGTAGCGATGAAAATTATTTTGGTGTTGAAGGAAAAAAGATGGCTTATGGTCGATCTTTTTCTGAAACTGAAACGCATACTGCTATTCCAATTGTTGTTTTAGGATATGGTGTTGCCAAAAAAACTCTTTAAAACCGTAAACAAGGCTTTAGATAAACGTGTGAAAATTGGTTCTAATTCTTATACCGTGATTGGTGTTGTTGAAGAAAGCTCTGAAGGAAGAGGATTTAACACAAATAATAATGCCTATTTACCAACGCTTACAGCTAAGCTCCATTTTACATTTAATGAAGCGGCTATGCGTATTAAAAGTAAACCATTACCAGAAATTTCTATTTTTCAGGCTATGGAGGAATCTATGCTCAGTTTTAGAAAAATTAGACGTCTTAAACCATTAGAGGATAATAACTTTGTATTAGAGAATAGTAATGCCATGCTTGAATCTCTAACCAATATGTTGGATAATGTTGGTGCTGGAACAAGTTCTATTGGTATTCTTACCTTAATTGGTGCCATTGTCGCATTAACCAATATCATGCTGGTATCTGTTACCGAAAGAACACGTGAAATTGGGATTCGAAAATCCCTTGGTGCAAGTTCTAGAATGGTTATGACTCAATTTTTAATGGAGGCCGTTATTATCTCTGTATTTGGTGGGGTATTCGGAATTATTTTTGGAATAGCCATAGGAAACATTGTCGCCCTCGTCCTCTCTAATCCATTTTTCGTTCCATGGTTTTGGGTATTTGTTGCCTTTGTTCTTTGTGTTATTATGGGAATATTATCTGGTTTTTTCCCAGCAAAACGTGCTGCAAACTTACAACCTGTAGAGGCCTTAAGACACGATTAATTTCTATTAAAAACGATATATTATGCTCTCTTATTCATATACTAATCTTTATGTAGAATCTGTTGAACAAACAATTACATTCTATGAAAAAGCCTTTGGATTTATAAAGAAATTCATGGACTCCTGAAGGTGATTATGGAGAATTACGATCTGGTGATACTACCATTGCGTTTTGCATCTTTAGAATTAGGAGAATCGAACTTAAAAAATGGATTCATTCCATCTCATAGAAACAATAAACCTTTCGGAATTGAATTAACCTTTGTGAGTTCGGATATTAAAGTAGACTTTAATAAAGCCATTCAAGAAGGCGCTATTGTTATTGAGGAACTTAAAGATAAACCTTGGGGACAAGCTGTAGGATATGTAAAAGATATTAATGGTTTCCTTATTGAGATTTGTACGCCAATGTCTAGTTAAGATCGCCTATTATCATTTTATTGCATTCTATTTCTAAAAAATGAAGTTTTATTTAGTCTTTTAGTTTAATTTTGATAGTCTATTTATTAAATATTAACCGTTGAGACACCTAATATTATTACTTGTATTTTTTTTCGAGTTTACTTATTCCAACTTTGCATGCTCAAACCACATATTCTAAAAAAGCAAATTTGCTTTTTTCGGAAGGTAAGTATTGGTACCAAAGACAACAAATGGATAAGGCCAAACATTCGTTTGAACAAACCTTAAAAAAGGAAAAAAAATATTTTGAAGCCTACAATGGTCTTGCTTTAATATCGGAGTATTATCACGATTACGCACAAGCGAATGTTTATTACAAAAACGCTTTATCCATAAATCCAAAACTAAAGGTTAACTATTACAAACGTGCTCGAAATTTTCACGTCCTAGAAGAGTATACATTAGCCCAACAAACGTTAGTTGAATTTTTTGATCGGCAAAAATTCAAATCTAAAACCTACGAAAAAGCAAAAGTTTTAGAAGCTTCCATTCTACTAGCACTAGAGTTTGATGCTAAAAACTTTGAGAATAAGACCTTATTATCCGATTCTGTTAATACGCTAAACGATGAATATTTACCGACTATTAGTATTGATGCGAGTGAATTAATTTTCACGAAAGCCTATAAAAATTCATTAAACCAAATGACCGAAGATTTCTTTTACACTCAAAAGAAAGCCGATGGTACATTTAAAGAAGCTATTTTTCTAGAAGGTCCTTTTAATACCGCTTTAAACGAAGGGGCAATTTGTATGACAGCAGATGGTAAAACCATATATTTTACAGCCTGTGGACGAGCAGATTCATATGGATCTTGTGACTTATATAAATCCGATTTTGTAAACAATTCTTGGACAACTCCTGAAAATTTAGGCGACCATATTAATGGGAAAAGTTGGGAGTCCCAACCCAGTATTTCTCCCGATGGAAAACGTTTATATTTTGTTTCAAATAGAGATGGTGGATTTGGTAACCGCGACATATGGTTTTCGACTAAAAATGAATTTGGAGAATGGTCCTACCCTTCTAATTGTGGTTCTAACGTCAATACATCTTCGGATGAAATGTCTCCATTTATCCATTGGGATAATCTACATTTCTATTTTGCCTCAAAAGGGCATTACGGAATTGGTGGATACGATTTATTTAAAACAAAGCATTTGCAAGATGAACTTCGTTTTGCAAAACCTGTAAACTTAGAATTCCCGATAAACACACCCTTAGATGACAATGGATTAGTTATTGAACAGAATGGGAAATCGGGCCGTATTATATTTCTGAGCAAATTAGAGATTCATTATTAAATCATGATATCTTTTCAGTTGATTTAATGCCTGAATTTAGAAGCCAACCCATGCATTACCTATTTGCAGAAGTGGTTGATCATATTTCAGGAAAGCCTATTGATGCTAAAATTGAGATTAAAAAACTATCTGATTTAAGTACGGTTTACAGTGACCAAACCGCATACGGACGCTTTTTTGCTTGTTTAGATTCCAAAGAGGATTATGCCGTATTCATAGAGAAAAAAGGATATTTATATTTTTCGGAACACCTTAAGCAGCCCAAAGAAGAAAGTAAAAAGTGGAAAGAAACGTTTAGGTTAAAGCCTATAGAAATAGGTCGTGTGATCGAATTAAAAAATATGTTCTTTAAATTCGATTCAGATCAAATTATCGATACCTCAGAGCCTGAACTTAAAAAGATTATTACCTTTCTAAAACAGAACGAAAATATTAAAATTGCAATTATAGGTCATACTGATGATCTTGGAAATGACACTTATAATTTAACTTTATCTAAAAAATAGAGCAAATAAGGTTAAATTAGCATTAGAAAAACTTGGTATCTCAGCACTCAGAATTACAACCGTTGGTAAAGGAGAAAATGAACCTCTTGTCCCAAACACAACTGAGGAAAATAGAGCCAAAAACCGAAGAACTGAACTTAAAAATACTTGATATATGAAATTTGTAGAATGTCCACGTGATGCCATGCAAGGTATTCACGAATTTATTCCGACTCAAAAAAAGATATCTTATTTAAATGCATTATTAAAAGTAGGTTACGACATCCTAGATTTTGGATCTTTTGTGTCGCCAAAAGCTATACCACAACTTAAAGATACTACCGAGGTATTAGAAAACCTTGAGCTTGACAATACCAATACCGAATTACTGGCTATAATTGCGAATTCTCGTGGAGCAGAAGACGCTTGTAAGTTTGACCAGATTACACACCTTGGATTTCCACTTTCGGCTTCAGAAACATTTCAACAAAGGAATACGAAAAAATCGATAGACGAAGCTTTAATGACAATAGATAAAGTCCAAGAATTGGCTTTAAAAAACAATAAGCTTACCAACATCTATTTATCTATGGGGTTTGGTAATCCATATGGAGAACATTGGCATCCAGACATTTTAGCTGAACTTACGGTAAAACTCCGTCAGCTTGATATTAAACATATTATTCCATCAGATACAATTGGAGTTTCAAACCCAGAGCAAATTATTTCGATGTTTTCATTTCTAAAAAATGAATTTGAAATGGTGGAATGGGGAGCTCACCTTCATTCAAACCCTAAAACATCTACAGAAAAAATTGATGCCATGTTCCAAAGTGGTTGTCACCGTTTAGATATGGCTGTAAAAGGTTATGGAGGTTGCCCAATGGCCAAAGATGATTTAGTCGGAAATATTGCTACCGAAAAAGTGATTTCTTATTTAAACAGCAAAAATATTGATAACAATATGAATGCGTTACACTTTGAATCGGCCTATAATAAAGCCGTGGATATTTTTAACCATTACCAATAACAATATATACATTTTATGAAAGCAAGTATTGTTACCATTGGTGATGAATTACTGATTGGACAAGTTGTAGATACCAACTCTAGTTTTATTGGAAAGGTATTAAATAGCAAAGGCTTTTACGTTCAAGAAAAACGTGCTATAGCCGATGTAGAAGAAGATATTATATCTACTATAGAGGATATTTCTAAACATTCTAAAGTATGTATTATTACCGGTGGATTAGGTCCAACAAAGGATGATATTACAAAGAATACAATTTGTAAAATTTGGAAAGACACTTTAGAATATAGATCCGATATTGGAGACCCTTTAAAAGAGTGGTTAGGAAAACGTGGATATGAATTAACTCCAGAACGTATGGAGCAGGCTCAAGTACCATCAACATCTAAGCATTTGGTAAATTTAGTAGGTACAGCGCCTGCCATGATTTTAGAAAAAGACGGTTGCCATTTTGTATTCTTACCAGGTGTGCCCAATGAAGTATATACCTTTTTTGACCATGGATTATCGGATTGGTTAGATACATTTGCAATAGATCAATACATTGTTCATAACCATATATGTACTTATGGAACACCAGAATCTATTATAGCCAAACGATTATCATCTTTTGAAGATACATTACCCAAAGAATTTAAGCTGGCTTATTTGCCTAATTTCTTAACGGTAAGATTAAGATTAACGGCTATTTTTGATTCTAAAAAGGATCATTATAATGATTTAATTAATGAGAAATACGAGGAGTTAAAATCTTATGTAGAAGACATTAGCTTATTCTATAGTGATAAACCCGTTATTGAAGAGTTGGCAGTTTTGCTTAAAGCAGCTAATATTACAGTGTCTACAGCAGAAAGTTGTACTTCAGGCTTAATTGCCTCTACATTAACTTCAGTTTCTGGATCTTCTCAATATTTCTTAGGTTCTATTTTAGCCTATGACAATAAAATTAAAAAAAAACTGTTAAAAGTTAAGTCAGAAGATCTAACTAATTATGGAGCCGTAAGTCAACCCGTTGTCGAACAAATGGCTAAATCAGTCTGTAATCAAACACAATCTGATTATGCATTGTCTACCTCAGGAATTGCAGGTCCTACTGGTGGAACAAAAGAAAAACCACTTGGAACAACTTGGATAGGGCTAAGTAATGGTGAACAATCTTGGAGCCAATGTGTACAATTTAGGTCTAACAGAGCAAATAATATTGAACAAACCGTAACATATGCCTTAATTATGTTATTGAAAAAAATTAAAGAAGAACATGAAGCTATTTAAGCAAATATTTCTTGGGATTATTTTGACCATTAGTCTACTGCTATCTGTAGGTTCTTGTAAAAAAGACAATTATGTAAATTCGGATCAGGTTAATATTAGTATTTCTGCAGATACAGTATTATTCGATACTGTATTTACAAGTGTGGGGTCTATCACTAAACGTGTTAAAATTAGAAACCATGAAGACGAAAAAGTGAACTTAAATAGTATTTATGTTGAAAAACAACCTGGACTAACGTTTAAGATAAATGTTGATGGTGTATTTAAGCCAATCGTTAACGATATTGAAATCTATCCGAATGATAGTATTTTTGTTTTTATTGAAGCAACCGTAGACCCAAATAGCGATGCTAATCCATTTATTATAGAAGATGATTTAGTGGTGGTTGCCAATGCAACAGAGAAACGTGTTCACTTAATTGCTTGGGGCCAAAATGCCCATTACTATCACAAAGAAACAGCCGATACATTTTTTAATGCCGATGGAGATACCCTTCTGTTAAGTCATGTAAGGTTTGACGAAGATACAACCTTAACCAGTGACCTTCCTCACGTATTCTATTCGAGTATTGTAGTGAGAGATAACGCCACTTTAACCATTAGCGAAGGGGCTCGTATTCATTTAGCACACAATGCTAGCATATTTGTTCATGATGGTGGTAAACTTCATATTAACGGATCTGGTTTCGATGAAAATAGAGTTATTATAGCTGGTAGCCGATTAGATGATGACTATGTAGATAGACCAGGACAATGGGGGGTTATAAGAATCTGTCAGGATGCTGGGGAATCTTGGATTAAAAATGCCGAGATTAGAAATGGAACAATTGGATGTTATCTTGGAGGGCCATTTATTGCCGATCTTTTTGATGTTAATTTAACGCCAAAGTTGACTGTAGAAAATTCTATTATTACCAATATGAACCAATACGGTTTATTATTACAAGCCGGGAATACAACCATTGAAAATTCTGAAATTTCAGATTGTGGAGAGATCGCAATATTTAATTATATTGGTGGTAAATGTGAAATTATTCATTCTACAATTGCCAATTATTTCCCTGGAAGAGGAACGGTAAGTATGGTTCTAACCAATCATGTAACTGATGATTTAAACAAAATATACTTCCAAAAACCATTAGATTTTTCTATGCAAAATTCTATTCTTTATGGTTCTTATAAAACAGAATTGGTCATAAATAAAAAAGAAGACGAATTGTTGGAGGCTAATTTTAATACTTGCTTAATAAGAGCTGAGGAAGATAAAGATTTAGATTTAACAGACGCTACAATATTTACGGATTGTATTTTTAATGAAGACCCATTATTTGTTCGCAAATATGAGAACCGAAATTCAGATTATCAATTAGATACGTTATCGGCTGCACAAAATATTGCAAATCCTACGTTCTCTGGACTAGTCCCAACCGATTTATCTGGAAAAAGTAGACTACAAGATGGTCAACCCGATGTGGGGGCATATGAACGTGAAGATTAAATCTTTCGTTATTAAAATTTTAAAGGTCTATTTATTTTAAATAAATAGACCTTTTTTTTGTGTTTAAAACGTATATTATTAAACAACAAAAAACGGACACTTTAATACACCAATTTAAGGAATTCGTTCAAATTTTCTGATAAAGTTGCTAGCAAAACGGCAAATTCTTCTAAATTAGCGAATAGTGCCGCTAAGGGGGTAGACATAGGAAATGCAAGATGGGCTCAAAAAACCTTTAGCAATACTTTTAGCTCTGGTGGAAAATTTGCAGGTCAAACTATTGATGATGTTGCAGGTGCATTAAGGTCTGGAAGTCTGTCACCATCAGGGGTCCCTATAGATGTTATTGTCAGGAATGGACAAACAATAATTTTAAATACTCGTTCATCCGCAGCTCTTGCCCGAGCAGGAATTCCCAGAAGCCAATGGAACGTTATTAATAGAACGGGCAATTCATTTTATGAAGGATTGTTAAATGGTCAACTTGGTAGGAATAGTTTAACCAATGGTACTAGTATTATAAGGCAATCTTGGACTAACATCACTATTGGTAATTAAAAGAGCGCAAATGATTGATAATAATAAATTAAGCAAAACGATATCTCACGCTCTTCGCCATAATCCAGAATCGTATGATTTAATTCTTGATAAAGAAGGATGGGTTGATGTTAATATGCTAATCCTCTCATTACGGAAAAAGGAAGAGTGGCAAGGTTTAAACTTAGTAGATGTTGAAGCTATGATTAATCTTTCCACAAAAAAACGACATGAAATACTTATTGGTAGGATTAGAGCTCTTTATGGACACTCTACATCTCAACAAATTATAAAACAGAAAAGTACTCCACCTAATTTACTATATCATGGGACATTGCAAAATAAATTGTCCAAGATACTAAATGAGGGTTTGAAACCTATGGAAAGGCAATATGTTCACTTATCTGTTGATACGGAGACAGCGACTAAAGTTGCAGAAAGGAGAAAAGGAGAAATTAAAATCTTAGAAGTAGAAGCTCTTAAAGCCTATAATGATGGCATTTCTTTTTATAAAGAAGCTAGCGGGATTTGGTTGGCAGATGTTATTCACCCTAAATACATAAAGCAATGAAATTAAACGAAATATCAGGACTGTTAAGCATTGATGTAGGAGCACCAACTCCAACCATTATATCAAATGATAGCAATCTGTATTTAATGTTTTATTCTAATGAGGAAATTACTAACGGTGAGACATTAAAAGAAAGAAACAGTGTTTACGATAGAGGTATATATGTTTTAAAGTTTAATCTGTTTTTAAAGTACAAATTTGGTATGCCAAATAATGAAATTATTATTGGTCACCCGTATTCCAAATTAGGTTTACAACCTTACTCATTTTATCAGCTAGAAGGCTCTGATTGGATAAAAGAGTTAATGAAGATAGATAGTGTTCACCCTTATTATAATAAAGAAAAATGGGCAAGCTATAAGCATTATATCTTCACCTTTCATGATAATATGTTTGAATGCATTGCTAAAGATTTTGAAATAAGTGAGAGCACCACCTCAATTTATAAGCAAGCATCTACTATAATAAATGAGATGAATGTAAAGATGCTTTAAAAGAGATTAAGTAAAAGGAATAAAAGGCTGTCCATTGTGGCAGCTTTTTTTATGAAATATGTCCCGTCCTAAAATAAGTTGACACAAATCGATTTATAATGAAAAAGACGAGTAAAACAAGAGTACGTCGTAGTCAGCGTGATTATCCAATGGCTTTTAATTTATCTGTTGTTTCTCAGGTAGAACAAGGCGATATGACTTACAAACAGGCACAATCGTGTTATGGTATTCAAGGAAGGAGCACGGTTTTGGTTTGGTTGCGAAAACATGGTAACTTAGACTGGAGTAAACCAAGACTTCATTCTATGACTAAATTATCAGAAACACCTACTCAAAAAATTAAACGTTTAGAACAGGAATTAGCAGATGAACGTTTACATAATAAATTTTTAAATACGATGATAGATATCTCAGATAAACAATATGGTACGTCTATCAGAAAAAAGTGTTCACCCAAACTTTCTGGTATTTCCTACAAGAAGCGCAAATAAATTTGTCAGCCTGTTGTTGATTGTTTGGAATCTCAAGACAAGCGATTTATCAACGTAAACAACGAATATCTGATCGAGAGCTAGAATTATCTAAAGTAAAAAACTTAGTAAATTCTATCCGAATGCAAATGCCTCGATTAGGAACTCATAAACTTTACTATTTAATTAAATCAGATCTTGAAAAACTTAATATAAAAATGGGGAGAGATGCTTTATTTTCCTACTTACACCGAGAAAATCTATTAATTTATCCAAAGAAGAATTATAAGAAAACAACCGATTCAAACCATTGATTACGAAAACATCCTAATTTATTAAAAAACCGTGATGTTAACCAACCCAAAGATGTATTTGTAAGTGACATCACTTATCTAAATAGTAAAGAGGAAGATCATTATCTATCTTTAGTGACCGATGCTTTTAGTCGTAAAATAATGGGGTATCAGCTTAGTAATAATATGAAATCTGAACATGTAGTTGCTGCTTTTAAAAGAGCGGTTAAAAATAGAAAACTTAACAACCCAGTTATCCATCATTCTGATAGAGACCTTAAATATTGTTCAGGTATATTTCAAGAGACATTAAAACAAAACAAAGGTATTCCACCGATGACTGATGGTTATGATTGTTATCAAAATGCATTTGCAGAACGCATTAATGGAATTCTCATACAATAGTTTTTGATCAATACTTATAACAATAAAAAGGAATTGTCTAAAGTTATTGATCAATCTATTGAAGTTTATAATGACAAAAGACCACACTTAGCATTAGGGATGGAAACTCCTAATCAAGTACACAAAAAAACCTGTAGACTTACGTCTACAGATTTTTAGTAAATTTACTTTATTAATATGTCAATCTATTTTAGGATGACACATACACTGTATGCTACTAGCACTTAAGTACCCACTTAAACTAATTATTCCATTGTTATTGTAAATCCATTTACAACTAGAATATTGTTTTAAACAACAAAAACGGACGCTTAAATACATCAATTTAAGGAATTCGTTCAAATTTTCTGATAAGGTTGCTAGCAAAATGGCAAATTCTTCTAAATTAGCGAATAGTTGAGCTAAAGCGGCTAAGGCGAGTATCAACCCAAAGAACATTCATTTCATGTAGAGCAGTATTAAAAATACTACTGGTAATTATACTATACTCGGAAATTCAAAAGCATTGGCAAATGGTAGCTTAAATCCAAATGTTCTTCGAATAAATGTGTGGAAAGATGCAAGTGGAAAGATTTGGACTTTAGACCATAGACGACTTTGAGCGTTCAGATTATCTGGTCTAAATAAAGCCCCTGTTAATTGGGCAACACCACCTCAAGTTCAAGGTCAGATGTGGAAAATGACGACAAAAACAGGAGGGTCGTCCATTAGGTTGAAACTAGGGGGTGGTCAGAATATGATTATTAAGTAGATTTATATGCATCAGGAAATAAATAAAATAAAGAGCAAGCAAGACTTTTTAAATTTTCTCAATCTTTATATTCAAGATTACCGAAACAACAAAGAGTCTTGGGAAAATACAAGTATCGATTCTTTTTTGGAAGGTATGGAAAGTTGGGTTGAAGATATGGAGGGTTATTATGAAAATATGAATTTGCCAATTCCAGAAAATGTTGATTGGAAAACATTTGCAGATATATTATTTGCAGCAAAAATGTATGAATAAATAAAGAAGTGAATTATTTATAAATATGAAAGCCAGGCTTAACAGCTTGGCTTTTTTTATGTGGTAATACTTTTGATTTTGACCTTTTGGATTAGGGCATCAATAGTAAAAAGAACATGCTTACGGTCTTCCTCGTCCATGTCCTCAATATCATTGAGACGTTTAAGCATGTCAGGATTTTTAAAGACATCTTCTTGTTCAGTCTCTCCAAGCAGATAACCTACGGTAGTATTAAGAATCTTAGCCATATTTTTTTGCAGCTTCAATGGAAGGTGTCATCTCATCTCGTTCAAAGCGTCCAATCACAAAAGTACCCACTTAAACTAATTATTCCATTGTTATTGTAACTCCTTTTCCAACCTGAATATAGTTTTAAACAACAAAAACGGACGCTTAAATACATAAACGTCCGTTTTTTCTATACTATAATTGTAACCAACTAAGCTTCTATCTTTTTTAATTCTTTTAAGATATCAGATTTCAGTCCTCTACTTGCTTTTATTAATGGTAACCTTACTAAATCTGTTTTTATAACCTTTCTGTGCTTTAATGCCGATTTTATTCCAACAGGGTTTCCTTCTTCAAAAATTAAATCCATTAAGGTAGATTGAATATAGTGACGAGACAAAGCCTCTTCTTTTTTCCCTTTTAAAGCAAATCTAACCATGTCTGAGAATAGCTTTGGAGCTGCCATAGCTTGTACAGAAATTACACCATCACCACCCATTAAAGTCATCGGACAAGTTAATGCATCGTCTCCAGATAAAATCAAGAAATCTTTTGGTTTATTCTCAATAATCTTCATGGCCTGATTCATATCTCCAGCAGCTTCTTTAACCGCTATAATATTCTTAAAATCGTTTGCCAAACGAAGCGTTGTATCTGCATTTATGTTAGATGCTGTTCTTCCAGGTACATTATAAATTATGATGGATTTATCTGTAGCTTTAGAAATGGCCTCAAAATGGGCATATATTCCTTCTTGAGAAGGTTTATTATAAAACGGTGAAACCGAAAGAATAGCGTCCATTTCTTTTGGACAATTCTTAACCGCCTCAACCACTTCTGTTGTATTGTTACCACCTATACCTAATACGAGTGGCAATCGCTTATTATTGATTTTAACTACACAATCTATTACAGCTTCTTTCTCTTCTTTAGAAAGTACAACAGATTCCCCTGTTGTTCCAAGAATAACAAGAAACTCCACCCCTCCTTGAATCAAATCTTCAACAAGGTTTTTTAACGACTTAAAATCAACACTTAAATCCTTTTTAAACGGGGTTACAATAGCAACTCCTGTTCCTCGGAAATTTATTTTTTTTGACATGGTAGTTATTTTATGATGGTGCAAAATTAAGATTTTTCAAGCGCTAGATAAAAGGAAAAACGGAGTATTTTCAAACATTTGAAATGAACATTGTTTAAGCTTCAACAATTCCATTTTAATGCCATTAAAAATCAACTTTTTTTAAAAACCAGATAATAAATATTTACACAAAGAATAAAAACATTGGTAATAATGATTGGATAAGCACCTAGAAATACTCCATATATTATAAAAACACCACAACCTAGACTATTCCATACTCTTAGTGTTGTCAGATTCTTTTGAATAAATGAGAACATAAGCAAAGCCATTGCTATATATCCGATCCACTCTACGTAATTTGTTGTCATTCTTTAAACGTATTAATTTTATAATAAAACCTATGTTTTGCATTTTGCATTTACCAATCCATCTTTTTTAGTGAAATATAGTATTCGCCAAACGGATTAACATGCTTTAAGTACTAACAGAAATTGATCGAGTTTCATGACATTCATAAGCTCAACCAAACTCTTGAGCGATAAACTGTTTTCAAGCTCTATTTCTTAAACATGAAAAATACGCTATTTAAAAATGATTTTTCCAATTTTAAAAGATATTATTCAATATCCCTACCATATTTTCAAAATTCTAGAATCGACAATATCCTTAGGTCATTTATTCGGAAACTATCCATAATCAACATCATACAGCATTATTAAGGTCAATAAAAACAAGACTTCATGTAAGGTTTAGTTAAATATTTCGTCTAAGATAAAAACGATATTTATTAACCTCTAAAACTAAAATTATGTTTGCTATAGAAAGTATTATTAATTATTATCAAAACAAAAAACAGCAAAAAGCTCCTGATGGATATTGCCCAAACTGTTGGGGACACCAAAAGTATGAAGGTGAATTTTTAGACGCGGTGAAACGCGAAAAAATAGATCTTAAAAACATTGGTGATAGACGAGGATGGATTCTTGCCTATGTAGGACGTAAACTTGAAGGTATACGCTTAAAAAAAAATTCGTTTGGTGAACTAGAATGTCCAACTTGCGAAAACCATTAAACCGTATTTGACCAAGCTATCATTTTGTGAGATTAATGCATAGCTGGTTTAATGCGTCTATAAAGAGCGTTAATACATTCCATATTAAAAAAACAATGAGAACAATTTCAATTAATTTTTCACTTCTATTCGGCTTAATTTACCGCCGTTCCCTTCACTTAACAAATAGAGTAATCCATCGGGTCCTTCTTTAATCGCCCTAAATCTTCCATAACTTTTAAACATGCGTTCCTCTTCGGTTACTGTCCCATTTACAACCGACAGTCTATTGACATGTTGTTGGGCTAATGCTCCAATAAAGATTTGATGTTTCCATTGTGGAAAAACCTTACCTGAATATATTTCCATTCCGCAAGGTGCGATAGATGGCACCCAGTAGTGTTCGGGTTGTTCGGTTCCTTCTACATGTGTAAATTCACTAATTATAGAGCCATCATAATCTATTCCGTAGGTGGCTAATGGCCATCCAAAGTTTCCTCCTTTTTTTAACACATTTATTTCATCTCCACCTTTTGGTCCGTGTTCATGCGTCCAAATTTCTTTGGTTTTAGGGTGAATAAACATCCCTTGTATATTTCTATGCCCATAAGACCATATTTCATTTTTAATGGTATCTATATCCGTAAATGGATTAGAAACTGGTATACTTCCATCCAAATTTAATCGGACGACTGTTCCACTCGAATTTGAATTATCCTGAGCCAATTCCATTTGCTGTCTTTCTCCTAATCCTAAAAATATATGATTGGTTTTATCAATAACAATTCGGCTTCCAAAATGACCTCCATTGTCTATTAATGGGGTAGCTTGATATAGAATGTTTACATTTTGTAGGCTATGAGAGTCCATCATAAAATCGGCTTCAAAAATAGCCGTAGACGACTTTCCGTTCACTTCATTGGATGCTGTAAAGTATACCTTGGCAGAAGTAGAATTAGATTCATAAACCAGAATATCCATCATTCCACCTTGCCCAATAGCTACTATTGAGGTTGGTAACCCTGATACTTGATGCATGACTCCGTTTTGCCAATGAACTATACGCCCAGGACGTTCTGTAATGAGTATACTTTCATCATCCAAAAAATCCAATCCCCAAGGGTGTTCTAATCCCGTATATAAATCTGTTATTTTATAAGGCACAGGCTGATCATTTTGTTCAGATTCATCACAATTTGAACAAGCAAATAATACCAGGGCTAAAATGGATACGATGTATTTCATAAAACGAATTTGTATAGGATACTAAGTTATGGAATATTAATGTATGTGCTAATAATAAAGCAAACTTATGGAGCAATACAAGTATAAAGAATACGTTATAAACGTATGACTAAATTAAATATTATGCTTAAATATATTTCGATTCTATCTCTCATTATACATTGTATAAGTTGCTCTAATACATCCAATAAAAACTCTAAGGATATATCTATTGAACAGATTAAACTAACCAGCTCTATTCAATCAAAATATCTTTACACAGGCTATATATGGTATAGACCAATATATTTAGGCAACAAACAAGACTCTATAAATATTGACTCTGTCATTTTAAACCTAACTCACTTTCCCGAATTGTCTACTCAGGGTAAACATTCTATTGATCCGACTGTACAAATAAGTAAAAATCATCATCCTGATTCAAACGATATTCGAATCTTTGTAGACACCTCTCAAAGTATTCCAAACTTATCTAATTCTATACCTCTTATCCAAGATATAAATGCTCCTTTTCATGTTGCTTCCTACCCTATTTTTATTGAAAACATTAGCCTAGATACTCTTTTTATTGGCTCAAGTATTGGTATGCCTCTTCATTTGCAGATATTATCACCTAACCATACTTGGAAAAAAACAAATCAATTTGTTCCAGGTTGTGGTACTGGTGAAATACCTTACTTATTATGTCCCCATTCTATTGTAATTATCCCTCATCCAATTACAAAAGGAAACTTTAGAACAACATTCCGATTTGCTTATGGGTACAGTTCTTATTATTCAAACGAGGATAATTACATTTACTCTAACGAATTTTACGGAACTATTGATTCATCCTTTTTCCAATAAAAAAATCCCATTCTAAAAACTAAAATGGGATTACAAGCTTATGTACCTAGGTACATTTTATTTATATGATTTTCTAAACTCTTGGCTTCGTTCGAATACAGCTTTTAGAATATTTTGCTCTACTTCATCAAATTCTATAGAACGTCTAGACATCACTTTGTCAGCCACTTCGAATACTTTATTCAATTTGTATTCTGAGAACCCTGCCGAACCACCCCAACTAAACGAAGGAATAAAGTTTCTTGGAAAACCACCTCCAAATATATTGGCTGAGACTCCAACTACGGTTCCTGTATTAAACATGGTGTTAATTCCACATTTAGAATGATCTCCCATTATTAATCCACAAAACTGTAATCCTGTAGGTGCATAACGCCCAGTTTCGTATGACCATAATCGGACTTCTGCATAGTTATTTTTAAGATTCGAATTGTTAGAATCGGCACCAATATTACACCATTCTCCTAAGACCGAATTTCCTAAAAATCCATCGTGCCCCTTATTGGAATATCCTAAAATAACCGAGTTATTAACCTCTCCTCCTACTTTAGAGTGTGGACCAATGGTTGTAGGTCCGTAAATTTTAGAGGCCAATTTTAAAACACCATGTTCACATAATGCAAATGGTCCTCTTACCACAGATCCTTCCATAACTTCGGCATCTTTACCGATGTATATTGGTCCGTTTTTCGCATTTAAAATAGCACATTCTACAGATGCTCCTTCTTCAATAAAAACTTGAGATGGATTTAATACGCGGTTTGTACCAGAAATTGGTTGCGATTCTTTACCTGCCGTTAGCCATGCGAAATCATACTCTAACTCTTCTCCATTATGCTTAAAAATTTGCCAAGGATGAGAGATTTGTAAATATTCACCATCGTATTCTACGTAGTTCCAATCTTGTTGCATAAACTGTTCTATGGTTCCTCTAAAGGCCAGAATAGTTTCATCTTTCATTAATACATCCTTATCTTCTAAGCGCATAATTTCACCTAATAATTTATCATTCGGACAAATATTAGATTGTATAAAAATGTTTTCTTCAGATTGGAAACATGGGTATTTTTCTTGCAAATAATCTTCTGTTAAATACGAAACCTGATCAATTCCTAATCGGTTTATCCATTTTTCAGAAATTTTAAGAATCCCTATTCTAATGTCTGATAATACACGTGTATATGATAATGGAAGCATCTTTTGACGCTCTGCTGATAAATCAAAAAAGACAATTTGCATAACTTAGAATTTTAATATGGTTTTATTGGTCACTACTCTACTTACCAATAGATATTGGAAGGCAAAAAGAATGGTTGATATTAATAAATGTACAGGTTGAGACCAAGCTGGAAATCCTGCATAACGAAATATTAATCCGATTATATAGGCAAACACAATACAACCAACGCTATACGCAATAGGTTTACCTACCGTTTTATAATTTATTTTACTGTTTCGTACTAAGAATAAGCCTAAGAACAATAAGGCGTAAGCGATACCAATATGCACCATAAAATTAGATGATAAGGTTTCTAACCACGTTGGCCTGTGGAGTTCTCCTAAAGCTTTTCCTATTTCATCAACTTCTTGTCTGACCTGTGTACCTAACGTAATTTGAACAACTCCTAATCCAAAAAATGTATAGATCAAGTTTTTCATTCTTGACGAGATTTCCATTTTTGAAACGCGGTCTCCTTTTATGCGCTCTATGTACATTATCATCCAAACGACTAATACCAAAGCCATAAGCATATGGATGGTAATTTTATGTGGAGCAAGTACCGAAAACACGACCGTTGCCCCTAACCAAGCCTGAAATACCATTCCGAATAGGACGAGTATAGATAGTAACCTTAAATCTTTACGCTTTGTATATTTAAAACTGAAAATGAGTAACAGAATACACATAAACCCAGAGATCGCACCAAATAAACGGTTCACATATTCGGTCCAAGTATGAGCTACATTAAATATGGCATAATCATGCTTTGTGTATTTTTCCCAATGGGTTTCGTTAAAGGTTGTGGATGTTTTAAAATCGGATTTTGCTTTCCAAAGACTTTCATTTTGAACAATCATTTGTCCAGACTCAAATTCAAAGTCGGCTTTCCATAAGACTTGTTCTTCTGACGTTGGTGGAATATAGTATCCAAAACATTTTGGCCAGTCCGGACATCCCATTCCCGATCCTGTAGACCGAACAACTGAACCTGCAATAATAACCAGGTAAATACTAATTAATGTGGCAAAAGCAAATTTGCTAAGGGTGCGTTTTTCCATGATGTTACTCTATAGATGGCGAAGATATAAAATATCCACCCTTGTGGCGAATGATATAAATCATATTTTTAAGGAAAGAAAAGAAGAACTCATCCCTAGTCTTTTTAAAAGCAATTGTATTTTAACAAAAAGAGCTGAAGAATATTAATCATACCCTTCAGCTCTTTTTATTATAAAATAAATTCAATTAATCGAATTATTGAACAATAATTTTCATAGTCTCTAATCCTTTATCCAAACTAATAAAGTAGATTCCTTTTGTTAATCCTTTTGTTGATATTTCAAAACGATTTTCTTCTTCGTTACAAATCAATGTTTGTGACTGTACAACTTGTCCTATTGTATTTGTTATTAACTATTGCTTTATTCCTGTATTTTCTGAACGAATATACCCTGAAATATAATTCCCTTGTTGAACTGGATTAGGATAAATATCAATAAATTCATATAAATCATCTTCAGTTACATTGTCTTCATTAATCAAACGAACTTCAACAGGATTATTATATCCTTGAGCTCCATTAACTCTAATCGTATAGTCTTCAACTTCTCCATTTCTATAGTTCCCACAAGAAGGAGCATATCGTTTCCAACGCATAGATACTCTTAAACGTAAATCATTAGGGTCTACATTTACTGGTACTGTAAAAGTTCCAGATTGTATATTCTTACCATTTTGTTCAAATACTTTTTCTCCAGCATCATTAAAATCTCCATCAAAATTCCAGTCAGCCCAAATTCTCCAGTATTCTTTATAGACTCTTCTTCTGTATCCAGGAGTTAATGTAACAGAAACTATATCACCAGTATCTACAACTAAAACTTGATCAAAATAATCACCATACCCATTTCCATCTTTGTTACTTAAATTATCAATATCCTCATCTAATTCCACTTGTTTAACCCATTCAAAACGGTTACGTGTAGAACGAGAAGAGCAGTAATTAATAATTGTAAGGTCAAGTGTTACAATTGAGTCACATCCATCAATATTTGATAGTGTATGTTGAGGACCCGAAATACTTTCTGTATAGGTAACCCCATTAATCCATTCATATGAATCTGTTGCAGAAATAGTATCTGTTGCCTCATCTGTTGAACATAAATCATTAGCAACTACAGAATATCCTTTCCATTGAGAACTATCTAAATCATAAAGCCACAAAAGATTATTTGCAAATCCCATATAGTAGCTATTAACAAATGGTGCTGAAACTGGTAAAGGACAGTATCCTTTTACAACTCCTGTCGTTTTACTGATATAATAAAATATTTTATCAACAAAATTATATATTCCTACTTCCATATCTGGAATCCCAGTATAAGCTATAGCATTTATATTTATGTATGCTAAAGGTACTGGTAATCCAGTGATATCGACCGTATCTATAGGTGTATGAGTAGTTCTTGTATATCTATAAATTTTCCCATTATTGTAATACACAATCTCATCATCAATCGGATCATAATCTGCAAGATTCTGAGAGTTAGGTCCATTTACACCAGGTACAGAGTATACACCTCCAGAAGCAGCATGATAGTTCACATCTAGATTTTGTATCCAAATCCCTGCATTGTGGTAACTATTCCCTTCCAATGTATTTGTATTTGTATTCCACCAAACTCCTCGTTAATCCATACCTTGACTTGTTGAAGACAGCTGAACTCCATTCGTATCAAAAGTTTCCATTGCTGCACTTGGAAAACCACCAGAAGCTCCATAATATAGATTTTGGTTGGGATTATAAGCTATACTCATTCTTGTAGAACCTATTTATGAATTTAAAGTTAATTCTAAACTTGCACTATCAACTGTAGATTGCGCAAAACCAATATATACTGGTAATAGCATCAGTATCAATGAATAATATTTTCTCATGTGATTAATTTTTCGATAAATTTAATCAAAGACTTATACTTTATACTATTCTTTCGTTTTATTTTATATTAAAACTGTATTCAGTAAAAACAATGGCTTTATTAGTGAAATTGAATAACGGGAGGTTGCTATGATTGCTATATATTTTAGACAAAGCTACCCTAAATGGGTACAAACAAAAACACCCTACAATATCATGATATTGTAGGGTGAGTTAAGTCTATCAATCTCGTTCGGATTGAATATTCATTGAACCATTAATTGGTTTTAATGAGTTCTTTTACCCAACGTTTTTTATTATTTACAACTTCTATATAGTAAATACCAGAAGTATATTCTGCTATATTTATGGTTGTTATTAAGTCTTGGGTCTTGCTTGTAAATACTTTCTGCCCCAAAGAATTATAAACCTGAATACTTACTGGTGATTGCTCAACCATACTTTCTGTAAATGAAATATTAACTTCATGTATTCCAGGGTTAGGATATACTGAAAACACTTCTTCTTCTTCAATGGCTTCAAAATTTTCAGTTTCTTCTGATGCCAGTTTTAATACTTGTATAACTCTACTTTCAACATTTCCTGTTGTTGAATAATTGTAGTTATATATGGTTTGTGCTTGAGCACATACTGAAATAGTAAATATCAGTATTAAGATTGAAATCTGTTTCATAATAAGAATTATGTTATTATTAATCTATTTTTTTTTCTAGACACCCATTCATCAATTGCGGGTAAGTTATTTGTCATCTTATCTTCAATAATAATATCTCCTACTTTAAGAATCCTTAAGAAAGGTAAACTATGAGTAATTATTATTTCCATATCTCCTTCAACTAAACTTGAAAAATAATTTTCATTTACTATCGCATTAAATTCAGAATAATCTTTGCCGCAATCTCCATTAAATAAAAAAATATTGTTGTTAACAAATTTATGTCTATTATAACAATCTGAACTTTCAGTTAGCCAATTTACTTCTGGAAAAATATGAAAATGTAAAGCGTCTCCTTTCGTTATTTCATGAACACCATATAAGATTGGTCCATTTAAGTCTTTAACCTCAGTTGAAGTAATAAAATTTTGGACAAACTTACTTTCAAGAAGTTGATTATTCTCTTGCTTACACCCACAAAAAGTTAGAAGTGATAATAAGATTTTATTTACCATGACGTTTCATAAGATTTCCAATAATTATCTTTGTGGTTATATGCTCCATTAAATATATATGCTTTACTATTATATAAAATAGTCATTACTCCTTTACTTAATGTCTTCCTTACCAGATCATCTTCATCACTATACCCTCTACTTTTATTCCCTTCCATATAAGTTGGATGTGTATGAATTTGAGAAGATATTTTATAAAATTTACCATTAAATTTAGCCGCAAAACCACCTGCCTTAATTTCAAAGCGTAATAATTCAGTTTTATGCAATTCATTACAAGGTTGATGCGGGATAATTACTCCTCTTCCCTCTTTTAAAATCCATCCACCCATTTCTGTGACTGGCTCACCGTTTTCATCAAATGAATTTGCCCAAAGGTAATCATATGCATCCTCTAAGTTATCAAAATATATATTCCCTTCACTATCCATTTCTCCATTTTTGACGCCTTTAAGTCTATTTTCATTATTAGACGTACCTTCTTTATCATCTACAGCATGCGCAATATGATTAAGTAATGCTATTGCAAAACCAGTTGCAGCCCCTCTCATAAACTTACCACCTGTAAGTGCTTGAGTTAATCCACCTGTTAAAGATGCAACTCCAAGCATTAATCTTTGTGTTTGTACCGTTGTAAAATCTTTAACATCTGCATACACACCAGCTAAACTAGACATTGCAGAAGATCCTACACTTGTAATAAATGATCGTACAACATTACTAAATTTCAATGACTGACCAGAAACCAATGTTTGGGCAGAAGTAAGGGCTACAGCAGCTCCTCCATGCATTAAGGCTTGTCCTATAAATCCAATACTATGTTCGGCGACATAGGCACCAATTCCTGAGGTGACGGCACCGCCAATTGCTCCAAATGCTACCGATGTTGTAAAATCGCCCCAACTCCAATTCGCAAAACTTCCAGCCGAAGCTGCAACACCATAAGTATAAAAAGCCGCTGCAATAATAGATCCTACAATAATAGCTCCTAATACAGAATTTCCACTTGGATCCGTATATTTGGTCGGATTATTTAAAGCATACGCATATCGATTATAGTTATCGGCATTATCTGGTTCTGCTATTTCTTTATCTCCCGATAAAAAACGACCAACATATGGGTCATATAAACGTGCATTCATATGAATAATATCAGCACCCTCTAAATGTTCATGCCCTGTATATCCTCTATTAAACCATTCTTCAACATAATGATTATCAAAATTCATAGAAGTAGACGATGAACTAAATGCTAAACTTGGAATAGGTGCTGGATTTGGATTATTTTGAGTATTGGACTCCAATCCCATTGCTGGAGCATAATAATCTTGATCCATAACAGAAATATTCGCTAAATCTACAGCCAATAAATCATCACTAGAATCCTGTTCAGCTAATTTATTTGATCCACCACTATTATCATCTTCTCCTGTGGTAGCATCACCTACTGTAACATCCTCAAGTGGTGTTGACGATCCATCTAAAGTCCAAACATTGTGATAACGTCTTCGACCCCAAGCATCAAAATTCTGCTCGAATTTTTTATACCCAAATACATCCGTTAATTTAACAATCGTTCCTTGATAATCCGTATGAGCAACATATCCTACCCAAGATTGAGTATTCTTCTTCTTAAAAACAAATTCTGTTCCTTCGCCAAATCCAATATAATGAATTTTATAAACATCACTCCCTTTCGTTAACTTTTCGTAACCATTAAAATACAATCTGGTCTCTTCTAAAGACCCTAAGTTAGATGGTGAAACGTAATTCGAATATTTTTTATTACTAATTCTATGATCACCAAGTCCTAATTTAAATTTATAATATGCATTTGTACTGGCTGTATTATCAAGACTAGATTTTAATGTTAAAGGTTTATCATTTATGGATGATGTCATATGATGAACCTTTAATTTATTCATTGGATCTGTTCCACTAGGTTGAGTAACGCTTGATAATTGATGTGGATTACTTCCTCCATAGGCATAAGTTCCAATATCTGTTTTACTAACAATATTCGCATAATGATCAGTATCATAAGCAATAGACTTTGGTGATTCTTCAGACTCTGAGTACATAACCATCCAATAAGGAGAACCAATACCTCCAGGTCCATCTTGCCAAGAATATACCGTTGAAGTCGCTAATTGATCTCGATCTGTATATGTGAATTTCTCTCCTTTTCCTGAAAGAACATTAAACTTACTCAATAAATTCTGAGAATCTCTATCGTATTTATATTCATAATGATGGACTGATCCCGTCTTAGATTCTGTCTCTAAAACATACTGAGCATATTTTTTAGTGGTTTCTATGTTCGCAAAGCGAGTATACCTTAATACTTTACCCTTAGCATTATATTCTTTGGGTTCATATAAATCTATATACCCTGTTAAATCCGTTGTGGTATACCGCACTTTAGATATCATTTGAGAGACAGGATCATACGTATATTCATATCCAATTCCATCTCCAAATGTTTTCTTATACAGTTTACCATTCAAATACTCATAATCAGTAACCGATGTTTCTCCTTCAAGAATTTCAGTTACCGATTCTTGGTTACTATACATATCATAAGTATAACTCAAACTATGGATTACACTTCCGGATTTGGTCTTCACTTTAGAAACTACATTCCCAATCCCATTACTTCCTAAAACATTATTATATATTGCAGTAATCAACCCTTCATTATTCAATTCCGTTTCAAGCCTATGTAACTCATCATAAGTAAAGCTTGTTGTTCCATTTGAATTAGTTTTCGACATAAGTCTACCTAGAGCATCATATACAAAAGTTTCATTACCAAAACTATTATCTACACGATGAATTGTATGACCTTGAATATCATAACTGAATTGTTGCTGCAGTTTATTACCATGTAAATACGTCTTATATAACTTTCCTGTTGAAATATAATATTGATGTTCAATGGTTGTTTCATCATCTACAACAGACATTAACTTCCCCGAAAAATCATATTTTTTTGTTTTGTAACGTCCATCCGGCTTTACAATTCTTTCAGTTCTGTAGTTTGAGGCTTTAGCATATTGAAAATAAGTATCTAATCCTGCTCCACTTGTTGGTGTATTTGAATATCCTTTAATATGAATGGTTCTATTGTATTTGTCATAAAAAGGAAAATTGTATTTTTTCAATATACTTTGTGTTGTTTTATAAGGTAAAGTTTCTTTAATTACCGAACCACGCGCATTATATTCCTTTTCTGTATAAGAAAATCCGTTAGTTGCATCAATCTTATCTAATAAAGCGGTTTTAGTTTTCGTTTCACGTCCTAAATCATCATAATAGACTTCACTTGTAGGTTTAAATTGTCCACTGGTTACAATTTTATAACGTTTAGTCGCATCTCCTCCTGGAATCCAAACAGCTTCTGTTTTATACCAACCAACTTGAGGAGATGTAGTTTTAATTAAGCGTCCTAAACCATCATATTCGTAAATATCTGATAAATTATCAAAATCTATTTTTTCAGATATTTGATTAACTCTAGCACCATTTAGATCGTATACATTAGTCTTAACATATCCTAATTGATTTTGAGTCGTTGTTAATCGTTTTTGATTATCATAATCATAATTTTCAATATTATAATCTACGGAGGAAGCGTATTTTCTTGTATACTTTCTTCTTAACAATCCTTCTTTACCTACTGCAGTAAAATATTCAAAATGATTGACAAATGACATAGCAGGAACATTAGCAAAATGCTTCTCCCATTTCATTAACCCATTTGAATAATAGTCATAATCTGTAACTACAGTTGCATTGGCATCATTACCAACACCACCCTTATAATACGTTGTAACCGTTTTTTTAGTTAATGAGGATGGTATAATTGATCCAAACAATCCATATTGGTAAGATTCTGTTACTTTCTCGACTAATTGTGTAGAATACGCATTATTAAAATCTCCATTTGAATGGTAATTTACTTTATTATAACGCTCAACAATTTGAGTGGTAATATTTCCTGTTTGATTATCTGGATATGTAAACCTCTGTATAACAGCTCCTCCAGTTAAAAAATCTGAAGTTACAGTTTCTTTAGGAAATTGATAAAACACCTTTCGTCCAGCATAATTTGTAGAATAATTTGTATATTGAGCATAGGATTTCCTCGATAATTCCTCTTCAGTCCCATCGTCATTCAATAAGTATTTAGATTCTCTTTTAGGTCTCAATGATATAGATCCTGAATAAAATTCACTTTCATTTACATTCTTAACTTTATTTGCTAGATCAGTAACTGTAACTTTTTCAAATCCTAAACCACCTTTTCCTTTAGAATGTACATGTAATCCTTCAAATTTATATTGAGTACTATTATGTCCCCCAATTCCATTTGGTAATCTTAACTGAGCTGCTAAATATCCTGCGGGTTGAATTTGATATGTATTATTACCATAATTCGTATTTGTTTTTTCAAAAACGCGTATGTCACTATACTTCTTATAGTCAATGTAAGATACATTTCCATATCCATCACCCATCTGAGACATTTTTCTATAATGACCAGAAGACCAATGCATTAATTCACCCTTGTTATTTCCAACTTCTAATTTCCCATCACCATTAAAGTCTGCAAAACGTGCTGAACCACTATTGAAATTTTTATTACAATCTGCTAAAGCTGTAGCTGTAAAATAGTTATACCCTTTACTTAAAATCGGAATACTTACATAAGTATCATTATTAGCAGCATTTTTACCTTTAAGTTTTAAATATATATCACTACGTCCATCACCATTAAAATCTGCTGTTGAAAATCGTAGTAATTTCATCCATATTAAGAATTGGATTATTTGGAAATGATAAACCTCCCCATTCTACGGTATTATTCAATAAAAGCTTTATGTTTACCATACATTACCGAATATGTAATTCCGTTATTACCATTATCCCAATACGCAAAAATATCACTTAGTCCATCACCATTATAATCTCCAACATTAACGCCTAATTCTTTTTCAAAATTTTCTTTAACAACAGCCAATTTCTTATCTAAATCGACTTCGAATAT
>CBDEVQ010000014.1:0-48383 GCA_965243605.1 Flavobacteriales bacterium
CCATGTCTATTGTGTAGTAAGTAACAGGAAAGAATTTTTTGTTCAGGTAAGGACCTATGTATGGAATGATGTATAGCAACACAGCACGCAGAGAAATATCTTTTTTCATATACCATGACAGAAATGTTGAACCTCCTATTGGAGTACAGCTAATATCGTATTTGTAGTTTTGCCACTCTACACGCAAGTATGTTCGTTTACTTGAAAACAATCCTCCTTTTTTGAGTTGAATGGTTTTAAGCTGAAGGTCTGGGATAGCTTGCTCTAAAAATCGCAATTGTACTTCTTTGTAAAATTCTTGTGGGGAATAGTTAAAACCCCCAAGCATAGCGTGCCAATGAGCAGTAAAGTCAAGTTTTCGTGCTTTGGATATTCTGACGATAAGGAAAATGATAATAAGGAGGTAGAGAATGTATACTCCACCTTTAAACCCTAGATACTCATGTAATATACTAGACATATTTTTTAGATATATATTGGTTAATAAATACAGAGTTTATTACGTGGGGAAGTTGTGGGGTATATATATTGTATGCTAATTAAAAATAGGGTTTATTTTTGGATTATAAAAATTTGTGGCTCTAGCTTTTTACTTTGTCCATTATTTTAAGTACATTTAAATAAAGTAAATATATTGATTTATGAAAAAAATATTAGTGTATTCTATTATTCCATTATTTACATTTTTAAGCTGTACTAGTAATGAGATGGACAATACCGATTTTAAAGGTTTAAGTATTGCTGAATTAGAGGGGGAATGGATAGTTACAGAACGAAGGTCAGGCTATTCGCCAAATGACATTCTTGTCGATTTAAACGTTTGTGAATTAGGAGATAAAATAGTTTTTAACAATCAGGGTATATGTACTCATCATATTACAAATACATCAACTATGCCGTGTGATTTTGAAAATTTAAGTCTTAAATTTATAGAGAATACTGCTCATTATAAAGTTATAGAGAAAATAGATTCTTCAAGCTTAGATTATTCAGGTTGTAATGTTATGTTATCAACTAATTACGGTACAGTTTTAAAAATGTATTATTGTATTGATGGAAATCCAACCTGTATATCAGATGTGTTTAGAAAGATTAACTAGTTAATCTTTCTAATAATCCAAATATCTTGAGGAAGCCAACCACCACCATCAGGAACAGTTTCAATATGCTCAAGAATGGTAGCATTTGAAAAAAGTTTATTCATAAAGTTTTTAGGTTGAAAAGCAGTATATGTTCTATGTCCCTCTTTTACTTTTCCACGCTCGATTAACTCTCCATTCTCAAATTTATCAATTTCAGCGTCAGTAAGTTTAGCTTTATAATTATCTCCATGTGTTGTTAAAAACATTATTCCATTTGGTTTTAATACACGGTAAAGTTCTTTATACCAATCATAGTGCATTTTTTCTGATAGGTGAGTGAAAATAGAAATACCATAAATAACATCGAAAGAATTATCTTCATAAGGTAATTGAGCCTCAATACTATTTGTATTAAAAGATATATTAGGTAAGTTTTCTGAACACCATGTAATAGATGAGGCATTATAATCTGTTCCAAAATATTTACTATTATTACCTATAACCTTTGGCATATGTCGTATAACACGACCTGGACCACAACCCCAATCTAAGATATTACAGTTTTCTAATGTAATATGTTTCTCAAAATGATTAGCAAGCCATTTTGCTGTATCAAGACCACCATAATAATATTTACTATAGCTTAATTGAAATGATTCATAGAGTAAGTAATCAGAAGGTAAAACAATATCAGGGTGCTTTACTTTAAACTCATTATTTTGTTTCTTGTTTTTAAATCGTTCGATATAAAAACGAATCCAATCTGTGAAATAAATCAATCGAAAAGAACGTAATAAATTTGATATTTGACCTCGTTTCATAATAATCGCAAGACTTTGTATTTCGTATATAGTTAAAGTAATCTTACAATAATAATACTTTAACTATCAAATGAGAAATTTCTATTTACAGAATTTGCAAAATAATTTTTCTTTTTAAAAAACAACCAGAAGAATTGTCCTCTGGCTATTTTTTTTTAATGTATTTAAATTTTAGTGAATTTTCTTGTAATAACTTTATCTCCTAGGTAAATAGTAACACTATATACTCCTTTAGTTAAGTTACTTACATCTATAGAATGTAGATAAGTATAAGCGTAATCAAATTCTAAGACCTTTTGACCTATTGAATTTGAAACATTTACATGAATTAATTCATCATTAATTTCACCTAATAAACCTAAATTTAGTTTCTCTCTTGCTGGATTTGGAGATAAACTAAATATTAAATCTTTCTGAGGGTTAGACATACGTTGATTTCCTCCAGGTGTAGCATTATTAATACTATCAAGGTAATTATTTTTAGCCTCTTCATCTAATTGATTAGCTAACTCTTGGAGAAATACAATATAATTTGAGTCAAGCCCCATAATTTGTTCAATAGTTGGGTTTCCAATAGCATCATAGTCTTCTTCTCTAATGTTACTGAAATCCATTTCAACATCTGGGTCAGTTTCGTCATGTTTAAATGGATAATCCAAAGTATGTTGTACTTCATTTGTTACAGAATAGTCATCTCCATAATTCATTCCATATAAATTAGAAGTACCTTCGTCATGGTTCTCTCCATCTTTTTTTAGTTCAATATCTCCACAAACAAAAGGAGATACATATGCTTCAAATTTAGCTCCAGGTTCAGTTTCAAACCCAGGCTCTAAACAGACTTCGACACCTGACCTGTATTTTACATTTGAAGGTGTTCCGTTTGGCGAATTTGCCTTAATTGTATTTGTTGCCTTTAATAACCTAAACGTATTACATGTTAATGGGTTATTAATTATTCCAATATTATCATTTTCTGGTAAATCTATTGTTACATCATGCTCTATCATATTAACAGGGTTCGTGTAGTAATCTTTATTGTATATATAATAAAGATTATGATATAACATATAATCTAATCCATTAGCTTCACCTGTAAACTCATCTGTTCCAATTCTTTCAGGGTGGATTAATCTGTCATCTGATGACCAATTCCTATTTGCATATATGATATTACCTTTCTGGTCTACATATTTATAAGGACCAGTACAGGGAGCTGTTGATAATAAATCAAAAGTTTTATCAACAATATTTTGAGGAACAGGTTTACCATGAAGTGCAGCTTTCAAAAATACGGCATAATCTGTTTGTTGCCATTCAATTAATTCAAGATATGTATCCTTATAGGGGTCATTTATTCCAATAAATGGGTTTACCCCTGAACTAAATTTTCGACCATTTAAAGCACAAATGGTATTAGACATATGTCCGTTGAAATCTTGAATATTTACAACTCCAGCTAAATCTCTAGCAAAAGCATATGTTAAGTGTCCTGGACCCGTAAAAGTGTTCGTATACCAATTATGAATACTCTCATCTGTTCCTCCATTTCCAAAAATCCACCCTCCCAAATATTGAGCAAGAGAAGAATGGTCACATGGGTCTTGTGAATTGGTTTTGTTTATTGCAAAACACCCAGCATTGGCAATTCCTTTAGCAAAACCTCCCATATATAGTCCATCTTGAACAAAAGGTCCTTGTGCTGAAAAATATCCTCCGGTTCGTGAACGATTTCGTAAAAGCCATGACCCAAAATATGTATTTACATTAGTCGCATTACAATGAGATGCTATTCTTGTTGTAATCCTACGAGCAACTTCTGCCAAAGAGGTCTTATTTTGGTCTTTTCCATTAAAATATTGAACTTGACCATTTTCAAAGTATTCAACTTCATTAGGAATAAATCTTCGAACCAAAGCTAATCCTGTGTAGAGATATACAACTTGGTCTTGACTCATTTCATTTCTTCCGTGTTCATTTCGATAATCAAAAGCTTCTTGACGTGTTACTGTGTCATTTACTCCAAAATAAGAGGCTCCGTCTTCATAGTATTTATGGTAGACCCAATCCGAATTTACTTTACTCGGAATACTGTCATAAATTGAAGGTACAGGGGAATTTTCAAAATGAGAATAATCAAAATAATTTCTATCTGCATCATCTCTTATTAGGAATCCATCATAATGCTTATTTTCATCATAATAATTTCCGACAGCAGGTATTGGGTCTACATTTTTAAAATAATTTTCCTCTCCAGCATCTAAACGATTTAAAGCCCATAATGCATGATAGAGTTCTTTTACAGTTTGGTCTGTATTTTGACCATTGTAAGACAAAGAGCGATATTCTGTAGCAAGTACGCCGATATAAAAACCTAAAAAAACTGTTTGGTCTGAAAATCTAAGATGAATACCTTCATTTTGAAGTAATGGGTCACCAGTGGTTGACATATTAGTATTTCGAACATCAGCAATTAGGCTTTCCCCTGCTCCTTTACCTATTTTCATAAAGTTTTCACGTAACCTCCAACGATAGTACCAATATTTAAGATGGTGGTCATCACTTGTCTGATTAGGTACTATACCAGAAACATAAGGCCCTGGTTCTACAATATCCCAATAAAATTGAGAGTAAGCCTCATTTGTTAATAGAATACACGTAATAATTAAAAGTGTTATTCTTTTCATAGTTTATATTTTTAAATGAATATATTTCGAATAACACTATTATTTAGATTCCTTTAATTCATTGATTTCTTTTTTAAGTTCAATAATATAAAGTGTAAGTTCTTCAACTTTTCTTAACAAGACATCGTCCATTTCACCAATACTATATCCATTTTCTTTAAACTCTTTAGCAGAAGGGATTTCAGGTAAATGTTTATTTTTTGTTACAAATTTTTCAACCTCTTCCAGTGTTCTTAAATTATAATCATCTTCAAATACGTGGTCTGAATTTGGAACATCACCTATAACTTTTACTTTTTCACATAAGATAGAACCATTAACCAATAGTTTATGACCTTCGCTAGCTAAACTATGAAAGGTGTTTGGTGTGTATGATTGCTCAACTCCTATACCCACAATTCCGTCATGAAACAGAGTAAGTGGTACAGCGTCAATTCCATTACCATTTAAATATTCAGCTCTGAAATATAAATTGTGTTTAAAATCTACATACGTATGCCCAAAGCCTGTTACATTATGAATTCTAAATCTTCCATTGTTAGGTAGGCTTGTTCCGTATTCATGCCCAATAATTAAACTCGAATTAGTTTTAATTTTAAGGCTTCCATTCATTAAGGCTGTAGTGTTTGTCGATGCATTATCAAAAGCAGGAAAATTGACTTGTGCAAATGATATACAGTACATAACTAGAGATAATATTAATAACATTGCGTTTTTCATAAAATTTTATTTTTAGCAAAAAGAGTTGTTCCTTTTCAATTCTAAATATAGTAAATAAATCATTGAAATATATTAAGGTAACTATATAAATGTATTATTCCATTTGTTGAAAAAAACTTTTTGTTATAACTAATTCCTTATGATTAGTATTAAATTTTCTTTATGTAGTCGTGCATAAACTTTACTAACACAATATATATTAAGGCTTATTTTTAAAAAAAGAGAGCTGAAACGGTATGTTTAAAATAGAAACCTTGAAAAGCTTTATTTAAAGAATATTATTTTACATCAATAAGTTTAATTACGATTAGATTAAACATAAAAACGAGTAATCACAATTTTGTAATTACTCGTTTTCATAGTATATAAGGTTATCTTTTTTTAATGTTTTAAGAGAATTAGTTATTAATATATTAATAACTATTACCAAGCATAAATCTTGAATTATAATTCCCTTTATCAACTGTATTACCAAAAATTAGAATTTTATTTCTAATCTGTTTACGTTTATATTCATTAATCACTAAATCATATTTTTGTAACTTTCGCAGATATCCAAGAATTGTTTTTTGTATTTCAACTGATTCTTCTAAGTTTATTTTATTCTCTTTGTTAGCTATATTAACCTTTAATAAATCATTTTCTATGTTTAAATCATTTTTAATGGTAAATAGAATTTGTTGTAATTCCATTAAAGAAATTCTGCTATCTAGATTATGAAGTATATCATCTACTTTATTAATACTAGATTTCATTATATTATCCGATGAATTATATGATAGAAATTTCTCTATATACATACAATCAGGATAAACTAAACCATTATTATCAATAGCATTGTATTCTGTAATAAGGTATTCATTATCAACTATCATATAGCTACTAAAACAAGTTTCCCAGATAACTCGTATATCTAAATTGAAACTTCCATTCAAACTTGATTTATGTTTATAATAGAAGTCTATTACAGATTCAGAATATTTTTTATTGGTTAATTGAAATTCAGAAGTTAGAGTGAATAAACGTGAAAGATGTTCAAGTGTACTTGTATAAATTAGTGATGCAAAAATTTTTCTTAAATCTTCAGAGTTTGTAAAATTATTTGAAGGTCTTGGTACTTGGAAAATTCTTTGATAGTTAAAATCAGTACCATTTTTTAATTGCTCAATAATTCTTTTTTCAATTTTCCGTAAATAATCATCATAACGTTTTTGAAATATAATACCTCCTTCAGACATATTAAATTCTATATCTTGATAAACATCTCCTGATTGATAAGAAGCAGCTCCATTGTTTCCTAAATGGTCCACAAGAGTTATTTGATTTTTTGTTTTTAAAACTATCTCCTCTACAGATGAATAGTATTTATCTAGAAAATTATCTTCAACCGGAGAGCTTAAACTTTTTGAATAAGAATGTGGATAGGATATAAAATGTAATAACTCATACCCTGAATAAGGACTGGTTAAGTAATTAGATGTAATATTAAAATCATTCAGGTTTAAACTAAAACATGATGTAATAAGGCATATTAATTCTTTTGAAAATTTTTTACTCTTAAAAAGTCTAAAAACAGACTGTTCTGACTTATCTAGTATTTCAGCAATTTCTCTTATAGGTATTCGATTTTCAGCAACAAATTTTTTGAATATTTCTCCGTGTGTTGTCATTATTGGTTCTAACTTTTCTATTCTTTGCTCTTTGGGTTTCGAAATCATAATGTGAAATTTTTATGATATACTAGTCTGTTTATATACCTAAAATCAAAATTTACTTAATAAACTAACGTTAAAAGACTTCGGATAATGTTTTGCTCCACTAAAAAATCCTTAGAAATAGATTCCAAGCATGTAAACAGACTAATATATTATTTATATACAATATACTATTTTTTTTGATTCAAAAACCAATCCAAAATAAAAAAAATAATAAAATAAAGTTAATTTTATTTTACTACAGAGTTTTAAATGACGAATTTAAAACAAAGCATACATCCATAGACTTAATTTAATTGTTTTCGATATAGAAATAATACATCTAAACGAGTTTAACTATCGATTTATATAGTTGAGTTAATATTAGTGTATTAATTATGATATAAATAAATAAAACCCTACTGGCTAAATAGGGTTTTATGTAGTTGATGTAGATTCCTGCATAATATTATTCTCAATAAAAATATCAGCATGGGTAATATGTTTAATTTAAATATTATTTAAAAAACAAAAAGATAAGAAATTCCTAAAAATTTCTTATCTTGCATAGTAATTAATTGCACGAAGTAGATTTAGAGAGAATAAACTTAAAGAGCGTCCAAACTATTTATATTTTATTTAACCAGAATCTCTTTGTGCTTAAAACTACATTTTATGAAAAGTTTTATTAAAATTTTTGCAATTGGTAGTATGAAGTACTATTTGCATTTTATCTTAGTTTTTGATAGTATACATGCAATTTTAGATTGTATGTTAATTGTCTTTATTTCTCAATTTATTGATTACTTACTATCAATAACGAATCAAAACTAGATTTATTGTCTTGTTTTCTTCAACACTTTTTATCACATTAGATAAGGAGTGTTTTTTTTAAAAAAAACAAACAGCTTGCAAAGCTATACAAAAACTTTGAATTAAACTAAAAAATATATGCTTTTTTCTATCTTTAGTCACATTTTAAACCTTTTTTATCTTTTTTACAAGTAAATCAAAAAAGCTCTCTAGGTTAGAAGTGTTATGTATACCGAAAAGGTATATATGCAAAAATTAGCAAAGAATAGTAATAATGACTACATCTTTGTTTTTCCCTTGCAACTAAAATCATAAAACTTCTTACTTAAAAAACTTTTCATACTGCTAATATAGTATTTTTTTTCCAGATAAATACTATGTTAAGCATAGTATTTATCTGGAAAATGTTCTTTTTTAAAAAAAACACGCAAACTTTATATCACGTGTTTTGTATTTACTTGTTATTAAATTATTCAAGCCAAACGTTCTCTGCCTTATCAAAACCAATCCAACGATTATCTTTATCAACTCCACGACAAGCAAGTTCATAGCGAATAAATAATTCAAGTGGAATGTTATAGTCCAAAACAAACATTAACACTTCATTATCTAGTATAGAAAACGTACCACGAATATTTTCCCAAAAAGAAAGTGGTTCAGTATCTTTTGCTATAGTCGATATATCTTGATCGGAAATATCTTTTAAGATATGAGCTAAGGGAATAATTATGTTTAAGTTTTGCTGTTTAGCTTTTTCATGTTCACAAACAATAAAACACTCTTCGCCTATTTTACATACAACAAAGTTTACATAATCTGCTCTATACTTGAAATCAAGCCATAGGGCATAATGTGAAGCTTTAGAAAAAGTATCAAACACTTTGTTTCTGTTATTATCCATTGTCTTTGTTTTTAGAGATTGGTTGAACTTCAGACACAGGTTTCCCATTTAGTGAAATAACATCGTCTTTAGAACTTTTAGAGTCAGCCCCTTTTGTTCTAGTTACCTTGTTTGTATTAAACAGGGAACGACACTTAATATTAAAGGCAGTATATGAAATCTGCTTATCATCAGATGATAAGGTTTTCAAATAGGCTTCATGCCACTCTACATTACTTAGCTTGTAATCTTTCGCTTTAACTAAAATATCAAAAGCAACAGCAGACACAATATTTGTAACACGAACTTTAGAATTTTTAATATCAAGCTCTAATTCATCAAGTTTAGCTTGTTGTTCTTCGTCCATATACTTCACAAAGACATGAATGTCTGCATAATACTCTTTTAACCTATCAAGTATTTCTTTTCGCTCTTCTTTGGAAAGAAATATTTTCTCTTCAATTTTCTCTAGGAACGCTCTATCGTTTTTAATGTTTTCGATAAGCGAATCAATCATGTTTTGTTTTTTCATAATAAAATGGTTTTAAAGGTTAAACAATTAAAGTGGTCTTAAGTCTTGATGAATTTTAAGCTCACCTTCACTAAATCCACGCTTTGCCATTAATTCCTTCTTTTTGGCTTCAGCCAGTTCTAAAGTCGAGAACCACCTAAAGGGTAGAGAGTTAACACCGTTAATATCCCTAGCATTCACATCACTTGTAAAAATAGCATAGGCATAAGCTGAACGTCCACTTTTAATTTTCATCATATCAAAATTGGAGTAGTCATAGTTATCCCATTGGTTGATAAACTTAGTATCAAGATAATGTCCATGTAAACCGAGTTGGTATACTATTTTATTGAGATATGCTTCATCAGGGTGTTCACTTACATATTGCTGATGTTCCCAGTGATAAATCAAATAGCTAAGCACATCATAGTCAGAAAGTGCTGTATCACTTGAATACTTAAAATGCGTTCTCATGTCGTGTAATTCTTCTTTTGTAAAAAAGTTATATGCAAAATCTGATTTGCAGTCTTTCTTTTTTTCTAAAGCAGAAAGGTATTGCTTCAAATAATAACGTATTATTTGATTTCGTGTTAGGTTGTCCATAAGGAAATGGTTTTAAAAGGTTATTATTTCTGCACTCTACTGATAAGTCCTCTATTTTCAAGTTCAGCAATCATTACTTTTTCAATAGATAATTTCTGAGAAATTATAAATCTCATCATCTGAGAATCCCAAATACTCACAAAGCTTTTTATCTCAAGCCAAAAAGGCATATACGATTCATCTTGGTTTAACGTGTGAATATCATCTAAAGTGAACCCCTGTAAATCCTTTGGTACGGATTCATAAGAGATATTTTCTTTTTAGCGATTACTATTTCAATAGGACTATATGCTCCGTCTTTAGAGCATATTCCATGAACGCCTACGCCATCTCTGTGGTTGTAAAGTATAGCCATGTATGTGGCTACTACTTTGTTTGAATAAGTTGTACTCATTTTAAAAATTTTAGGTTAAAAAATTACTTAGATATATGTAGTGGATAGTTGGCTGTCAATACTTCAACCTTTCTATCTCGTTGTTTTCCTGTCTTTGCTTTCTGAGCCGATAGTGGTTTTTCAAAGTGTAGTGTGTGCCAGTTATTTTTTTCAATGAATTCAGAAAGTATGTCGCTTGGATATGAGGACAAAAGGAACTTTCCTTTTACCTTAGAAAGACAATCTAAAAGCTTGATATAGTTTTGTTTGGTATAACCCCCATAATGTCCTTGGTCAGAATCAATATAGGGTGGGTCTACATAGTGAAAAGTATCTATGGTATCTCTACTCTCAATAACCGTTATCGCATCGTTATTTTCAATTTGCGTATGTTCAAGACGTTTTGAAAGCGTAGAATCAAATCTCATTTTCTTATTAATAAAGGCTTTAGGTCGTTTACCATACTTGTCATAACCCCAAGAGCCTATCTTACAAGAAAAGCCCATATTCGTTGCGATATAGAACGCCCAAGCTTGCTGTAGTTTATTAAACAAGTGAGGCATTCTATATATCGCAAGAGCTACGCTATAGCTAGCCCTAGAGAACAAAGTGCTTTCTATTTTTAATGTTAAAGATTGAAAATCAGATTTTAGAATTTCATAGAAATTAACAACCATGTTATTCCTGTCATTAATGGTTTCAGAGGGAACAGGCTCTTTTGCAAAGAATACTGCACCACCACCAAAGAAGCTTTCGGTATATATTTTGTGTTTAGGAATCCTTGGCAGAATTTCTTTTAACATATTAAGTTTTCCACCATAGTAAGTAATGGGAGTTTTCATATCATAATAAAAAGATTAAACGAGTAATTGTAAGAACTGGTTTAACCTTAGTATTTCAGAAATGAAGTTTTAGCCTATACAGGCGAGTGTGACAATAATATATTTTGTATTATCGTTTAGGATAAATGTTTAAAAAGGGAACAGAACGTGCAGAAAAAGCCCTTGACGATTTACCGTCAATAAAGAGTCGTAAATAAATATCGTAATTAGAAAGATTAGTGAAATCAGTAGCTGAAAACACAGGAAAAAACTCTTTCTCAAAATGTTTGGCGTCCGAATATCCTGTTCTAAATACAATTAAACTCCCAACATTAGACATCAGAGTTTCCCTTAAATCTCTATCAATCATAGATAAACTCTGACATGATAATACAATTCCCATGTTAAATTTCCTGAGTTCTGAGAGCATAATAGAAATATTACTATTGTTTGTATATGAGGGGTACTCATCAAGATACACAAAGAACGGTTTTCTGTCTTTTGGACTTAATGAAACACGAGAAAAACCTGCTGTGATAAGTGTATTTAAAAACAAAGAGGATAACAAAAAAGACGTATCTGTTCCAATTTCTCCTTTTGGAATACGAAGTATAATAATGGTATTGTTGTTAATTAAAGCATTAACATTAATCTCTTTTGGGTTTGTGATTAATAATCGTCTAACGCTTGGGTGTGCTAGAAAACCACCAACCTTATTGTAGATAGGTAGTAAATCAAAAGCTTTATACTCTGGAAATTCTTTCTGCCAAAAAGTTATAATTTCTGGATTCTGAATATGCTCTATACATGACATTCTATATTCTCTGTCTTGTAGTATCCTATTAATATCTGAAAAATGAGCCTGTGGCTGGTCAAGTAAGGAAAGTAGAACATAACGCAGTATATGCTCCATTTTAGCCCCCCAAGCTCCACTCCAAAGCTTTTTAAAGGTTTCTAGTATGTTTGATGCTACTAAAGAGCGTTTGTCGTAGTCTACTTTTGCAAGTGGATTAAATTTGATATCTAAAGCCTTATCTGCTACATCAATATATACAACCTGTTTATATACAGACTTTGGCATTTGTGATAATAGAGAAATACTCATGTCCCCATGAATATCAATGACAAAGACCCCTCGATTATACAAAGCATCTTGCAAAATTAAGGTTTCAAGAAGTGTTGTTTTTCCTGCTCCAGTTTTTCCAAAAACTGCCATATGAAAAAGTCTATCTCTTTGACGTATTCCAAAAAGCTTTTGGTGGTCACGAAAGTTTGTTTGTGCAAAGTAGCTTGTGTGTTCACTTAGGGGAAAAGAAGATAAAGACATATCATTCATTATATGAATAACAGATTGCGTAATCTATACAGGAGCATGTTACGTGAATATTAAAAAATGATATTTATCATGTTTTCAATAGATACCTTTGTTATTTTTTATTATATTTATGTGTATTAATTATTTTTAACAAAAGACACACTGGGGAGTGAATTAGATTTAATTAATAAAAAAAGATGAACATACCCCGTTGTGTCCATCTTTTTAAAAAGTTTCTACCACTATGATTTTGATTTGTTTTTGAGATATATAAATCTATTCATTCTGTAGAAACTTTTTCAATATACGAAAATTGTTAAAATCTCCTATGTTAAATAAATAGGGAAGTAATAAAAACCAGCATACACTGGTTTTATCTGTTATATATACGCACGATATGTATATGTAAACAATGATTTTATATGATAAATTCTAGTATTTTCAGATGAATTTAGGTTCGAACGAACTTAAGGCAGGCCAGCAGTCTTGCACTTACTTGTGCAAAATCACTAAATGAGCCTTGTAATATAAGGCTTTTTTTAGGTTCGAACCCTTCCATTTTAAGGGTGTAGAGCCTATACCATTCATCAAGTACTTCACTGGTAAAATCCCTTGTAAAATAAAGCGATTTGTCTAAAATTCTTAGGTTCGAACCTAATCCAAGAAGAAGTTCTTTTTTCTGAATATCAGAACCATTTTCGATAATATTAAGGCACGATGTTCTAAAGTCTAAAGCTTTATATAAACGACTATCCCAAAAGAAAAGAGATTCTTTCACTTCCTGTATTTTATATTCAACATCTTTAATATCCTTTTGAATAGTAGATTTTAATTGTTTCATCTCTTCAGAATTAATTTCTCCAGATAACCGTAATTCAATTAAATTCTGTGCCTTTGTAGATAGCTCTGTCTTGCGTTTTAAAAGCTTTGTAATGATTTCTTTACTATCCTTGTCATCTTCTTGTTTAAATGCTTCTATCGCCCTTGTAGCTTCTTTAAGAAAATCGTCATCAATGGCAATGTCTTGTAATTGTTTTTGAACAATACGGTGCATTTCAGAAGATTCAATATAGGATTGTGAGCAAGCTTTCTTTTTCTTCTTGGTGCAGTGATAATATACCTTTTCAATATGAACAGGATTTTTCATTTTCTTGATAGCTGTATCACATTTAGGACAAGTAGTTTTAGTAATACATGAAAACTTATTTTTACACTCACTGCAAATCACTTGAGATTTACGCTCTGCTGTGATTGAGCTTTGACACTCTCCACAAAACAGATGACCACGGAAGGGAAAACTAAAACTATTTATGCGTGTTGGTTTTCCCTTTTCTTGGGATAAGATTTGAGCATTTCTAAAATCAAAAGCAGATATCATAGATTTATGTTTTCCTTTATGGCGTATTTGCTCATCATGTTCATTCTTCCACCAAAAATAACCTGCATAAAATTCATTTTTAAAAAGGTTATGAAAGGTATTGAGGGCATAAGGTTTATTATACCGATTTACTAAGCCTAAAGTTTCAGCTTCTCGTTTAATATCAGCAATAGAATATTTCCCTGTTAATCTATATTTCCATAGTTTTTTTACAATAGAAAATGTTTGAGGGTCAGGAATAATATAATCCCCTGATTGTTTGTTAGGGTTTCTTATATATCCAATAGGAAGAACAGAGATAGGATACCAGCCATTTTTAGCTTTGTTTCGCATACCTCGTTTAACATCAGAGCCTAAATCTTTAATGTATTGATTCGCCATTCCAAGAGCAATTTGCAACATTAAAACATTATCTGTAGGCTTATAATCCTCACTATAACATTGAATGTGTTTTATGATATTGTGTTGTAAAAGCCAAGAAATACGACCACTATCAACAGGATTACGAGAAAGTCTATTTGGTTTCCAACTAATAATCCCTGTTGCTTCTCCTTTTTCAATCCGTCTTAACATCTCATTAAAGGCGAATCGCCCAGGGGCTTTTGCTGATTTTGATTCAGATATTATTTCCAGAACGTGTAAACCTTTTTGCTCTGCAATTTTTGTACATTCTCGAATTTGGTCATTGATAGAAGCAATTTGTTTGTCTTCTCTGTCTGTAGATTTTCGTGCGTATATAAAATAGGTAATATGTTGATTTTGTATCATAGATATTAAGAAACCCAAAAAGGGACAAAGGAATAAGAAATTATACTGCTACGTAAAAAATCGTCCTTTGTCCCTTTTTGGGTACAATTATTTTATATAAGTTTTTAATTATAATTCTTTACGTAGCTTACTTAGTATATCCTATTTGCTCTGCTTTGTGTACGTGATATACAAAGCGAATAATAAAAGTAGCAAGCTCATGGGCTTGTGTATCGCTAATTTCTTTTTTGTATTTACGCTCATACAAATCCTTAAACCGTTGTACGGTTTCATCATTGACTTGTATAGATTGCGTGTGCATATGTACCCATACTAGAATATATACAGTTACCGAGCTATACAGGCTATTGTGTCAGAGCAACATATAAAAAACAGAATATGCACACTATCCTGTATAGTTTTAGTTACATAAAATAGCTAGGCTGTAGCTATATGAAATATTACACAAGCACACCTAACTTTATCTTTGATAAACTACAACCTAAACTAAAACCCTCTGAATTTTCAATTGTAATGGTTATTGTTCGTCAAACCTACGGTTGGTATGATAGCAAACGAAGAAGTCATAAAAAAAGAGATTGGATTTCACATCGATTATTTCATGAAAAAACAGGACTATGTCACAAGACTATATCAAGTGTCATAGATGTTTTAAGTGAAAAGAACATAATTAGAACATCTAATGCTCAAGACATTGAGCTTGATAAACAGGCAAGGAAATTTGCAAACAAAGTCTATTATGAACTCATTGAAAAACCAATCATTAAACTCTCAAAGGTCAGCGAAGAAGCCAAGCGAAAGGTTAAGTTTTTAACAGATGCCGAGCGTATTGCTGAAATACTAGCAAACAAAAGACAAGGTTAAAATATTTTCAAGTTAATTTCATTCTAATAATGACTCATTTTCAACAACATAACGAATCCCATTGTGGTAAAACATAAAATTACCACCTGTCATGGTTTTATCAATTCCTTTTATGACTATTTTTCTCGTAGCATTAAACTTAGAGATTTCTTCATCATTTAATTTAATATATCGTCTTTGGTGTTTTTCTTCAACAATTTTGCCCAGTTGTAAATACAATTTAACAAAATTATAAAAAGACGTATGCAAACCCTGAATAGTTATTGTCTTTTTTTCATCTAACCAATCATATCGCTCCATCAAGGGGTTATTTTCGATTAAATATAATAATCTTACAATTTTATAATTTATAGGATTATAAGAATTGTCTTTTAGAAGTTTGTTTAATGTTTTTTTGAGTGATATTGATTCTGTTTTTATTTCCTTAAAAGGAAATAGTAAGATTTGGTTACCTTGATTTTGTTTTACGTTGTTTATTGAAATAAATCTGTTTAAATATAACTTTGTGATAAGTTGATACTGGTCTATTGGGAGCATTATATCATTTTCTTTAATGTCTTTAATATTAGTATCAATCTGAAAAATAATTTTATAAGCTTCAATTAAAAAATTCATTTCAGAATAAATTTTTGTTAAACGTACTTGCTGTATCTTTAAGTTTTTTCTTTCACTAATTTTTTGAGGAATAACGTTTATTAAAAGATACATAATTAGTCCAGATATATATGCTAAACTTAAACGCTCTGTTATTCTAAATAGCTCTAATATCGATTCATCTTTTGGTCTTTCAAAGATGAATTTAATTATTTCAGAATCTTCGTTTGTTAGATAAGGGATTTTAGAATACTTTATTATTGACCATATTGAAACTAATAGAAGTATAATTAAAACTAGATTAATTTTAGTTGTTTTAGCTGATTTCATTTTTATATTATTTCAGGTTTTATATGTTTTGAGAAGTTCAAAACTAAAAATACCATTTTTAATGGTGGATATTTAATATTCAATATATTTTTTGATAAGACCTCTGTAAAAATTTCCAAACCCACCCAAAAAACACTAAAAACAAGCCCTAAAAGGCTTTTTATCGTGAAAAAATTACATGGCTTATGCTCATTTTAAGCCTAGCAATGTAATTTCTTCAGCAAACGAATGTATATTTTTCTGTTTACGAATGTAAAATTTACACCCTACAAAAGAAACTATACAAAAAAAACTCTACAAAAGGATTTTTTAATAAGAACAAGAAGCAGAAAACAGAACAAAAGAAAACACAAAAACGACAGAATACAAGAATACATAGCATAACAAAACTAAAACGATAGGGAGTAGATAAGAAAATCAAAGCCTTGCATATATTCTTTATCTTGGAGCAAGGAGAATACACCATAAAAAAAGAGAAAGGTTTAACACCTTTCACAAGAAAAAATACATTTCACATTCTATCTATACACCTTTGTCACACTTGCCAGTATTTAGGATATAAGGTGTGCTTGATAAAATGAAAAAGACCATTGCAGAACCGTTTTATCACTAATCCTGCATGGTCTTAATCACATATGCAACACATAAATTACTTACACAGATTGCGTAAACAAACTAGTGTCACCCAAACAGATATATCACATCTGCTCGGTGGAACTGACCGAAGTATTATTTCTAAAATAGAGAAGGGAATACGACCAGTCAGCCCTGTTACAGCTATAACATATTATTTACTGTTTGACAAATCAATGTTAAAGCAAATTCAAGATGTTAAAGAAGTACAAAACATAAAAGAACAGTTAAAGGCGCGATTAACAAGGCTGATTGTAGACTTGGAAGAATTGAAGAAACACCCTGAAATACAAGCACGCATTGATTTTTTTGATAAAGTCTTAAACGATTTAATACAAGATGAAGAGCTATGCACCTCGTAAATCACAAGACAAAACAAGAACCAAAAAGGGTTGTTTTGGCATTGTTTCCAAATGCACTAGGGCTTGGTTATGCTTTGTTTGAAAGTCAACAAGAATTAATCTATCAACAAACTATGCGTATACGCCCTATGTCTAATACAAAAAGTAAACAAATCATTTTAAAGCTCTTAGATAGCTTCAAACCTGATGTTGTTATCCTAGAGAATACCACGTGTAAAAGCTCACGAAAAAGAGAGAGAATAATAAAACTCATTGAATATATTACAGAAGAATGTAAAACTCAAAATATCAAAATACACCACTACAGTCGAAAACAAATCCGTGAAGTGTTCTCTGTATTTAATGCTTTTACTAAACAAGAGATAGCAAAACATATTATAACAATGTACCCCAAATTAAAACCAAAATTGCCGAAACCGTGGTCACTTGGAAATGCTGAATCTCACAATCAAGGCTTGTTTGATGCTGTGAGTTTAGGAGTAACGCATTATTATGTAAACTAAAAAATATAATATTTTGTTTACTACAAATGGGTAACAAATAATTTGTTACCCATGTGTAGTAGTGTGTTTAGTTATCAAAATAATTCGATAGTTTCTCTAAAGTACCTTTGCTTACATTTCTACCACGCTCACATCTAATCAAACTCTTTTTAGATACTTTTGTTCTTTCAGATAAAACGGAGTAGGTATATCCATATCGTATTCTATGAGCAAATATTTTTCCAGAAAGTGTACTCTCATCAATATGTAAAGTTTTGGGGATAGAGCCTAAAACTGTATATGCTTTATGAAGAGTAAAGATTGTTATCTTACGTCTTCCAAGCTCTAGTTGACTAATAAAATTAAGATTTACATTAAGATTCCTAGCAAGTTCATGTTGCGTAATACCTCTATCAAGACGAGCTTTGCGTACTTCGTCTCCTACCGTCAAAATTGCTTTAGGGTACATATAACTCAAGGGTTTTGTTGCTTTAAGTTCTAAGGGTAAAATGGAGGACAAAGCGTAGACACCTGGCTAACATGGTTTTTCCTGCACCTGGAGGACCAATAAGTAAAACATTATGCCCTCCTGCGGCAGCAATTTCTAATGCACGTTTAATATTTTGTTGACCTTTTACATCTTCAAAACCTAGAATATAATCTGAAGCAATTGGTTTCGAAATATCCTCCCAAGTAGAGTTATATTCCGTAAGAACCTGGTCATCGTCTTCAAAAAACTGGATGATGTTAATTAAGTTATCGGCACCAAGAACTTGAAGTCCTTCAACAAAGGAAGCTTCTTTGGCATTGGTTTGTGGGAAAATGACACCTTTAAAACCAAGTTCTTTAGCTTTTATGGCTATAGATAATGCCCCTTTTACAGGTTGTAAATCTCCATTAAGAGAAAGCTCCCCCATAATAATATAGTCTTGTGCTTGAGTGGCATCAATTTGATTAGATGCCATAAGTATTCCTAAAGCTAACGTAACATCATAAGCCGAACCTTCTTTACGAATATCAGCCGGAGCCATATTAATAATAATCTTTTTACCTGGTTTTCTATAGCCAATATTGTTAAGGGCGGCTTCTATTCTATGTTCACTTTCTTTAACGGCAGAATCAGGAAGTCCTACTAAGAAGAATTTGAACCCTTTATCTGTATTGACTTCTATTGTGATTTTTGTAGCCTCTATACCTAATAAAGCACATGCATATAATTGAATAAACATATTGAATAAATTTTAATGTGTATACAATAAATATAGTATTTTAATTACTGATAATCAATTAATTAAACACATTGCTTTCTGTTGTAATTAGGCTTAAATGTAATGAGAGTTTTTATTAATTCGATGAACTAAATATTAATGGAAGTGATATATATCGTTTTGTATACCGTTGACTACATCATCATTTTCATCACAACTAATAAATAAAAGTACGATCGTCTATAGGCAAAATTTGGATTTTATATTCATCTGTTTTAGTTATTAATCGATATATAATTCCCGAAACCTGGTTGATAGGTATTGATTAAGTTTAAATTACCTTGACTTAAATCGTAAATATGTAATCCATTTTGATCTGTAACATAAGCGAAATTTGCTTTTACCGTAACGCCACTAGCATTGTTTAAGATTTTTGAATCTAGAATGGTCATATTATTTAAATCGACCATAAGAATACCGTCGAAACTGGTTTGTAATGGAGCTTGGGAACTTGCTCTTGTTGTTATAAATCCATAATTGCCAGATATAGTAAAAGCAGTTGCATGTCCAGAAAGATCGAGTTCGTTAACCACGGAGTAATTTGAAGTGTTTTCCACAACTTTTTTCAACTTTTTGTCCGAAATATTTGCGACAAAGTGATGTGCTCCATTATTTCTAATCCAACTATGAAAACTACCGGCCGTATGTGGGTAAGAGGCTATGTCAATAGCCGTAAAAACATCTATGTTGTAATTCGAATTTATTGGGGCTACGGGGTTCGAAACATCAAAACCATATAAGCCTCCCCAAATTCCTAAACATGTTATTCTGTTATTCATCAGTGATAAGCTCATGATATCGTGGCTTTCAAATAAAAAGATGGAACCGTTATTTGTATTGATATGATGAGCTCCGGAAAATTCGTCAGAAATATAGATATAATCGTCAACTTTTTCGATATCGGAAACTCTACCGTAAGGACCTCCTTTAGCAATAGATTGTATTGGGTTTATATTATTCGGATTGGCTACATTGAAAATATCTAAATAAGGCTGGACAGCATCGAAATAAGCTAAATAGGCCTTATGGTCTATTACCTCAACAAAATAGCCTGTACTTGCTGGAACTGAATGTTCTGTATAAGGTAAATAAGGGTCAGAAACATTGATGATTTTAAAATCGGTACCATCTGTGATATACACATAATTATCTGATAATGTGATAACTTCATCTATGTTTGCACAGTATTGGCCTTCGATATAATTATTATTGGTCGCATCTACATCTATTAAAATTCGATCGCCAACCTGAGTTCCACCTTCAACAGTTGTAATGGTGATTTGATTTTGTTGAGATCCATAAAGAGGCGTATTATCTACGGATAGGAAACTCCCTGCTGTTGTATTCCAGTTTTGGTCTAAAGTAGAGACATCACCATTATTTACGGCAAAAGTGTAAAAATTGGTAATGGTTGGTCCATTGTTATTAAAAACATGAAAATAATCTCCTTGCGGATGCCCCGTAACGTAATGTACCGTTAAAGATTGGTCGTCAACTTCAAAATGTTCGTTTATATTGGAGAGTGTAAACCCCTGACTACTGCCATCACATGGATTGGATTGTACTTGTTCAAGATCATCAGTTTGGCAACCAAAAAATATAAAACTTATACATAAAAGAATAATCTGTCTCATAATCTAAAGTGTTACATCATCTATGGTTACACAAAATTCAGCTTCAACTCCCGAAGCTGTAATCTCAAGCCTCATTTCATCTCCTATTTGTATTTTGAATATTGTTTTCATATTAAAATGGTTTTAATTCCTAATCTAATTTAGATTGAATTTCAACACATTCCAATGCTCATTTTACCAAAACTACACCTGATTAGATGAAAGGTAAAGTAAATCTTATGTAAGGTTGTTTATAAACATGATCACGAATTAAATTGTAAGTACTAAAAAAGCCCAATAGCCGTCATTTTTGTTTTCACCACACAATCAATTAGACCCACCCATCAAGCTTTTTATAAAAATGTATTTATCAAATCTTACCTGTATTTGATAAATATGTAACAAAAAAGATGTCAAGCATGACTTTACGAGGTGAAAATTGTAAACGAGAATGTATAAATTCCTTTAATTTTTAATAATTGTTTTTTAATTGGAAATAGGTTTAAATGTAATGAGAGGTTTTTAATAGTTAGTTAGAGATAAATATTACGGGAAGTGATATCTATAAAAATGGTTTATAATTTACAAATAGAAGCAGTAAAATGACTTATAAAAAAGAGATCCTAAATTTATAAAATTTAAGATCTCTTAGTATCAGGATATGAATCTTCCCATATTCATTCCCTACAAAAACAAACGATAACTTTTATAGCTTGTCATACGGCTAAATTAGTATGATTTATAGGGTATGATATCACCTTATAAAGGTGATATTGTTTTTATTTATGGTTATTGTATTATTCGTTTTTATAATCTGTTTAGAGGTAGAATATTCTCGATAAAGATTCATTAAATCACTATTGTGTAAAAAGCCCTAATTATTTAAAAAAGAGAATACCCTATGATATATGAATACTTAGTAGATATAGATTTGTGAGTGTAAAAAAAAATAACCATTCATAAACGAAATAATATGGAAAATTTAGATCAGTATGTAACACACGGATTAACACAAGAAACGTGGGATGCTATTGTAAAAGAGTTTGGAATTAATATACGTAAGGCTAATGTTATTGGAGAGCATTTAGCTGCACGGCTTGCAGACCAAAATTATAGGTATAGATCTTTAGTGAGTTGGAGTACGCAATATGGGAGTATAATGTACGTGATGAAAGGGGGGAAGAACAGTATTTATTGTCCAAAATTAAGGTAGATGATTGGACATACTATGCCGTTGTATTTCTTTAAATATGTATTAGTACATTATATAAACCCTGTAAGAGTCTATTAAGTTTCTTACAGGGTTGTTTTATTTCGTCGAGTTCTCCCTAAGGTAGTTCTAGTAAAATTATTCTTTAACAAGTTGAATGGTCTTTTGTCCTTTATCTAATTTAATTGTAAGAAAATAAACGCCCAAAGGTTGATTTTTTAAATCAATACTTGCTTTAGAAGCCTGTTTAATTTCGGTTGTATAAATGAGTTGCTCTAGGGTATTAGAAATTATTAATAGGGCTTGTCCTAATTCTTTTTCAAAAGTAATATTAAAGACATTAGAAGAAGGGTTAGGATATACAGCCAGTTTTAGATCAATTAATTCATTAATGCCAATGCCAGAAATGGAAACACACCCTGAAGTATCTATACAACCATTTTCAGTAATTTCTACAGCGTAATCTCCGTTTGTAATTGCTGTAAAGGCTGCATTGTTCTCTCCGTTAATTGGGCTGTTATTATTATTGCAATCTAACCATTGATAGGATGTATTTATATTGTTCGCTGTTATGGTAAACCCATTTATAGATGTTGAAACATCTATACTTGTCCAGTTGATATCTTGTGCTTGGGTAACTATATTTCCATTGCCATCATTATATGTCCAAATTATTTGCGTAATTGATTGATCTGTTAATGGGAAAGTTACATTTGGAGATCCTATAATTCCACTAGAACAATTATCGGTTGCTGTAGGTACATTAACACCAGTGATATCACATATTGCTGAGATAATTGGCAAGTTTAGTGTATCAGGTATTGGTATAATAGTATCCTCAATAATAATAATATTTTGAGTTTGTGTTACTATATTTCCGGTTCCATCGTCATAAGTCCAAGAAATTATAGTTGTGTCCATACCGGTAATAGGAAAAGAAGTTGTTGTTGCTCCAATTAGGGTTTCACAACCATTGTAAGCTGTTGGAATGAGAATAGAATCTAGAGAGCATGAGCTTATTAAATCTGGTAAATAAACTAAATCAGGAGTTGGTATATATGGAGTACATTGAGATAATTTTTGAATGAAAATATCCGTTTCTCCAACTGCATAAAGATTATTTACTCCAGTTTCTGGGTTAAAATCTACTGTATCAGAGAAAAAACCAATATTGAATACATTTCCATAAGTATCAATCATCAAATCATGACCTTCATCGTCAGAATATCCCCCAAATTGTCTTACCCAATTAAAAATACCATTCGAATCTAATTTTACTATATATATATCTTTATCTCCAAGGGATGTAAGGTTAGTGACTCCAATACCAGGATCGAAGTCTGCTGTACCTTTAAATCCACCAGTAGTATACACATTACCTAAAGAGTCTAAAGTAATGGCGTATCCAGAGTCTTCATAAGTACCTCCCATTTGTTTAGCCCAAATAAAATCACCGTTAGAATTTAATTTTAAAATATAAATGTCCCAATGTCCAGCGGAAGTAAGATTGTAAATATTTGATCCAGGATCAAAATCAGCTGTTTCGGAGAAATATCCGCTTATGTAAACATTTCCAGATTGATCTAATGCTAATGATTTACCTATATCTCCCAAAGGGCCTCCTACTTGTTTAGCCCATACAAAATTACCATTAGAGTCTAGTTTTTGGATAAATATGTCCCAAGAACCAGCAGCTGTAAGGTTGGTTATCCCAATATTTGGGTCAAAGTCTACTGTTCCAGAGAACCAACCTGTAGTATATATATTTCCAAACTGGTCTAAAGCTAATGAAAAGGCTGCATCGTAATTAATACCTCCCATTTGCTTTACCCATAAAAAATTACCATTCGAATCTAATTTTTGAATGTAAATATCCCATTGCCCTGCTGATGTAAGGTTTGTGACTCCAACTCCAGGATTAAAATCTACAGTTTCTCTAAAGCGTCCTGTTGAAAAGACATTCCCAGAAGAATCTATAGTTACTGAAAAACCACCATCATGACCAATTCCCTCCATTTGCTTTGCCCAAATAAAGTCTCCATTAGAGTTTAATTTTAAAATGAAAGCATTGTGATCTCCATAAGATGTAAGATTGTATACACCCGGCCCAGGGTCGAAATCTGCTGTTTCATCAAATGCTCCTGTTGTATAAACATTGCCTAAATCATCTACAGTTATGGATAAACCGTAGTCATTCGATATACCTTCTACTTGTTTGACCCAAATTAAATTTCCATCGGAATCAGATTTGTGAATAAAAATATCGTTTGATCCATTTGAGATAAGCTGAGTTATTCCTGAGCCAAATTCGAAATCAGCTGTATCTTGGAACCTACCTGTTGTATAGATGTTTCCATAATTATCACTTGTAATAGAATTACCATAGTCGTCTGAAGAACCTCCTATACTATACGCCCATTCCGAAGTTATGTTCTGTGGAAATAAAGGGAGGATACTTATAGAAAATAGTATAATAAAAATTATAGGTTGTAATTTTACTTTCATGTTAATTTTTTCTGATTTTATTCTTTAATTAATCGAATAGTCATCTGTTCTTTATCCAATTTAATAGTAAGAAAATAAACACCCAAAGGTTGATCTTTTAAATCAATACTTGTTTGGAGAAATGTTCAATATTGGTTGTTGAAATAATTTGTCCTTGAATATTTGTAACAATTAATTCAGCTTTTTCTAATTTTTCGTTAAAGTTGATGTTAAAAATATCTTTAGAAGGGTTGGGAGATACTGTAAGTGTAATGTCTTGTGGAATTTCACTAACACCTATAGGTTCGGATATAGATAGTTTATAAATAAAGACATCTCTATGACCTTGAGAAATAAGGTTAGAATCTGTTCCTCCAATATCAAAATCTACAGTTCCAATAAATCTTCCGAGACTATATATGTTATTTTCATCATCGATTGCAAGTGCGTATTCACCATCATGACTAAATCCTCCTATATATTTAACCCATTCAAAGTTAGGATTTTGAACAGTTGAATGCTAAATATTAAAAATAGAGTAATCGAGATTAATATTAGTTTTATTTTCATGATTTATAAATTAATTGAAAAGGTAAATATAGCTTGAATAAATATAACAGAGGAGCTCTATTGTATTTTAATAAAAAAAGCTCTCCCTAAAATCTAAATTTTAGGGAGAGCTTTTATTTCACTCTTCCTTAACCTCTTCCAAGCCTTCCCAAAGTAACTTTAGCCCATAAAGAGCCGTAATATCTTTGGTGCTTAAACAAAGTTCGGTGGTATGGTATAAAGCCAAATTATGTATGGTTTTTAAAGACCGTATACATTCGTCTATACCATAACATTTAATAGAGTCTAAAAATTCAACCTCGGTAGAGGTTATTTGGTGTTTTGTGTCTTTAACAGAGTGTTCATTTGTGAAAAGCTCATGACTGTTTACGTTTTCGCATAATGTAATAGAATTATTGATGAATAAAAAGGACAGATCACTGCTAAACTCCTTAAAGCGACGCTTTAATTGATTCTCGAGACTTTCACTCGTATGCCTGTCCAATAATTTACAATTGAGCCAATAATAAAATAAAGACGTCATAATGAATAATTTAAGAAGTTTAGCATTTTAAAGGTATTATTAATCTATTGAAAATCAGCTTAAAATGCTTCTAACATAAGATAAAGAACTGTAACCTTTAAAATGGTATGTTATCCGTGTAAACGTCTGTATTTAAATGTGATATATGTTTTATTCTTATAGCTTATCTGCAATTTTTCTATCGTTTGCCAAACGTGGAACCTTATTTTGGCCACCCAATTTCCCCTGAGATTTCATATAACTCTGAAAAGATGTATGAGGTACAGAATTTATAACTACCTCGCGCAGAATATTTCCATCTCTTAAATCGAAATAGTACGGATTTAAGCTTTGCATTTTAGTATCTACCGTATGTGCAAAGGTCTCTAAATTGTTTGGTTCTGTCTCAAATTCTATTAACCATTCATGGTATGGTAAACCTTCGGTTGGGTTAACTTGTGGGGCTACATGAAACTCTCTTACAGATCCACCTTGTTCTGCAATAGCATGTTTTAAAGCTTCTTCTACCTCATAGGCAATAACATGCTCTCCAAATGCCGATGTAAAATGTTTAATACGTCCAGAAACCACCACTTTATAGGGCTTTAAAGACGTAAAGCGAACAAGATCTCCAATACTATAAGCCCAAAGTCCGGCATTGGTCGATATAATTAGAGCATAATCTTTATCTAGTTCAACATCTTTTAATGTTAATCGGGTTGGGTTTTCGTTATGGTATTCGTCGGCAGGAATAAATTCATAAAAAATTCCAGAATCTAAAAGCAACAACATCCCTTTTGTATGTATGTCATCCTGAAAGGCAAAGAACCCTTCCGATGCTGGAAATAATTCTATTGAATCTACAGATTTTCCTATTAATTGTTCAAACTTGGCTTTATAAGGTTCGTAATTTACTCCACCATATACAAACAAGTTAAAATTTGGGAAAATATTCTTGATGGCTTCACCATCTTTTGAAGCTTGTAGTTTCTCAAAATACATCTGTACCCAAGAAGGAATACCGCTAATTAAACGCATATCCTGATTAAGGGTTTCGTTTACTACGGCATCAACTTTAGTTTCCCAATCGTCTATACAATTAGTTGTGTGACTAGGTAATCTATTTTTTTGTAGATAAGAAGGAACGTAGTTCGCTACAATCCCAGAAAGTCTACCAGAAGGAATAGCTTTTGAGTAATCAAGTTCTGGACTTCCTTGTAAAAAGATCATCTTACCATTTACATAGTCCGATTTTCCAGTTGTATAGATATAGTTTAGCAATGCCGATTTGGCTGCATCTATTTGATATTTTAAAGATTCTTTAGTTAGAGGAATATATTTGGCTCCAGCTGTTGTTCCTGATGTTTTAGCCAAATACAAAGGTTTTCCAGGCCAAAGAACATCCTGTTTTCCATTAACCATATCCGGAATATACTTATCAAATTCTTCGTAGGTTCTTACCGGAACTTGCTTAATGAAATCTGAATGGTTTTTTATAGATTTAAATTGATGATCTAAACCAAAAGAAGTTTTAGAACCCTGTTCCACTAAAAATTTGAATACATTGTCCTGTGCTTCTATAGGGTTGTCTTTCCATAAGAGTGTCTTTTTATGGTTACTTTTCGCTAATGCTTTAGCAATGATCTGTTTAATTTTCATCTAAAAATTAATAAGTTTTTCCGGGTCAACAGGATATCCATTCTGCCAAATTTCAATGTGTAAATGTTGTCCTTGACTAAGTTCTCCTGTATTTCCAATTAACGCAATAACCTCACCTGACAGTACATTATCTCCTAAAGATTTTAGTAAGCTCGAGTTATGTTTATACGTACTAATAAAATTATTAGGGTGTTGTATACTTATTACATAACCATCTTCACTTGTCCACCCAGAAAAAACAACAGTTCCGCCTTGAATAGATTTAATAGGCTCATTTTGGGTTGAAACAATATCTATTCCATAGTGTTTAATCTTAGGATTAAATGGGTCAGTTATGATTCCTTCTATGGGTTTGTAGAAACTATACTTACTATACTTTTCAGTTGGCTCTAGGGTATTAAACTTGTCTTTTTCTTCTATATGGTTTCTAAAATGCGTTTCAGTTTTACTTGCATTAATATCTAAAGTATCAGTATTGGGGTGTTCTTGTTGAGCAACCTCTGATATTGTAGTATTTTCTCCTTTTAAAATGTTTTTGATATTCTCTATGTATTGCTCTTGTTCATAAGCATATCTAGAAATACTATCCAATTTATACTGAATTTGTAGAATTTCACGCTTTGTAGCTTGGTCTGGGAAACCTGGAGCCATTTTTTTTAGAGGCGTAAAAAAGAAAATGAGCATACTTATTAAAAAGACAATAAATCCAAAACCTAAGATAATAAGTCCCAATTTTTGAGCTTTAAATTGGGTAATAAGAATACTGTCCTTTGATGAGTCAAAGTCTTTAATGAATCTATAGTAAGCTTGATGCTTTTTTTCTGACATTTATTTATGCATATAATCTTAACAAATAAAGCAAAATTATAGGATTTAAACCAATATTTATTTCACAATCCTAAACACGTAGATAGAAGGTTTAGCATGTTTTTTCGTATATTTCAACCTTATATGGATTATTTTCTTCAATTTGGAAGTTAGTCTTTATTTTTTTAATACTTTAGTTGTCTTAACTAAACATACCTACGTTTTAAAATATACGATGATGTTAAAAAGAGGATTTCAATTTTTTTGTCTTATAGCTGTAGCAAGTACTGCTCTTATCTCTTGTGAAGAATGTAAAGACTGTGATTTTTCAGAGAATATCTATTATCAAAATATACCTGCTTTATCTGGGATATCTAATCAGACTTTTTCTAAACTACATTTCTTTAAAGAAATCAACATGAATTCTACTTTAGGAGAAGTTTGTGGTAAAAACCTAGACGATTATGATGGGTCCAAAGTTATAGATACAGCATATATATACTTATATGATGATAATTTCGGAGTTCAACAATCTTTACCTGGAGGGGTAACACGTTTAATTACGAGAACATACGATTGTAAATAAATTCCTTTTTTATAATTAGATTAAATCTAAATAAGTAACTTTGTCGAAATTAATGACGTTAAAGTTATGGACATAGAGGCAATACATTCCAAATCTATTACATGTAGTTCATGTATTCCATGTGATTTTTCGAAAAAAAAGAAAAAATGTTGTAAAGCATTTATAAAAAAGAATAAATATTGCAAAAAATGTCCTAAATTAGCACTAGGGACATACAATAATAAAGTTATAGACTGATTTCACAAGATTTCTATAACAAAAATACTCTTAGAACAATAAAAGAAAGATCTGACTTTATTAAAGTTAGGTCTTTTTTTGTGCTTTACATTTTGATTGTTAGATATTTAGTTAAATCTTAAAATAGTATGGGCAATTTTAATCCTGAAGTTTAAAAAAATCATAGCTTTACCGAAAAATAAAGAAATGACAGATACGAATACAAAAGTTATTGCACTTAACTACACGTTATTTAAAGATACTGCAGAAGGTGAGATGATTGAAACAACAGAAGGTAAGCAGCCATTGGCATTTTTATCTGGAGTTGGGCAAATGATTCCTGAATTTGAAGCTCAGGTGGTTAGTTTAAATACAGGAGATACATTTTCTTTTGGAATTAAAGCGGCTAACGCTTATGGAGAAAGAAATGAAGTACCAGGACAAGGTATTGTAGATTTACCTCAAGATATGTTTATGGTAGAAGGAAAAATTGCTGACGAAGTTGTTGTTGGAAATATTTTACCATTACAAGATCAAAATGGAAACATGCACCCTGCAAAAGTTCTTTCTATAGACGAAACTACAATCAAAATGGATGTTAATCACCCATTAGCTGGACAAGATTTACATTTTACAGGTTCTATTGTAGAGGTTAGAGAAGCTACAAAAGAAGAATTAGAGCATGGTCATGTACATGGAGAACATGGACACCAGCACTAATTAATGCTAAAATTATTAAGCATAATTATTTTTTAAAATGAAGTAACCTTATTGGTTGCTTCATTTTTTTTTTGATCAAAATTTTATTTATCTAGTTATCAAATATATATTTGATTTAATGAATGTTATTTTACACTATTATAGACCATTTTTCATGTTTATGGTATGGTTTATGTTTAATCTTTATTGTGGAATACTAGAGTTTGTGATCTTTTATTACTAACTTTAAGTATATTAATTATAGAGAAAACCCTCATATTCTCGCGCGAATCAGTCACAAAGCCCTCAAAAGATGACTATTTCTTAATACTATTATATTATAATTCTGGCTTAGTGGCATAAAAAAAATGTTATGGACTTACGTAAAGCAAAACAATTTTGGTCGTGGTTTGAAGCAAATAACGCCAAATATTTATTCTTAAATGAAATGACCTCTGATGTAAAAGAACAGGCCATTAAAACATTTCAGGCAGAACTTCATGATTATTGTCAGTCAGTTTATTTTTTAATTGGTAATGAAACCGAAGCTCGGAAGAAAGAGTTGATTATTACGGCTGAAGGAAATAAAGATTATTTTAGTCATGTAGAATTTTTAATTGATAATGCACCAAAGCTAGTACGTTGGGAATTGCTGAAATTTAAACCCCCAATGGGATCAGGTTTTAAAGCTGTTATACAGAATAGAGAATTTGACCCCAGAGTAACACGTTGTATGTTGCTTGAAGATGCTGAACAGCCTGGAACGATAGGGCTAAGAATGTATTATAATGATTTTAATTTAACCTATAAGCGTAATTTTGCTTACGGAACATATGTGATGTTAGATATGTTATTAGGTGAAAAATCGGCAACCTTAGATATAGATCATCTTGAAATTGTTAAAACACCAGATAATATAGAAGAGATGGATTTTATTTACTTAGATCAAATTAAAAAATATATAGATATTAAAAAAGCAGGGTATTAATCCCTGCTTTTTTAATCTATTGATCTTTCCAGATTTTATAATCTGTATTTTGAATTTTTCTGTCTTTAGGAATTTCAGTTAAAGGTTCACATGGTTTTAGAGAATCTCTACATTCTTGTGGAAGCTTTTGATATAATGCAGTACCAGCTGTTTTCCATTTAATCATTTCATCAGAAACATCTTTAACTACTTTGGCAGGATTACCAACAATAACCTTTCGATCTGGAAATTCTTTTTTAGCAGGTACAAAACAAAGTGCACCAATTATACACTCTTTCCCAATAGTAACTTGGTCCATAACTACTGCATTCATTCCAACTAAGCAATTTTCACCAATGTCTCCACCATGAATAATAGCGCCATGGCCAATATGTGCCCCTTTTCTTAAATAAGTTGTTGCACCTGGAAACATATGAACTACACAGTTTTCTTGTACGTTACAACCATCCTCAATAATTATTTGACCCCAATCTCCACGTATTACAGCTCCTGGACCAATATAAACATTCTTACCTATAATTACATGACCAGTAACATTGGCTTGTGGGTGTATAAAAGCACTTGGATCTATAACAGGTTTATATCCTTGAAATTCGTAAATCATATATTAAACACGTTCAATAATTGTTGCATAACCTTGTCCTACACCAATACACATTGTACAAAGTGCATAACGCTTGTTTTGTTTTTTCAATTCAATGGCCGCCGTTTGTAAGATACGAGTACCAGAAACTCCAAGAGGATGTCCTAAAGCAATTGCTCCACCATTTGGATTTATTCTTGAATCATTATCTTCTAATCCAAACGCTCTAATACATGCTAATGCTTGAGCCGAAAAAGCTTCATTTAATTCAATAATATCCATATCATCTAATGTCAGCCCTGCACGTTCCAATGCTTTTAAAGAAGCCTTTACTGGACCTATACCCATAATTCTTGGTTCTACCCCTACAACAGCAGAAGAAACAATTTTAGCCATAGGCTGTAAATTATATTTAGAAACAGCATCCTCAGATGCAATTAGCATGGCAGCAGCTCCATCATTTAAACCGGAAGCATTTCCAGCAGTAACAGTACCACCATCTCTTCTAAATGCAGGTCTTAATTTCCCTAAAATTTCTAATGTAGACTTTGGTTTAATAAATTCATCATCCGAAAAGATAATTGGATCCTTTTTTCTTTGAGGAATCTCAACAGAAACAATCTCATCTTTAAAACGCCCTTCAGCTTGAGCTTTAGTTGCTTTCATTTGAGAATTAAAAGCAAATTTATCTTGATCTTCACGAGAAATACTGTATTTATCAGCTAAGTTTTCAGCCGTAAACCCCATACCATCCACACCATAAAGTGCTTCTAATTTTGGATTAATAAAACGCCATCCAAAACTTGAATCATGCATCTTAGCATCACGTCCAAATGGAGTAGACACCTTAGAAATAACCCAAGGACCACGAGTCATATTTTCCATACCTCCCGCAACAACCATTTCGGCATCACCAACAGCAATCATACGAGATCCGTTAACAACTGCAGCCATTCCAGACGAACATAATCGGTTAATTGTTTCACCAGGAACAGAAATAGGTAATCCAGCCATTAAAGCAGACATACGAGCTACGTTTCTATTATCTTCTCCAGCTTGGTTTGCACAACCCATAATAACATCACCAATTTCTTCTTGGTCAATAGTTGGATTTCTATCCATTAAGGTTTTTATTACCAAAGCCCCTAAGTCGTCTACTCTAACTTTTGATAATGCCCCCGTAAAATTTCCAATAGGAGTACGGATAGCATCTATGATATATGTTGTTTTCATTGTTTTTATAATTTCCTGCAATTTACACGATTTAATTCTTTTGAACAATATCTATGGTTAAGTGTTGATTTCGTGATGAATGTAAAATAATTGTAAAGTTTTTACTATTTACCTTGTTATAAAATGAAATATGATCTTATATTTGCAACGCGGAATGGAGCAGTGGTAGCTCGTCGGGCTCATAACCCGAAGGTCGTAGGTTCGAGTCCTGCTTCCGCAACTACCGAAAACAAAGGAAAAGCCAAAGATTCAATCTTTGGCTTTTTTTATTAGGTACAACATAGGTCTAACAAATTGTGGTTTTACTTGGTTTAATTTTAGATTTTCACAAAGTGTATTTGGCTTTTTTATTTTTCACGACCTACTTCAAAAGGCACTGATTTCAACTAAAAAGAATGACAGTTTAATCAAAATAGCTTTGTTGTTACATTAAATCAACACAAATAAAATAATTACACCTATAGTCATCATAATAAGACAAATATTTTTACTAACAAACACATAGTCTTTTTGATAGTCTTTGTAGGCTTGTCTTTCTTCTTCAGAATGAAATTTATTTGCCATAGTTCCCCTTGTATATATTCCAGCTATTGTATTTAACAATAATGGATAATGGAAGCCCAATAATGCTAGCGGAACGTTTGATGACAGCACAAATGTTTGTGTGGTGTATAGTTCTTTTGCAGGGTGTTTTGGGAAACCAAATGTAGAAAATACACCTGCTTGTTCTGGACATTCATGCTATGGAAAAAATGCGCTGACTTGTCAAAATTCAGAAAATTCGCAATGTTGTGAATTTTATAATTTGTATGATTAATTTCTAATTACATGTAGAATAAAAAAGAGACCCTAAATTTTAGGATCTCTTTTATTTTTGTTAAAGAATTAGGAAGTTATTTGATCATTTTCTTTTGATACATACCCTTTTCAGTATGAATTTTGATTAAATAAATTCCTCTTGGTAAATGTTCTGTATTTAAATTTACTGTACTAGTGAATTTTTCTTTCATAAGCCTTTTAGAGTTTACATCGTAAACTTCAACATATCCGGTCTCCTCATGATCTCCAAATGACAATTCAATCGAATTTACAAATGGATTTGGTGTACATGTTAAATCGCCCTCTAAATCGTCTAAACCAATGTTTGTTCCTATTTGATTAGATGTTACCGTACAACCTCCAAGAGTGATTTCAAGGACGTAATTACTATTATAGCTTGGGCTAAATATAGATGATGTAGCTCCTGGTATTGGCAATCCTGTTATATGATCTATCCATTGATATGTATAATCACTATTAGGCGTTAAATACGTTAATACATTGTTGTTTTGATCAATCTCATTCAGGATTTCTATTGTACTTAAATTTAAGAAGTGAACAGTATCACAATTGTTACCTATAGAATAATTATACAAACCTGATTCTGTATAATTAGTACCTCCAAACACATAACCCTCGCTATTTTCACAAATAGACATATCAACAGTATCTGAATAAACAAATGGCTTTACAATTAGATTAACACCCACTAAACTATCTGTTCCTAATGTTGTAGTTAAACTATCTAAATACAAACCGGATTCTGTAATCACATTACCATTTATAGTAAATAAATCTCCTTGACAAATTTCTTGATTATACACAGGGTAATATAATACTTCTTTATGACGAAAAGTATTTGTTTTAAACCAAAATTGTTCAGGTACAGTATCAGGATAAGTAATTAATACAGTATCAGAACTCTCCATATTGCTATCTGGTAAAAAAATAGTAGGAGTAGGTTGATATTCTGATGGAAGTTGTTGCTGTTGTATTAAATAAACACCCCAAAAAATATCGATATAAGGACCAGGTGTAGAATAACCTGAAAAATTATAATCAGGAGCGCCATTTACTGTAGTTCTATATGCAAAATAATCTGGTACAAGCTCAATATTTTTATATTTTAATGTATCATAAACTAAATTATAAGTATATAATGCTGGATTGTTTACTGCTTGCCAAAACTCTGGGTAATCATCATTAAATTCGAATTTATCATAATAATAATTAACTCCTGTTCCTAATATTTTATCAAAGACAATATCATCATAAACCACTTCATGTGTGTAATAAGGATTGATAATAGCTAACTTATCATAACACTCATATGTGTATTCATATATATAGGTTAATGTATTTGTTACAGGATCCCATATTTGATCAACAGGTATTGAATCTTTAATAACTGGTGTAGTAATTTCATAATAATACGAACTAGTTTCATCTAAATTTTCTAATCTATAGATATAAGTAAATGAATCAATATTTACACTTATTGTTTCCGAAAATAGCCAAGTAACTTCAATACTATCTAATGCACTATCGCTAATATGAGCATTATGTGCCCCATTATATTTTATATAGTTTTTTAAAGGATTTAGTGTTTGACTATGAGCTTTAAGATTACACAATACTGTAAGTGTAAATAGAATATATTTATAAAAATGCGTTTTCATAACGTATAACATGTTTAATAATGACAAAATTGCTCAGGGTTAGATGGATTAAATCCATTACATGGGTGATTTAAAGGTAAATCAAAACCTCCGTTGTACTCTATAGGATTATAACGTTTAGGATCTATACTATCAGGTATACCGTCAGCGTCAGAGTCTTCAGGTTCTTCTAATTGACCGTTAATAATATCAAAAGCCCCAAGAACGGATATTCCTGTTTCTGTTAAATACGATAATTGATTTGCAAATTTAACAGCATATTTAGGATCATCACTAAGGGCATCATCCATATCAGGAGCAAATAATCCAAACTTATAATTTCCATCCGGTAAAGCTGGTATCGTAACTCCAATAGCATACTGTATTGGTTGATACTGATTAACCAAAGGGGTAGCTTGCCAATTGTCCCCATAGTCACCTAGAGGAATTCCTCCAACATATTTACCATCTAAAGAATTGTGAGAGCCTATTTCAAAATTACCTACACCGTTAGTTGTTGTATCATCTGTTGTATTATCAAATCCATATTCTGACTTAGAAAACTCATCAGGATACCATGTTTTCCAATCTGTATCTCCTCCTGTTACCTCATATTGACCCAACACTTGATTCGTATTGAAATCTAAAATAACAAAGTAAAATGTTCTTGGATTTTGAGGTGCTGTAAATCCTCTATTATACAATCCTGCCTTTAAATTTAATGTATTGTCATCTTCTTGCCCTATATAGGATGTATAAAGCTCTAACCTATATCCTAAATGATCTCTAATGTATTCATAAGTACTTCTAGGGCTTTTAAAATATAAATCCGATTTAGGCATAGAAAATGCGCGCATTCCACTTTCTAAATTAACATCTTTTGTTTTCCAACTATTAATAACCGTATTATTACTCAAATCGGTATTTTCCATCTCATAATAAGAACGTCCATCTAATTTATGATTATGCCCTATATTGAACGATGTATAATTAAAATAACGCATTTTCAACGCAGACATGAAGCCGTCTTGCAATCGTCCATCAGACATTTTTTCAGCTGTTTCATAATAGTATTGCTCATTTGGTAATCCAAGAGGGTTTAAATACCAATTATTAAAATAATTGTATTTAGAATTAAAAGTATAATTGTAATTCGATCCATTCCAAGACGAATGATTTACCGTAACAGGATCTGTTGTTTCAAATAATGGTAATTCACCATGATTCCAAAAATTCTGTCGATATTTTCTAAGAATATAATTTGGAGTAGCATAAAAATTATCTGACCAATCAACACCCAAACCGGCATCACTAGTAAAATAATCATGATGCCAATGAATTTTATTTTGTGTTCCCCCTCCAATAGTCCAAAGATGATCGTAAGTTCCTCCTCCAAAAGCACCATCATAATATCCAAAACGACCTATAGAATCATTAAACATATGCCCCCAAAGTTGCTCTGAATTATCGGTACTACTTAAATTTCCTGACCAAAAATTATTTGCATGTCCTTGATAAGCATACTGCCATAAGTGATGAGACTGTGGAAGAATTTGTTGACTCCAAGGCGAATTAGCTCCTAGATAAGTAGAATGCCTAAAAAAAGCAACAGGAGAAGCTAAAAGTACTTTCTGATATTCAAAACAATTAAACAATGAATCTAAAACTATAGCCCTCGTTTTCGTATAATGTTCATCAGGATTAGATTGATGAACATAACTTCCTCCAGCTCGACCATGTGCAGTATTCCAATCAAACTTTTGTTTACTTTCTCTATAAGTATTTTTCTCGTTTTTTAAATTAGAAATGGTTGCTGATAAACTACCTAAGGGAGAAGCTTCATAGCCAATGGGATAAATTTGCCAATTATCATAATTAGACTCCATCCATTTAGCGGAATGTCTATACATATTCCTGTCCCAAGGAAAATAAAGCCACCCTGTGTTCACGTTGGCAATATACTTACTAGAATTTTCATAATGTGAACGCATTTGATTTAAATAATATTGTAATCCTAATAAACGATGTTGATATAAATTAGTATTTACATCAAATTTATAAGGGTCATACAAAGCATTTTCTGAAGTTGGATAATTTTGAAATGTTTGGAATGATGAATTCATTACCAATCGAGCTTTTAAACCAAAGTTTTTTAAATATTCAAAAACAACATCAGAAGCATCTAAATCACTTGTTCTAAGTGGTGTTTGATTTAAAAGATTTGCTTCTGTAAAGTTCACATATTCTTCAATTTCTACTAAACTTATTCCATCTCGACAATATTCATTATCTACGATATAATCTCCTAATGTAGACCACCCTATTGTATTATCCTCTGTACTTATATTTTCATAAAAACCATCTCCTTTTAACTGATATTGTGGATACGAAAATTCATAGGTGGGGTCTGGGTTATAATCTGTCGTAAAAATATCAATTACACCAGCTTTTATTTCATATCCTCTTTCAGGGTTCTGGATTCCATGATCCGCTAACTCTTGATAATAAAATGGTGAATAATCATTTGGGTTTAATCCGTTGTATCTAAAAGATAAAGTTGGATTAGGCTGTTGTCCAAAACACGGATTCAACAATGTTAAAAAAAATATGGTTAATCCCAACCAAATAAATTTAATTTTCATAGTATATAATTAATCTTTATCTACCTTGATAGATAAAATGTTTTTACAAAATTTCTATATTTAATAATCTTACTCATAACAAATATAAAATTATTAAACATTAAATATCTATTTCTTCAATTTATAAACACCTTATTTTTAGACGTTTTCGATGAAAGTTAATATTTCATAGATAAACAACTTTTAAATAAGTTAATGTATTAGTAATGCTTAAACTAGACTTCAATCACTTCCAAGTAGATGAAAAACGTTTAACCAATATTCTATCTTATAAAAAACATTTTGTTGATAACACATTTTATGATATAACATCACCCCTTTTATTATTTCCCCTTTTTATGAACATTCCAGATTTAATAGAACCATTTAAGCGGTTTCTTCTTTTTGAAAAAAATCTATCGGCTAAATATGTTCGCAGTATTATTAGAACCGTTCGGTTATTGGAAACAGAAACTCCGAATAAAAACATCAAAACATACGATACCGAATCTATTCGGTATTTTTTATGCCTTTTTTTTGAGTCTGCAAGAGCCATTTCTGAAATATCCATAATAGGACCTTTTTTCAATTTAATAAATTTTCGTTTGGCGGATTCAAGTACAATTTGCCTTAATATTTTTTTGAATACCCAGTGTATTAATGGTTGGATGATTATGTATGTAATAATTCGTATGGTGTAAATCGCTTATTACCTTTCAATTACTGAATTAATAGTAAATACTTCTATAAGTATAACCTATATATCAATTAAGTTCTTACATTTGCAACGCGGAATGGAGCAGTGGTAGCTCGTCGGGCTCATAACCCGAAGGTCGTAGGTTCGAGTCCTGCTTCCGCAACTACAAAGACTATCTTGAAAAAGATGGTCTTTTTTATTTTTAAGCCTATACTATCTATAACTCTATTATTTAATGTTCTTTACTATTGGATTGTTGTAAAATGAAGGCTGAATTTATAGCAGTTCCTTATTTCTAAAAGAATTAATAGTACATTTAATACGATTAAAATGTCTTTTAAAGATTTTCAACGTATGGCTCCTATTAAAATAAAAGATAAAACCGAAAATAAGAGAAGCATAAAAGTTGCTTCTTTTAAGAAAGATGTTCGTAAAACAAATCCACATAAGCATAATAATTATTTTGAGATCATTTATTTATCGGGAGCTTCAGGGACACATACGATAGACTTAGAAAAATATGATATTAAACCACCGATGTTTTTTCTGATACGTAAAGATCAGATGCATTGTTGGGATATACAGTCAGAACCTACAGGATATGTTGTTATTATTAAAAAATCTTTTGTAGATGATAGTTTAGATTTAGAGATGAAATATTTGTTTTCTGAAATAAGTAAATCGACTTGTATCTATCCAAAAGAAACGCATGTTATAGAACAAATACTTGAATTAATGACGATTGAGTATAGTGTATCTAAACATACAGAAAGCAATATAGTTTTAGAAGGACTTTTAAAAGCTCTATTAGCTAAACTGATACATATTCCACAATCTAAAGAACATGCTTTTAAAAAACAGACCAATGTTTTTGAGTTATATAAATCACTTCTTAATACAAACGAAAAATTAATTAATAATGTCTCTCATTATGCTAATCTGTTAAATACAACGCCACAAAATTTAAATGCCATTTGCAGAAAAGAAGCTCAAATGAGTGCAGGGGAGTTACTTTCTGAATATATAATTATAGAGGCGAAACGTTTATTAGTATATACAGATTTAACCGTTACAGAAATAGGAATAAATCTAGGATTTTCAGATAATTCACATTTTACAAAGTATTTTAAGCGATTTACTAAAAAAACGCCTACAGCATTCAGACAAAAAGTATAAAGTACCATATCTTATTCAAATAGACCATATATTACCAATTTATGGGATGTAATTTTGTTTTTATAATTAAAGGTTATGATGAACATAAAATTACATGTGTTTATTTCACTATTATTTTTACTGTTGGCTTGCGGCGGTCAAGGTGAAAAAATGGTTGAAGGAGACTGGATTAAGGGAAGTCCTAAAGAGCAAATAGATATTGTAGAACGTCAGTTTAGAGGATTCGATATGGCCATGGTAGAAACAGGTTATCGTTATCAGGAATTGTATTGGGCAGGTCAAGATGAAAATTGGGATTATGCGAACTATCAATTAAAGAAACTCAATAAGGCAATAAAAAATGGTCTAGAAAGAAGGCCAAAACGTGCAGAATCTGCTCAGTATTTTTTATCAACTATTATTCCAAGTCTAGAAGAGGTAATCTCAAAAGAAAATTTGCTTGAGTTTAATGAATCATTCAAAACCTTAACGGTTAACTGCAATGCATGTCACGCTATGGAAAAGGTTCCTTTTTTTAGCGTAGAAATTCCAACAGATAGACAATCCCCAATCCGATATTAAAATAAACTAGATTTTATGAACACTTTTTTAAAGCTGACCATCATGGTTAGTCTGCTCTTTTTTTCATGTAAAAAAGAAGAGACAAGTTCAATAGGAGTTCCAAATACCATTCAATTCGAGCAACTGTTATCCGCTTATAATATTTATAGTGGAGTACCATCAGACCTGATACCATCAGAAGATTTTCATGTATTAGAATTAAATTCTTCCTTATTTGTTAACTACGCCCAAAAGCAGCGACTAATAAAACTTCCTGTGGGTGAGAAAATGATTTATACAGGTGATGAATTACCCAATTTTCCTGATGGTACTATATTGGTGAAGACATTTTATTACTTTAATAATGAAGGAATCCCAAATTCAGAAAAGCGTATAATAGAAACGCGTTTAATGATAAAACAGTTGGGCGATTGGAATGTAGCTACTTATATTTGGAATCAAGAACAAACGGAAGCAACATTATTTTTAAACGGACAATCTACAGTTGTGACTTGGATTGACAAAAATGGAGATTCAAAATCTACAACGTATAAAATTCCGAGTGAAAAACAATGTGTTACATGTCATCAAAATTATGGTATTGTAAAACCTCTTGGACCTAAAATAAGGAATTTAAACACATCTGTAAATCGTAATTCTACGGTAATCAATCAACTTCAATATCTTCAAGATATGGAATTAATAGATGCTTTTGACCATAATACCGTAGGTACCATTGAAGATTATGAAAATACTTTAGGATCTTTAAATGGAAGAGGAAGGGCATATTTAGAAATGAATTGTGCACATTGTCATAATCCAGGAGGGTTCAGTAAAGCTAAGAATAAGGGATACGATTTTAGATATATCACCCCTCTAGCACAAACTAAAATAGTAGGTAAGCAAGCTAAAATTAAGAAAGAAATGGGCAATCTAGATATGCCATATATTGGCGTTTCTATTCGCGATGAAGAAGGTTTTCAATTGGTTCAGAGTTATTTAAATAGTTTATAATTAAGCTTTGATCAAATCAATTAAAAACCCGTATTTTGCCTATTTGTAACAAACAACCATAAAAAAAAAATGAATTCAAACCTTAAAGAGATAGCACAAGTATTCTTTAGATTAGGATGCTTGGCATTTGGTGGTCCAGCAGCGCATATAGCCATGATGGAAGACGAAATTATTAAAAAAAGAAAATGGATGACACATCAACATTTTCTTGATTTAATAGGAGCTACAAATTTAATTCCAGGTCCAAATTCTACAGAAATGACCATGCATTGTGGTCATGAACGTGGAGGGTGGAAAGGCTTATTTGTTGCGGGATTTAGTTTTATATTTCCTGCGGTGGTTATTACGATGTTATTAGCATGGTTATATGGTGAATATGGTCAGTTACCAAACGTAGAACCTTGGGTTTATGGTATTAAACCTGCTGTAATTGCCATTATATTATCGGCTGTATATAGGTTAGGTAAAAAAGCTCTAAAAACAACACAATTAGGAATTTTGGGCGGCCTCACATTATTAGCCTGTTTGTTAGGCAATAATGAAATAGCTGCACTTTTTTGTTGTGGATTATTAGGGGTAGTATTATACTTTTTACAGAGGAATAAAAATACATTAAATAGTATCTCTCCAGTATTATTGGTTCCAACATTAATATCCGGAGCAAAAGTAAGTGGACTTAAAGTCTTTTTGATATTTTTAAAAGTTGGTGCGCTTTTATACGGAAGTGGGTATGTACTGTTTGCCTTTCTGGATGCTGAATTAGTGAGTACAGGTTTATTAACAAGACAAGAACTAATAGATGCTGTTGCCGTTGGTCAATTTACGCCTGGTCCTGTATTATCTACAGCTACATTTATTGGTTGGCAATTATTTGGATTTTGGGGTGCAATAGGTGCAACTGTGGGAATTTTTCTTCCTTCCTTTATTTTTGTTACCATATTAAATCCACTGGTTCCTAAATTAAGAAAGAATCAAGCTATTTCTGCATTTTTAGATGCTGTTAATATAGCTGCAGTTGCAGTTATTATTGCGGTTTGTTTTGACATGGGAAAAGATACAATTACAGATTGGAAAACAACTGTAATTGCATTATTAAGTGTAGTGGTTGTATTTGGTTTTAAGAAATTAAACAGTGCCTTTGTTGTACTGGGAGGCTCAATCCTTGGTTATATATTGAGTTTAATATAGAACTTTACTGCTTAATTAATGGTGTTGTATGTATAGCGTTAGGAGTTTGGATCTTAAGAATATAAGTTCCAGCTTCTAATCCTTGCACATCAATGGTTGATTGATTTGATGAGAATAAGTATTGCCCAGTCATAGAAAAAATATCGACAGAACGTATCGTTAAATGACTACTAATTTGAACTGTAGATTGGGCTGGATTAGGAAAAACACGTATTGTTGAATTTTCGTCAATTTCAGTTACACCAATAAGTTCATGACAAGGTAGGTTATTATACAAATTATCGAAAACAAATTGAGTCATCGAAGCTTCATCAGCAGCATCAGAATTCCAAGGACAGTGTGATTCTCCAGTATAGGTTTGATGAAAATGTTTAGTATAATTTAATGGTGCTGTATGTATTTCAATAGCACCACCACCACACAATTGAGGCAATTGTGCATTGTTTAATGGTTGCCCACAACTAAAAGGAACAATATTATCATTGTCACCATGCGCTGATATCAAAAGTGTATTTGTATCTGAAACTTCAATAAAATTAACATCAGCAATTCCTCCAGCTAAGCTAATTGCACCAGCTAAATCCGAAGAATATCCTGGGTTTCCAGAGTTACCTTCTATACCGTTGTTTGCATTTAAAGCGGTTAAGAAATCACCAGTTGGTGTATCATTCTCATCTAAAAAAGCAGCATGAAGACCAATAACTCCTCCGGCTGAATTTCCACAAAAATATATTTGAGTTGTATCTATTCCGTATGGATTACCATCATCTAAAACGGATTTGTAAAAAAACCTGATTGCTGCTCTACCATCTCCCATTCCTTTAACAACACCATCTATATATTGTTCTGGTTGAGAAATGTTTGCAAGACTCATTAATCTATAAGAAATAGAGGCTGCAACATACCCTCTTTTAGCAAGTTTTTCTGCTAATGTAACCATTAACGGATTTGTTTTAGTTCCTGATATAAATGATCCACCATGAGCTAAAATAACAAGAGGTCGGTTGGTTTCAGTATCTCCATCTCCTGTATATATATCTAAATCTAATTGGTTAACTGTAGAGTAATTTACAGTTTGAACTGAAGCATCAGTAAAAATTTCTGTTTCATAGCGCCCATTACACTGAGCTTGACTAATCCAGAAGTTTAAAGTAAGTAACGTGAAAAAAATATATTTTGCCATAGTAAAATCTTTATAAGTCTCAAATGTATTGAAAGATAATAAATTATGGATGTAAAATATATTAGAAAATAAGATTAAGGTTTTTTAAGGTAAAAATAGAAGGTAGTTCCTTCTCCAACAATACTGTTTACTTGAATTTCTTCACCGTGGGCTTCTAAAATATGTTTAACGATAGCTAACCCTAATCCCGAACCACCTTTTGTACTCGTTCTTGCTTTATCTACTCTATAAAAACGTTCAAATAATCTTGGTAAGTGTTCGGGTGCAATTCCATTACCTTTATCAATAACTTCAATAAGTACTTTATTGTTTTTGTCAACAATATTAATAAATACAGTGCTGTCTTCTTTACCATATTTAATGGCATTAACAAGAAGGTTAACTAAAACCTGTTGTATTCTACCCTTATCACATTGCACTAAACATCTTTGTGGATATTCACTTTTAAATTTAATTTTAACATTTTTCTCCTGAGATTTATAATCAAGGATTTCAATGGCGTCTAGTGCAATTTTCCTGATATCATTTGTTTCAATTTGAGTTTGTAATACACCTGCTTCTAGGTTGGTTATTTGCTCTAAATCTTCAACAATATGAATCATTCGTTCAACGCTTTTTACCGTACGCTGTAAATATTTAATATTAATTTCAGGATCGTCTATAGCCCCATCAAGTAGGGTTAATACATAACCTTGAATATTAAAAATAGGTGTTTTAAGTTCATGGGATACATTTCCAATAAATTCTCTACGGTACGCTTCCCTTACTTTTAAACGTTCTAATTCTATAGCGTTTTCTTTAGCCCATTTATTAACGTGATTTTCAGCTACCTTAATGTTATTTTGAACATCTCCGGGTTCATAAATAACCTGTTTTGTAGTTTTAATCTTACGGTAAATCTTTTTTATGGCACGATAGATATACTTTTCAGTTAAGTAAACAAATAAAAAGTAATGCGTAACCATTAATAGGATAATACTTAAAAGTACCTTTAGAATGTGATACTTAATCTCATTTCCAAAGAAAACTAAAAATAAAAGAAAACTAATAGCACCAAGAATTAATCCACTTTTGAGCGCTATTTTCTTGATGCTGGATGTTTTCATCGTTGGTCGAATTTATAACCTACACCTTTGATGGTTTTAATATAACCTTCACCTATTTTTTCACGTAATTTTCTAATGTGTACATCGATAGTTCGTCCACCAACAACAACATCATTACCCCAAATGTTAGAGAAAATTTCTTCACGATTAAATACTTTTCCAGGTTTTGAAGCCATTAATAATAAAAGTTCAAATTCCTTTCTTGGTAATTCAATTTGCTTGTCATTTTGATAAACTAAATATTGCTCACGGTCAATTTTAAGATCTAAAATTTCAACAACTTTAGAATTATCAGAACCACCTGTTGTCGCTTTTCGTCTTAATAAGGCATTAATTCTTGAGACTAAAACTTTCGGTTTTATAGGTTTAGTGATATAATCATCTGCCCCTGAGTCTAAACCAGCAATTTGAGAGTAATCTTCTCCACGTGCTGTTAAAAAAGCAATAAGAACATTGTCAAACTTTGGGTTATTGCGAATTAGTTCACATGTTTCCATTCCGTCCATCACTGGCATCATAACATCTAAAACAACAACATGAGGAACATCGCTCTCCATAATCTCTAATGCTGCTTTTCCATTCAATGCAGTAGATACTGTAAATCCTTCTTTTTTAAGATTATAAGAAAGTATTTCGATGATATCAGGTTCATCGTCTACTAATAGAACTTTATAATTTACATCCATAATTGTATTATTTTTGGTGCTAATTTATAATCCTTTTTTAATTCACTTGACTTATTAACATAAGCGTAACATACGGTATACAAAGATAACGTCTAGTTAACAATATATCAATTTTGCAAAATTAAATTTGCCGAAACATTAATCCACAGATCCTCATATGATAAACATTCACAATATGAGAGGATTAAATTACAAAAATAAAATGAACAATAAACTTCACACACTCGTTGTTATTTTAGTTTCGATGCTTGGTCAAATTGCTTTAGCACAAGGAACACTTAAAGGTAGGATTACCGAAGCAGAAGACGCTACAGAAGGAGTTGCTTTTGCAAACATTATTTTAGAAGGTACTCAAATAGGTACTACTTCTGATATGGATGGGTATTATGTATTATCAGCACCAGAAGGTGTTTATAATGTACAAGCTACTTTTATTGGATATACACCATGTACTCAAAAAGATGTTAGCATTTCAGAAGGTGCAGAAAAAACATTAAACCTATCAATGGCTATTAGTTCTTTTGCAATAGAAGAAGCTGTATTAGAAGTAAAAGCGGATAGAGAATCTGAATCTGCAATTTTAGTAGAACAAAAGAATGCTACAGAAATTGTACAAGCAATTGGAGCAAAAGAATTATCTAAGAAAGGTATTAGTGATGTTGCTGGAGCAGTATCTAAAGTAACTGGAATTAGTAAACAAGAAGGTTCAAATGGAGTATTTGTAAGAGGTTTAGGAGACCGTTATAATTCTACAACGTTTAACAACTTACCATTACCATCAAATAACCCAGCAAGAAAAAATATCTCGTTAGATTTATTTAATACAGATATTGTTCAGGTTATTGGAATTAACAAGATTTTTGGACCTACTGTATATGGAGATTTAGGTGGAGCAAACATCAATATTGAATCTAAAGTACATAGTGGAGATCCATATTTAAATGTAAAAGTAGGAACGTCTATTAGTACTGAAGCTATGGGACAGTCTGATTTTTATGTGCAAGATGGACCAGGAGCAACTGGATTTTATAATCCGAGTTATAACCGTTCATTCTTATCTAGAGATGGATTTTCTACAAGCTGGGATTTAAAAACGGCAACTCCGATAGGATATAATTTCTCAATTAATGGAGGACGTTCATTTGAATTTAAAAATGATTCTAAACTAAACTTATTTGCTACATTATCTCATAATACAGATTTTGCCTATAGAAAAGGAACATCTAAAGCAGGTGTAAACTTCTCTGGAGTAGCAAACTCAGTATATGATATTCAAAATTTCACATCGTCTACAAATACAACAGGGATGTTAAACTTGGATTACGAAGTGAATTCAAGTAACGAATTAAAATTTAATTCTTTATTTATTAACTCTTCTAATCAAAAGGTTAGTGAGTATAGAGGAACAATTCACAGATTTGATGTTGCCGAAAATGGTGGTGGATTTATCCGTAGACAAGCTTATGACAGAACAACGTTATTAGTAAATCAAATATTAGGTGATCACGAATTAAAGAATAATTGGGAAGTTAACTGGGGTTTAGCGAACAACTACGTTAAGAACATTATTCCAGACAGAAAGCAAAATGTATTTGTTCCTAGAGATCCTGAAAATATTGATGGACCTAAGATTTCTAATGATTTATCTCAATCAGATAACCACAGATATTTCCAAGAATTAGTTGAAGTTGAAAATGCCTTAAATACTTCTGCTCGTTATACTTTATATGAAGATATGAATGAGGAGCATGAAAAAGGATTCATCGAATTTGGATATAGCGGACGTTTTAAAAATGTTGGTTTTGAGGCGACTCAATTTAATATGGCAATACTTCAAGATGATTTATCATTATTTCAAGATGCTGATTTAAATAATATTGATGGATATTTTACAAGCGATAACTTTGGATCGTTCTACCAAACGTCTACTTTCCGTGGAGATATTGACGATGATAATGCTTTAGATCCTCAAACATTTGATGGACAACAATTTATTCACGCTGGATACACGAAAGGACAATATGAATTAAACAGTTTATTAACTGCTTCTGTTGGTATGCGTTTTGAATCTATTTACCAACAAGTTGAATGGAGTACAGCAATTGACCCTAATGGAGGTGAAGAAACATTAGAAGCAACGAAGTTGTTACCTAGTATTTCATTAAAATATTCATTAAGTGAAATTGACAACTTAAAGTTTGGTTTCAGTAAATCTTACACTTTACCACAATATAAAGAAAGAGCACGTTTCCAATTTGAAGATGTAACTACTGTATATATTGGTAACCCAGATCTATATGCATCTGATAATTATAACTTCGATTTAAAATGGGAATCTTTTCCAAACCCTGGAACTGGAACAATGTATTCAGCAACTGTTTATGGAAAGTATATTGAAAACCCTATTAATAATATCATGATTGCTTCAGCAGCAAACGATTTTTCTTATTTAAATACAGGAGCATCAGCAACTGTTGCTGGATTAGAGGCTGAATTTAATACAAGATTATTTGACTTTTCAAATAATAAGCTTGGAGTTAAGCACGATTTATCATTAAATCTAAACGGATCTTGGATGGTTTATGCAAATCAAGATTTAGATAATGAGAAAGTTACAAGAGAAACAAACTTAAGTGCTAACTTTTCTGAAGACGAAACAGGAATTACAGGAGCATCTGATTTATTAGTTAATGCAGATTTCATGTACTTTCTTCAAAAGGAAGAAAATAAAAACTTCTTGGCAACACTATCATTTGGATACTTTTCTGATCGAATCGTTTCTATTGGTACAGCAACAAGAGGTAATTTAGTAGACAAAGGGTTTATTACAATGAACCTAAACGTTAAAACACAATTAAGCGAAAGAGTTAAATTAAGCCTATCTGCAAAGAACTTACTTGATCCTTCAATCACTAGAGAACAAGAAATTCAAGATGTTGAAGTATTAAATTACAAAAAAGGACGCTTTTTTGGATTAAGTTTAACGTATATGATGTAGTTAACTTAAACTTAAATTATTCCATACGTTTGGTTAATCTAAGAGAGTGATATTGCAGCAGATTTGTAAAAACAAGAAAACAAAGCAATGAAAAAATCTATTTTAAGCGTGCTGTCATTATCAGCACTAATACTAGCAAGTTGTGGTAACGATGATGATTCAGGTTCTAAAACAACTGACCAATTAGATCCAAATAACTTTAAAGGATCAATTACAGAGACGTATACTTTAGATCCAGCTACTGAGTATAAATTAACTGGTGCATTAGTTGTTGAAAACGGTGGTGTACTTAACATCCCTGCAGGAACAGTTATTAAGGCAACAGGAAAAACTTCAGCTTATATTGCAGTTGCAACAGGTGCTAAAATAAATGTTAACGGTACATCTACTAACCCTGTAATCATGACTTCAGGAGAAACTTCTCCAGCAGCAGGTGACTGGGGTGGATTAGTAATCTGTGGTGATGCTCCAACAAACAAAGGTGGTTCTAACGGAGAAACAGCTGTTGCTGAGGTTTCTGATTTAGTATATGGTGGTTCTGACGTAGA
>CBDEVQ010000015.1:0-54453 GCA_965243605.1 Flavobacteriales bacterium
ATTCTGAATAATCATAGAATCCTTCTCCAGATTTAACTCCGTTTTTACCAGCAGTAACCATATTAACAAGTAATGGACATGGTGCATATTTAGGATTACCAAATCCATCATGAAGTACATTAAGGATCGATAAACAAACATCTAATCCAATAAAGTCTGCCAATTGTAATGGTCCCATCGGATGAGCCATTCCTAATTTCATTACTGTATCTATTTCTTCTACTCCAGCTACACCTTCATATAAGCTATAAATAGCTTCATTAATCATTGGCATAAGAATACGGTTTGCAATAAACCCTGGGTAATCATTAACTTCGGTAGGAACTTTGTTTAATTTACGAGATAAATCGAAAACAACATCACATACTTCTTGAGATGTAGAGTATCCTCTAATAACTTCAACAAGCTTCATGATTGGAACAGGGTTCATAAAGTGCATTCCAATAACTTTTTCTGGACGTTTTGTAACAGAAGCAATTTTTGTAATAGAAATAGACGATGTATTTGAAGCTAAAATGGCATGCTCTGGTGCAAACTCATCCATTTGCTTAAAGATATTAAGCTTTAAGTCTAAATTTTCTGTTGCAGCCTCTACAATTAAATCCGCTTGTGCTACACCAGATTTTAAATCTGTTACTAAAGTAATGTTGTTAAGCGTAGCTTGCTTATCCTCTTCAGATATTTTCCCTTTAGATACCATACGATCTAAATTTTTCGTAATCGTAGTAAATCCTCTATCTAAAGATGCTTCAGAAATATCTATTAATTGAACCGAGTAACCAAATTGTGCAAATGTATGTGCGATACCATTTCCCATAGTACCAGCACCAATTACGCTAATGTTTTTCATATCTACTTTTATTTTCCTCTTCCCTGTAGTACAATAACTACAGTATAAACTAATACTTTAAAATCGCTTAACAAAGATAGGTTTTCAATGTATATTAAGTCAAATTTTAAACGCTCTAACATTTCATCAATATTTTCGGCGTAACCAAACTTAACCATTCCCCAAGATGTAATTCCTGGTTTTACCCTATGTATTTGTTTATAATATGGTGCTTTTTCAATGAGTTGATCAATATAAAACTGACGTTCAGGTCTAGGCCCTACCATACTCATATCACCAATTAATACATTATAGAATTGTGGAAATTCATCAATTCTATACTTTCTCATAATTCTCCCCCAAGGTGTTATTCTAGGGTCATAGTCTGCACTTAATTGAGGTCCAAATTTTTCAGCATCTACATACATAGATCTAAACTTAATAATCTTAAACGGCTTACCGTTTAATCCTATACGCTCTTGTAAGTAAAAAATTGGTCCACTCGAAGATAATTTAACTAAGATAGCTGTAATAATATACAATGGAGAAAGTACAATTAATACGGCTATACTTATAATAATATCTAACACACGTTTTAATATACTTTGCCAAACTGGTAAGTATTCAAAATGTATGTTTAATAATGGAATACTAAATAACGAAGTCATTTTAACAGATCCCGTTAAAATATCATACATAGTTGGGAGCACTTTTACAAGTACCTTTTCATCTTCTAGTTTTTCTAATATCCTAGAAACATTACCTTGTTCATGCTCTTCTGTGGCAATTATAACCTCTTCTATGGCATATTTTTCAATGATCTTCCCAAGGTCTTTTACATCTCCAATATATTTCTGATAATTTAAAATACGGTCTGTACTTTGCGGTGTAGCCCCTTCTTCTGGACAAATAAAACCAACAAATTTATTACCTGCAGAACGGTGTAAATTTTCCATTTTCAAGTAAAGTTCAACAGCAGATTCCTTATTACCGATAAGTAATGTAGGATATCCTATTTCTTTTCTATGAACCTTTCTATTGGTGTAAGTAAGAAGGATAAATCTAAATCCAAAAACAATGATTGTATGAATAGAAAAATAAACTAATATGGACGAATAAAACTTCTCATATTCATTAATTTGATCATCGAGTAAGAAGACGAAAAATATTATTAGAACACCAACTATATGCTGCAAAATGGTTTTACCAAATTCTACTAATCTAGATTTTCTATAAATCTTTCTATAGTTTCCTAAAAGGCTATACATGAAAATCCAAAGCATAGCTATACCTAGTATTCCCATAACAAAGTTAGAATCTTCTAATACAGACTGTACTGTAATATGTTCCAACTCTAATCTAGTCTTTCTATAAAAGTAGAAAATGGCCCATGCTATTGCAGAACCAAAAAAATCGAGACCAATATATTTTAAAACCTGTTTGGTTTTATTCATTTTCGTGAATTAACTTAATGTTATCAATGTAAATATAAGCTTCTTCCATATCATCTGGCAATGTTGCTCGTATATACGGAGTGTAATGTGTTGCGCCATATGCTTCAGATAAAGTATGGATGGCTTGTTCTGGAGCAATATTTAAATATACTTTTGCCCAGTCTTCATTTGGTCTTAACCCTCCCCAATAAATTTGAGAACTTGAAGGATTATTAAACCACAACCCTAAAGATAAATCAACATCTGATTTATAGTCAATCTCTAAGTAATTGTATTTACCGATCCCAGCTCCATTTGGTGGAATTTCAAAACCTTCATTAGATTCTGATGCAATAAAAACGGTATGATTTTCTTTAGTTAAATGAATGATTCCCGAGTAACCACCTTCATAAACTTTTTCAACAACATCCGTTTTATCTAATTCAGCAGAATAAATCGATGTATCTGTTTCTGTATTATTTTTCAATTCGTACGATTTAAGAAGCCAACCAGCCCCTTCAAAATCTTCTATCATTGAAAATTTAATATCCTTTTTGTATTCTGTTTTTGCATTAAAACTGGTAATTGAATCTCTTGTTAAAGTGATTTTATCAATTTCGTTACCATCCAAATCTAAAGCAGTACAAAGTTGAAAGGGTGTATATGCACTTCGGGTTGCCGAAATTCCATTTAATTTGATTCCTGCTCTTAAAACGATATCAAATTCACCCTCTTTTAATACAGGTATGGTACAGGGTAGTTCAAATGCTCCAAGTAAATTACCTCCTATGGTTACCCAAACATCTGTAATTTTATGTAAACCAGACCCTTCAGCCGTTTCAGTTTCTAGATCGATATGATCAATATAGATATATGATGGTATTTCAGCCTCTTTATCTCCACATGAGGATAAAACAAGGGCCAATAATCCAATTAATAATTTTACTTTATGCATGTACTACTTTATTTTTTCCGAGATTTGTTTTGCCAAAGCTAACGCTTTCATTCCATCTGTTAAACTAACAATTGGTGTTTTATCGTTAATTATTGCTGTATAGAATGATTTTAATTCATCTTTAATAGCATTTGTCTCTTCACATTTTAATGAAAATGATTGAACTTCTCTCTTAAGATTTAAATCAGGATTTTCTAAATATAATCCAAATGGATTTTCTTCTTCACCCTCTTTTAAATCCTTAATTTTTATGATTTCGGTAGATTTATCTAAAAAATCGATGGAAATATACGCATCATTTTGAAATACGCGCATCTTTCTCATATTCTTTAATGAAATTCTACTAGCCGTTATATTGGCCACACATCCATTTTCAAACTCTATTCTAGCATTACAAATGTCTGGGGTATTAGACATAATAGATACTCCGCTTGCATGAATTTCTTTTACGTCAGAGTTTACCATATTTAATAACACATCTAAATCATGAATCATTAAATCTAACACTACAGAAACATCTGTCCCTCTAGGGTTAAATTGTGCCAATCTATGGCATTCTATAAACATGGGTGTTTTAATATGCTCTTCAGCACTTCTAAATGCAGGATTAAACCGTTCTACGTGTCCAACCTGAACTCTTGTACCCGCTTTCTTTCTTAATTCGGAAAGTTTTAACGCTTCTTCGACGTTCTGAGTAAGAGGTTTCTCAACAAAAACATGTTTTTTTAACTTTAATGCTTTTACGGCTAATTCAAAATGAGTTGTTGTAGACGTAACAATATCTATAGCATCTATTGCATTAAACAGTTCTTCCTCTGAATTAAACAATTTAACATTATACATTTTTGCAACTTCGTTCGCTACTTCAGTATTTGTGTCATAAAATCCGACTAATTCAAATAACTCTATCTCTTTCAATAACTTTATGTGAATTTTCCCAAGATGACCAGCACCTAACACGCCTATTTTCATATATACTTTTATCGATTTCTTCAAAAGTAATATTATTTTATTGGAAATTCGAAGAAAATAAGTTGAAGTATAATTTGGCAGACTCAATATAATTCAAGAATTTTACTTTTTACAGTATACAATCAATAAACTTTGCATGAAAAGGTCTTTAAGTCTACTATTTACTTTATTCATTATTTCAACTATTTCTTACGGTCAGATCCACAGAAAAAAGTCAAAATTTTCATTTGGGCTTACTGCGAATCATTACTCAGTTAATAAGACCGATGAAATTAGCTTTCTATACAAACAAGATGATATTTCATACCGTGTAGGAAACCCAAGTATTAACCTATATGGAGCTGGTGCTAAAATGCAATTTCAAGCGATAAAATGGTTAGCCATTGGTGGTGAATTTTCTTACAACACAAATACTGTTGAAAATACGGCAGTACGTTATTTTCAACACAAAACAACAACAATGGACTTTGGAGGGTTTGTAAAGGTTTATCCATTTGCAATTAGAGATGCCATTAAAACAAGAAAGTTCATGTTCTATGTTCCGTTCAGAGTGTTTTATTCAATTCAAAACACAGAACTGGAGTTCTTGAGTCCTCTTACACCTTTTGGAGGGTTTTCGTCTCCATTTGCAGGAGTTACGATCGATCAAAAATTTAATTATTCTGGAGTTTCCTATTCTATAGTTGGAGTTGGTGCTGATTTTCACATCGCAGAAAAGATTATCATTAACGCTGAAGTTACAGATGATTATGAATTTGCCGATACAAGACGTTTTTCATTAGGACTATTATTTAGATTCTAATATTATATACAAGACAAAAAAAAAGCATTGGGAAATTTCCCAATGCTTTTTTTTTATCTTAAAGTAATGTTTAATTACTTCTTAAATATACTGTCGTATTTATTTGGTTGAATTTCTACCACATTTTATCTGGTCTTCACTGGTAACCATTCTAATACGTTTTGTATTAAATAAAGCTATTCGAAGAAACATATTTTCATCCATTAATTTAGTTCTATAGGTATTTTCTATATAATCTGATTCTAAATCGTCTGGAAATTCTTCTGTCAATCCATAGCTCCAATCCTTAATTATAAAGATGTTACTGTCAATCAACTTCATCCTATTATATGGATCATTACCATTATTAGAGAATTCTTCAAAATCCTTTAAATAAAACCTTCGTTCTCTCTATTCGAATCACTGAATCTGCATCTAAAACAAGTGTATCTTCATTAATGATTAAAATACCTCCTAATTCATCGGCATACATCTCAATTTTAGCTTTACCACAAGCAAATATTGTGGCTAAAGCTAAAATACTGTATAATATTCTCATTAATAAGTATCAATAATAAATCGATAATTGATACTTATAATGAACTATGTTGGTTAGAATCTGCTTGACTAGATTTTAATGCAGCCGCTGCTTTTTTCGCGGCCTCTCTTTCTGACAATGATACTGTTCTAATATTCTCTGGGCTTAACATTGCGAAAAGTAAGAAAATATTTTCTTCAATAATTTTTGTTTTTATTGTGTTTCCGCTACTTTCTGACATTACGATATCGTCTGGAAACTCTTCATTAATTCCATAATCCCAATCATTATTAATGAATAATTCATCTTCAATTAATTTCATCATTCTTGAATTTGGATTACGACCACCTAAAGCATAGAATTTCTTTATATAACGTTCAACATCTGCATCTTTAATTTCATTAGCATTGTCTGCCATAATATAAATATTACTGTCAATAGTAATCATGTTCTGCATGAAATCTCTTTGAAGACCAATATTCGTATTACCAAATCCATAATCTTGTTGTTCAACAGCATAAATTCCTGTCATACGTACAAAACGCTGTCTACCTAAATTTAACATACCACCGTTTCTTCCAACTTTAAACGTTTGAACTTCGTCGCTATTGTAAACCATTTTATGTTCTCCAGCCTCTACCTCATAAACAAAAGTAGAATCTCCATCAATAATAAGTGTGTCTATACCATCAAGAATTAAAACTCCACCGTTAGAATCTGCAGAAATTTCGATTTCGACACTACCACCACATGAAATAAGCATGGATACAAAAGATAATCCTAGAAGGATTTTAGTTACGTAATTTTTCATTGTTCTTTAATTTTTATGCAAATATAGAAGAATTGAATATGCTGTTTCTATTTAACATCTATTTTATTTACAATTTTTTATAATTTTATTGTTCCTGTTATTTTCATTTGATAATTACAAATGAGTATTTATTATATTTAAGTGGAGTTTATATCAAAATATGTTGGACTCTAATTCAACAAATACAATCATAAAAAAAGGGTAACGATCATAAATCGTTACCCTTTACTATTTCAACAAAATTAACTTAGTTATAAAGCGCTGCTCTTTGTTCTTTAACTTTATCGTCTGCTAAGAATTCATCAAATGTCATCATCTTATCTAACATTCCATTTGGTCCAATTTCTATAATACGGTTGGCAATTGTATTAATAAATTCGTGGTCATGAGAATTAAATATTACCGAACCTTTAAAGTCCTTAATACCGTTATTTAATGCCTGAATAGATTCTAGATCTAAGTGGTTTGTCGGATCATTAAATATTAAAACATTAGATTGCTCTAGCATCATTTTAGATAACATACATCTTACCTTTTCTCCTCCGGAAAGTACGTTACATTGTTTTAATACCTCTTCTCCTGTAAAAATCATACGTCCTAAGAAACCGCGAATAAATACATCGTCTTTTTCTCCTTCTTTCGAATACTGACGTAACCAATCTACTAAGTTATCTTTGCTTTCGAAGAAATGTCCATGATCTACAGGTAAATACGACTGTTTAGTCGTAACTCCCCATTTAATTTCAGTTTCACTGGTTTTAGCTCCACCTAAACGTTCTAGTAGTTCTGTAATTGCATTTCCATTTTTAGACAAAATAGCAACTTTATCACCACGGTTTAAGTTAATTCTAAAATCTTTAAATATCGTTTTCCCGTCAGATTCAACAGACATTCCATCTACATTTAAAATCTGATCTCCAGCTTCGCGTTCCTGATCAAAAATAATTGCAGGATACTTTCTAGAAGATGGTTGTATTTCATCAACATTTAACTTATCAAGAATCTTCTTACGAGACGTTGCTTGCTTAGATTTAGATGCATTGGCAGAGAAACGAGCAATAAACTCTTGAAGTTCTTTACGTTTTTCTTCCGCTTTTTTGTTTTGGTTTTGACGTTGTTGTAATGCCAATTGACTCGACTGATACCAGAATGAATAGTTACCTGTAAAGAAGTTAATTTTCTTATAATCGATATCTACAATATGTGTACAAACATTATCTAGGAAGTGACGGTCATGAGAAATAACAATGACCGTGTTCTGGAAATCTGCTAAGAAATTCTCTAACCACCCAATCGTTTCAACATCAAGGTCGTTCGTTGGTTCATCCATTAAAAGTAAATCTGGATTTCCGAAAAGAGCCTGTGCTAATAATACACGTACTTTTACACTACCTGTAATATCTTTCATTAACTGGTAATGGTACTCTTCAGGAACACCAACATTAGATAGTAATGTTGCGGCATCACTTTCACAGTTCCAACCATCCATTTCAGCAAATTCAGCTTCTAATTCAGCTGTTTTCATTCCATCTTCTTCACTAAAGTCAGGTTTTGCATATAATGCATCCTTTTCCTTCATGATATCATATAAACGTTTATGCCCCATAATAACAGAGTCTAAAACGGTAAATTCATCAAATTCGTAGTGGTCCTGCTTTAAAACAGCCATACGCATTCCTGGATCTAAGTTTACATGACCATTTGTTGGATCAATTTCTCCTGAAAGAATTTTTAGAAAAGTGGACTTTCCAGCTCCATTGGCTCCGATAATTCCGTACGTATTAGCTTTTGTAAATTTTACATTTACTTCATCAAATAAAACACGCTTACCAAACTGAAGGGATAAATTATTTACTGCAATCATTGTTATACTATCTAATTTTGTGCAAAAATATGATTTTTAGAATATCTAAAGGGTAATTCTATAATTTGTTTCTATTAAATCTGTGATTTTATTTATCGAATTGCATTAAAAAGCAGGCTTTTTAGTTAAATGAACGTTAAAATTTCTATTGATAATGATATAAATCAGGAATAGTTCGTAGAATATCCGTATTTTTGCAAGCATTTATAAGAAACCATATCACATTTAAGACAACCTTTTTTAGATGATGTTAAAACATAATATAGCTTCACTTATTAGTGAAAAGCCAATTAACACAGAAATTAGTGTTAACGCATGGGTACGTACCCACAGAAACAGTAAAAGTGTATCTTTCATTGCCATTAATGATGGTTCAACAATTAATAATATACAAGTTGTTGTTGAAGATTTATACGACGAAGATTTCTTAAAGCGAATTAATACAGGAACGAGTTTAAAAGTAACTGGATTATTAATAGAGTCTAAAGGGAAAGGTCAATCCATAGAAATTCAAGCAACCAATATTGAAATTTATGGGGAATGTGACCCTGCTGAGTACCCTATACAACCTAAAAAGCACAGTTTAGAGTTTCTACGAGAAAAAGCACATATGCGTTTCCGTACAAATACTTTTGGTGCTATTTTTAGAGTACGTCATAACTTAACCTTTGCAATCCATCAATTTTTCCACGAAAAAGGATTCTATAATATTCACACACCTATTATCACAGCAAGTGATGCCGAAGGTGCAGGAGAAACGTTTAAAGTAACTAATTTCGATCTTGATAACATTCCTAAAACGGAAGAAGGAGACGTTAATTACGAAGAAGATTTCTTTGGAAAAGAAACAAATTTAACCGTTTCTGGACAATTGGAAGGAGAACTTGCGGCTACGGCACTTTCTAAAATCTACACATTCGGACCAACATTCCGTGCCGAAAACTCAAATACATCGAGACATTTAGCGGAATTTTGGATGATGGAACCTGAAGTTGCTTTTGCTGATTTGGACGATTGTATGGATCTTGCAGAAGATTTATTACAATATGTATGTAAATATGCTTTAGAACATTCTGCAGACGACTTAAAGTTCTTAAACCAACGTTTTGAGAACGAAGAAAAGGGTAAAAAAGCAACTGAACGTGCCGATATGGGCTTAGTTGAAAAGTTAGAATTTGTTGCCAACAACAAGTTTAAGCGTTTAACGTATACAGAAGCTATTGATATCCTTAGAAACTCTAAACCAAATAAAAAGAAAAAGTTTAAATATCCGATTAACGAATGGGGTGCAGATTTACAATCTGAACACGAACGTTATTTGGTAGAAAAAGAATTTAAATCGCCTGTTTTTATCACCGATTACCCTAAGGAAATTAAATCGTTCTATATGAAATTGAACGAAGATGAAAAAACAGTTCGTGCCATGGATTTACTCGTTCCTGGAATTGGTGAATTAATGGGAGGTTCTCAACGTGAAGAACGCCATGATGTTTTAGTAAGCAGAATGGAAGAAATTGGAGTACCAAAAGAAGAGCTTTGGTGGTACTTAGAAACACGTAAATTTGGAACCGTTCCTCATTCAGGATTTGGATTAGGATTTGAAAGATTAGTATTGTTTGTGACTGGTATGGGAAATATTCGTGACGTAATTCCTTTCCCACGTGCTCCAAAAACTGCTGAATTTTAACATACAACTTTAACAACGATACCAGAAGTTTATTTTTAAACTTCTGGTACGTATAACATTACCCCCATGAATACTGCTGTAAAACAAGCTTCCGATAATACTGAAGCTAAGCCTAAAAAGAGACAGAACATTATTGCTCCTAATTTGGATGGTATTACTGATGAACAAATCTCTTTAGAATTAAAAGACTGGGCCCAAATTACAAAGGACTATCAAGTCCCGGATATGAAGAAGTCAGTTATTCAAATTCTGAACTCTTTTCTTCCATTCTTTGGAATTAACATTTTAATGTATTACACACTCGATATTAGTTATGCTTTAACATTAGCCTTAGCTTTTATTTCATCATTTTTCTTAGTTAGAATTTTTATTATTCAACACGATTGTGGACATATGTCTTTCTTTAAAAGTAGGGAGAAAAATGATGCCATAGGATTTATTTGTAGCTTATTCACTACTTTTCCATATAAATACTGGGCACGTTCTCATAGTTTTCACCATGCACATAATGGACAATTAGAAGATCGTGACATTGGAGATATTAATACTCTTACTGTAGAAGAATTTAAGGCATTAAGTGCAGCTAAACGATTTGGATATCGTTTATACCGTCACCCATTAATTTTATTTATTGTTGGTTTAGGATATTATTTAGTTGTCCCATTAAGACTTCCATTAATTAACCTTGCAGGTTGGGAAAAAACAAAAAGACAACAATTGGTTAATAACATTATTATTGTTGCGTTATATGCTGCAGCCTATTATTTCATTGGTATTAACTTCTTATATGTTCAAGGTCCTATTTTAGCCTTTTTTGCAATTACTGCATTATGGTTCTTTTATGTACAACACCAACATGAGTATACATATAAGCAATGGAAAAAGAACTGGAATTATGTTATTTCGGCCATTAGAGGAAGTTCTTATTATAAACTACCTAAATTAATGACTTGGTTAACAGGAAATATTGGTTACCACCATTTACACCATTTAAATTCAAGAATTCCAAACTATAATTTAGTAAAATGTTATGATGAGAATCCATTACTTAACAAGTATGTAAATACGTTAACATTTAAGGAGAGTTTATCGTGCTTAACAAGCCATTTATGGGATGAAAAAAACCAAAGAATGATTAGCTTTAGAAAGTTTTATAAACTAGAAAAAGCAAATGCACTTTAAAATTACATATTAAAACAAAAAGAGCTCTCTATTATAGAGGGCTCTTTTTGTTTACACCAGAACACTATAAAAAACGTTCTATAAACATACTATATTTATCTTTCATTGGTAAATCATAATCGACCTTAAGACGCCTACGTGTAACTTCAATGGGTTCACCAGTTTTGTAGTCAACAGCTTCTTTGGTGAAATTTTCCCAATAGATACCTACCCCACGTTTTTGCCAATTCGGTAATTCGTTAAAGTTAATTCCATTCTTAAAAAGCATTTCATTTTTAGCCGCTACAGATGCACCACTTAATTCTTCAGTTGCCTCTTTAACAGATTTACCGTTAGCTCTTAATTTCCAATAACTATGTGCTCCTAATGCATTTTTAAAGGCATCTTCGTTACGCCATCTAAAATAATCGACAACCAAATCTTTAGTCGGTATCTGAGAAATTCTACAATCAAATACGCCAATATCCCCCAACATTAAGGAAAATTTAGCACTGGCCTCTCCAGCTAATATCGAATTAAATTTCCTGAGTTTACGACCAAATAAAGACTCATTAATCTCAAATAATAAAGAGATTTCATCGCTTTGCGTATAACCATAAATAATATTAAAATCGCTATTGATTAAATGCTTGGTCGTTTCAATCATTAAATCTCTAAAAACTTCATCGAAAGGACGCTTAAAATTATGTGTTTCCTTGGTTAATTTTGTAAAACTTCTTCCATCAATTCTTGCAACCATATACATTTCTGGTAGCACACATTGATCTGATGCCGTTTCAAAAATTCTCATTTTTTTATCTAAATCATCAAATTTCATCTTTATTAGGTTTAATGTTATATGAATTTCCTTTTATCTCAACAATATACAACTCATCAAAACCTTCAATATATTCCGGTTTCTCTAATCGTTTTTGAGTAGCATAAAGTCCTTTATCTACTATTCTTTCCTTTCCTTCTCTTAATTTATTTCGCCTAATACAATCGTCTATATGAGATTGAAAATAGTATCCTATTACTCTATACTTTTTATCCTTAAATATTTTAATATATTTTTCTCTATCCATTCGTGATGGGTTTGTATTATCTATTACAACCTTCTGTTGTACTTGTAGTGCCGTATTGATAAATAAAGATTCTTTATAACGTGTATTTAAGAGATCAAGAGAAATTCTTAAATGTGAATTGAAAAAATATTGTTTATAGAATGTTGATTTACCACTTGCTTGGACACCACAAAATATGATTGCTTCCATGATTTAATAATTTATTATGTCTCGTCCTAAATAACCGTTACAGGTTTTAAGCGAATATACTTAATTTATTAAACAGTGTTGATAATATTATCAACACTGTTTTTGTTTTTATAAGTTCTGATTTTAATTTCTCTTTGACGATGCATCTGTTTTGGAGTGAGCATGTAACAGGAGTAATGAGGTCTAATATCATTATATATTCTTACGCTGTCTTTGACTAATCGTTTCATAATACTGATGGGTATTTTCCGGTCATAGCCCAAAAACTCTTGCTTTATAATTCCATTTATTCTTTCAGCAACAGCGTTAGCATATGGATCGTAGGATTCTGTCATGCTGCATTTTATATTCCTTTTCCCTAATAGTTTCTGGTAATCATCGCTGCAATATTGAAGCCCTCGATCCGAGTGATGAATAAGCTCTTCCTTTTTATACAGTCTAGATTTAACGGCCATGGATAAGGCTCTTAAAGAGCTTGCTGTACAGAGACTGTTAGACACGTCATAGCCAACGATTTTTTTTGAATAAGCATCGGTAATCAGAGCTAGATACATTGGATTTTCGTGATTCCCAATATAGGTTATATCAGACACCCAAACTTGTTCTGGATGAACTATAGAAAGTTGAGCCACAATATTCTTGTGCTTACGAAAACGATGATGTGAATCGGTTGTGATATGGTAAGATCGTTTTGGAATGATCTGCATATGATTTGCTTTTAAAATTGAAAATAACTTGTCCCTTCCTACTCCCAGTTCCCTCAAACTATCTTGAAGAATATAATAGAGTTTACGTGTTCCAATACGCGGCATTTGTACACGAACAGCCTTCACTAGATCAACGACCTGTTGGGCTATTTGCTTTCGGTTGTGCATTGATTGAAGGGAGCGATAATAAACCTGTCTACTTACCCCGAGTAATCTACAGGTAGCGGTTATGCTTTCTTGATGTTCTTCTTTGAAGTCGTCGATTGCTCGGGTGAGGAGTTTTTTCGGATAGGTATATTATACTCTTTCTCTGCCATATCAATGATCATATCAAAAATGATCGCTTTCTTATCTGCTTGTTCAACCTGTTTCTCAAGGTGAGCTTTCTGCTTCTCAAGTAATCGAACCTTTTGCTCTAACTCCAATAATTTCTGAGCTGGTGTTTTTGGCATATTTGAAGGTGTTTGGTTTTCCCAATCAAAGTTACCATATTTTCTGAGCCAATTTACTACTGTCGATCGTGATTGGATACCATATTTCCTAACAGCACCTGTCGTTGAAAGTTCTCCACGTTCAATTTCATTGATCACTTGAAGTTTAAAGGATAACGAGTAATCCTTTTGGCTACGCTTAACGTAATCCGTTTTTCCATCTTTATTCATTACAGTTTTTTTTTGTAACGATATTTCAGGACGGGACATTATTTAAACAAAAAAAGGCGTTAAGTAAAAAATACTTAACGCCTTCAAATATAATTGTAACTTACTATTTACTCATCTGAAATTGTATAGGTAATTACTACACTTTGATTTAAATCTGACGTTATTGTATGGTATTCAGATTCATCAAAATCTAAAACATAAGTTAATTTATGTCCATTATTTACCCCTCTTCCTGTAAATACACTTCCTATACCTGTAATTAAGGTATTTACTTGACCATTCACTAAAGTAACTGTTCCAGCAGGTGTTCCATTTTGTCCAAATCCAAATCCGGCAAAAGTATTTGCATATAATGTTAGCGTCATACCAGTAGGTAAATTATTAGACATTGATACAGAGATTTTACGAGTTCCGAAGAATGATGGTTTAACATTTGTATAGTTTAACCATAACGTTTGGTTAACTAAATCTAGTTTCATCGCAGAACCTGCTTCTTTAACACTCTTAGGAATAAAATTAATAGTTGTATTATTTCCAGGTCCTGAAATTCTTAACAAACTTGCAGCTCTACAAAAGAACGATATATTGTGTCCATGTCCAGGTTCAGTATCGGCAACACCCGATCCTCCTCCAGATCCTGGAACATCAACACCTCCGTCTCCATTTCCATCTCCTGAACCAGATCCTCCTCCAGATCCTGGAACGTCAACACCTCCGTCTCCATTTCCATCTCCTGAACCAGATCCACTTCCGTTACTTCCTCCATTTCCGTTCCCGTTTCCATTGTTTCCGTTTCCGTTTCCTGAATTACCACTTCCGTTACTTCCTCCATTTCCGTTCCCGTTTCCATTGTTTCCGTTTCCATTTCCAGAATTACCACTTCCGTTGCTTCCTCCATTTCCGTTCCCGTTTCCATTGTTTCCGTTTCCGTTTCCAGAATTACCACTTCCGTTACTTCCTCCATTTCCGTTCCCGTTTCCATTGTTTCCGTTTCCGTTTCCAGAATTACCACTTCCGTTACTTCCTCCATTTCCGTTCCCGTTTCCATTGTTTCCGTTTCCATTTCCAGAATTACCACTTCCAGTTGCTTCCTCCATTTCCGTTCCCGTTTCCATTGTTTCCGTTTCCGTTTCCAGAATTACCACTTCCGTTACTTCCTCCATTTCCGTTCCCGTTTCCATTGTTTCCGTTTCCAGAATTACCACTTCCGTTGCTTCCTCCATTTCCGTTCCCGTTTCCATTGTTTCCGTTTCCATTTCCAGAATTACCACTTCCGTTGCTTCCTCCATTTCCGTTCCCGTTTCCATTGTTTCCGTTTCCATTTCCATTTCCAGAACCAGCTCCTGGGACATCAACACCACCGTCTCCGTTTCCATCTCCTGAACCAGATCCACTTCCGTTGCTTCCTCCATTTCCGTTCCCGTTTCCGTTGTTTCCGTTTCCATTTCCAGAATTACCACTTCCGTTATTTCCTCCATTTCCGTTTCCGTTTCCATTAGAAGGTGGTGTTGGTGTATTATCACCATCATCATTATCATCGTCACCATTTCCGTTCCCGTTTCCATTGTTTCCGTTCCCGTTAGAAGGTGGTGTTACTCCACCATTACCTCCACCTTGGTTATCCTCATCATCATCATCACTATCGTCGTCATTATCATCATCGTCGTTGTCGTCGTCGTCGTCATCATCGTCGTCGTCATCATCGTCGTCGTCATCATCGTCGTCGTCGTCATCATCGTCGTCGTCATCATCGTCATCATCATCGTCGTTGTCATCATCGTCGTCGTCGTCGTCGTCGTCGTTTCCTTTTCCTTTTCCTTTTCCTTTTCCTTTTTTCTTCTTCTTTTTCTTCTTTTTCTTTTTATCAGTAATTGAATTCATATAATTACTAAAGTCTTTTTGAAGAGAATCCCAATTTAATACTTCGGAAAGTGAAGGCATATCTATTTTAGATTCTAAATTATCCTCTATTGATATAGAATAATTTGAAGAACTCATCACACCTGCATTAACATTTAAACTAAACGTTAAAGATGAAGTTAATAATAGAATAATAATAATTAAAAGTTGTCTCATAGCTGTAATTCGATACCTTAAATTTTGTGCAAATATACAAAAGTATTGTAATAACTAAGTGTTTATGTAATAAAATAAAATTCGAACAGTTTGATAATGAGGTGATAATTTTAAAGACACCTTACATTTATTCGCTCAAACAGTTATATTAATCATAAACATCGTTGTAAAACTACTTTATATATTATTATTACAATTCCCTTTTCGACCAATTACACGACTCTTCATATGAGTGAATAATTGCCTATGCTAAATCTAAAACATATATAAAAAGTTAATTATAATACATTGATCACGCTTTCTTGTTTAAAAATAAACTTTTTTATACAATTAAACAAACTACAACCTACCTGATTATCAAACACTAAGTATATTTAATATGATTTTAATAATATTCAACTTATAAAACTTGATATATATTAAAAACATATCTTAACACATTCCAAAGGGCATAAATGGAATGAACCACATTCGTTGTTTTTTTCGACCTGTTTATCATGATTCTTAGAATAAAATATTACTATAACGTCAAAAATAATATTATTAAATATGAACTTAATCCTTATAAACCCCCGTTTATATATCCACGTATTCATACTTATATTGATAAATAATAATAATATTCTTTCCAAGTTATAACCATTGTAAATTAACAAAGGCTACAAAATTGTAGCCTTTGTTAATAGAAATAAAAGTTAGAGTGTTATGTTATTATTTTAAAGGAAAACAAATATCCGTTACTAACTCTTCTGGAGCTGTATTCATCGGGCTATTATGATAAAGCTCAAAAGGGTGTATTTTTTTGCTTTGTTTAAATTCTTTATTCCTTGTCATCATTATTTGAGCTGACCACGCATTACCCATATGATCATATTTACCTTTGTGTCTCACTACATTCATTGAAAATGCTTCCATATTACCAAAAAACAAATTATTAGACAGACTTGATGGTTTTTCTGATACTGGCAATGCAGCCGTATATTCAACTTCACCTGTTACAAAATCAAACTTATGATATTGTGTAAAAGGTTGTCCATGCATTTCAATATTATTATCCTTGGCAAAAGATGACAAGGTTCCAAAATCATTTTTCATACTATCCCCCATTTTGGTCATTGTGGTTTGAGTTTTAATACCCATAAATGAACATCCGTTAAAGGTTTGATTACCCATAAAATCTAAATGGCTGTATATTCTTCCATCTTCGGCAAATTCCTTCAGCATTCTTAATCCTCGCTCATAATCCATTCCGACTAATACCTCCATTTTTTTTCTCATAAAGAATAAATAAAATGGCCATTTGCTGGACATCGTCCACTTCGCAAGGGTTTTTCCTTCTTTCTCAAATAAAATAAATGAAACATCAGCTTGAGATTTCCAAGGTTTTATAAAAGTTAAATCGTAGTCAATCCTATTATCTAATTTATTAAGGATTTTCATTTGTCCAGATCCTACACGCTTACCTTCCCAACTGTAAAAATCTCCAGTTGAATTTATTTTCACCTTGGCAGTAGGTTCACATATTAACCATGGTGACCAATGTTGCCATGAATGAAAATCACCAATTACATCATACACTTTTTCAATTGGTGCATCTATAAGAATCTCTTTTTCAATAATTAACTTCGACATATTGTGTAATTTTTATAATGTTCTAAAATAATTCATTTTTATGAATTATTAACCACAATTATTAAAAGCTTGAAGGTGTCATATGAATCAATTCCCAATTCTCACCTCCATCTTGCGTTAATTGAATAACATTTTTAGAAACTGCAATTCCTATATTTTCATCATAAAAACTTACATATTCTACATATAATTTTTCAGAATTAACTTTAACCCAAGTTTCTCCTCCATCAATTGTTTTCATAAGATCTCCAGTTGAAGCTTTAGGGCCAAAGCTTCCATTATTACAAACGATATATCCCACTTGATCATTTACAAATTCTATATCCGTCATAGAGTAACACGAACAGTTAATTTCCTGCCAATTATGTCCCTTATCAGTCGATTTTACCATCCTTGAAGTCCCATAAATCGTATGGTATGCAATAATTAAATTTTCACTTACACCCAACAACTTATTAACCTGAAAAGGTACAGGAAGGTCTAACAAAAAAGGCCATGTATTACCTCCATCTTCTGTAATCCATAAAAAAGATTTATTATCTTCAAATTGATCATTCGTTAACATCCAACCTAAATTCGTATTTGCAAAATAGACATCGTTAACCTTATTATAATTATAATCAATGGATGCAATTTTATCTACTTGCATTCCATTAACTGAAAAAACTTGAATTTCATCTTCAACAAATGCACAGTTTAAACAATTATAATTAGAAATTAACCATCCTTTATTCGAAGAAGTAAAATATTGGCTATCGAACTTATGATATCCTCTAATAAACTGGTTATTAATAACAGTATCTACACTTGGTTTTATATTTAGATATTCATAATAACTTAATCCAAAATCATCACTTCTTTTTATCACAAAAGGTGTGTCTGGAGAAAAGTCCCAATAATCCTGATTATTCGCAAGTAATAAACTGCTGTAATTATTGTAGACAATATTTCCATCTACATGTCCATCACCATTTATTAAAAGAGTCTCAAAATTAGTATTGGTTGTAAACGATTTTTCATTTCCAAACCCCGTAATAGTTTCTGGACCTGTCATCCAAGCTTTTATTCCACCTTGATTTGAAATTGATGGATAATAATAAGAGGTTGTATCAATATCATAATCATCAATCAAGGTTTTTTCACTATCCTTACTACATGAAATTATCATTACTAAAAAGAAAAGACTAATTATTCTCATAACTTAATTAAATTTAAAATTATACCCAATCATTATAGAAACATATCCTAAATTCATTTTGGTTTCACCAAAAGTATATGGGTCATATATCTGACTAATACCATTAAATGAATCTTTCATTTGATCTGACATTTTCATAACTGGATTAAAAACAAAACTTCTTATTTGAAGAACTATATTACGATACTCCACTCCCAAACCATAAGCTAAATGCGCTCCATTTCCTGTTAAGCCTTTTATGGTTGCGCCCTGATATCCTGAACGGGGAGAGAATTCATTATCAACTTTTATATATCCAAATCCGATTATTGGATAAATCAATACATCTTTATATTCTAAATAACTTAAAGACAATTCTATACTACGTCCAAATTGAGTTAAAACATCTTTTGTCGATTTATTGAGGTTATTTACCCATCTGCTATATTGCATAGAGGGTCCTACAAATATTTTATTTTTGTACACATTAAATTTATACCCAACATTTAAACCAAATCCAGATCCATATACCATATTCAAATGTTCACCTGAAGAGATACCTATACCAGTAGATAATTCTAATTGACCAAATGGGTTTATCTTTTCAATATTATCCTCTTGTGCATATGAAAATGAACACGCCAAGACAATTACAAAAATTAAAATATTGAATGATTTCATATTCTATATTGAATTAGATGCGAATATAATTTTATTCTAAAACAAATTAATACCATTATTCAATTAATTTATTTGCCATCATAGTAAATGCATATTCTTGATTCTCTTTTTGCTTTAATGTAACCTTACTCCTTAAACTTAACCTTGTAAAAACATGTATATCTGAATCCATAAGTTCAACCTGTATTTTATTACCCGAATATGTTTTTACGCCTTTATAGATCATAACTGAACTGGTTGAACTCGCCACAGGATCATGAATGGATTGGAAAACAATAAGTTCTGTATCTTCTGGCAGTTTAAAGCCTATTTCCAAATCTTTTCTTACACCCTTCATTAGACGATTTAATTCCTTTATTGATTCTTCTGGTCTAAACTTATACCAATATTTACTTTCCTCTGAAGATAGATCTGCTTCAACAAATCCTAACATTGGACCAACGATACCAACGATAGATTGTAATTTATTTGATGAAACAATAATTGGGTCTACCAAAAATATATGCTGGGGAGATGGTAATGGGTTAAAATAATTTGCACTCACTAATTCTAATAATAATGTTCCACCTGTTGAAGAGCCAACCAAACTAATTTTTTTATATCCTAATTCTACTAATTTTGAGTACTCATCTTTTATTGATTTACTCCAATCTTTCCATGTTGATTGTTTAAAAGATTCGTAATCTTTACCATGGCCACCTAACAATACTTGAGAAACTCGATATTCTTTATTCGTAGACCATTCCTTAAACTCATCCCATTCAAATGTTGTTGCCGAATAGCCATGTACAGCGATAATAATATGTTTTTCGAGATCATTTGGAGTTGGAGTTGGATATTTGGCCGAAATCAAATAATCTTCTGGTGTGTATAATGAGGCATCAAATATAAGCTGTCCATCTAATAAATCATCTGTTATTTCTGGCTTTCCACAAGATGAAACACAAATCAAAAGAAATACGAGGATACTATTTAATATATTATTCATGTTTTTTCGTTTTAAATATTGAGATATACAGATCTAGATGATAATATAAAGGTTGAAGTGTACCAGGAGAATATCCTTGTTCAACAGTACTTATATTATATCCTGTTCCTAGATAAACAGAAATGGGAAACGACTTGAATTCATACATTATACCAATTTCAGGAGATAACAGAAAAGCATCATTAGGTATAGCATCAAAAATATCATATTCTAAATCGGAATAGAAATAACCGATATTCAATCGTCCTCCAAATTTAAACTTACGCTCAGGCTTAAAAATCCACCATGCAGATAGGATATAACTGTCTTGTTTAATGGCATTAGATCTGTATGCAGAACCAATTCTAGATGAAATATAATTAAACCCTAAGTATAATTGTTTTGGTTTAAAATTAGAAAAGGTATATTGTAATGAAAAACCATTTTCCCAATACATTTCTTGTGTCTTTTGAACACGAATCCCAGCCTTTAAATCTTGTGCATTAGTTACATTACTTAAAACTAAAACTATAAAAAAGAAGACATATTTTAGAATGTAAACCTGTATGGTTTGATGTTTAGAATTCATATATTAAATTGTATTTATCAAATAATCAAATCAATATAACAAATAATAACGATCTTATTGAATACGATTAGAGGATATATTTTTAATATCTATTAAAAACTCAAAAGGTTCTACTTTCCAAGTGAACCTTTCAGTGAGCCCGATAGAATTCGAACTTATAAAATCAGAAATCAACTTTTGTTTTGAGCCTTTTAACGTTACAATTTGTAATTTTTGACCTAACGAAATATGAATAATCCCAGGTTTAACACTTTTATTACTGTTAATTAGTTTGAGTGTTTAAATTTGTTATTCCTATTATCAATAGGAGGAATAGACTTACTATTATTTTTATCATAACTAAATAATTAACAAACCATTACCTTTAACAACTTATTATAGATTTTGACTCTAAATAATCGTAATATAATGTATTATATATATATAAAATCAACATCGTTTTTTCAACAGTCACATTATTATTTTTAAGATCTTCTGTTAAATGTGATACCATCTTATAATAAATAATATTAGTTATCAAATACCCTGAATTCTCTATAGTTTGCACATAATATTTATAATTCTTCAATTCATACAAACTTTGAAAATCTTTATATACCTCATGATCCTCATTCCACTCCAGCAAATTGGGCTTTGGATGCAATAAAAGAGTATCTTGTTTAAGAATATTACAATATAAGTCTTTAACCTTGCTGATACCTTGAAAATCCAAACTTGCTCTATCACTTGCTAAATTACGTTCATGAGTAAGATTACTTATGTATATCAATAATTCCTCTTTATTATTCAAATGTTTTTTATACTGATTATAATAACTTAAATCTAACACTAATTCCTTGTTCGTTAAATTATTACTACAACTTAATATATAAGACATGAAACCAAATATTGCTATAAACCTAACCATATTAATTATTATTGTGAATACTTTTCCCCTACTATTATTCTCATTGAAGCTACTAGAACTCCTACTGCACCTGTAACAGGCCTTGCCTCAGACCTCTCCATAAAAACGATTTCTCCATTCATATTCTTTTAAAAACATTATCCATTCCTCCCTTAAAATAATACCTTTTATCATGATTTAATATATTTAGAAAATTAATAAACTTACCATTTAATATTTTCCCAAAAACTGTACATTACCTCTTTATCCCTAGGTATTTGCTTCGACATTATTATCAAGATCAATTGATTCTAGAAGTTGAATGGCTTGCTTCTCGTCATCCTCTTGCCAGAACTCTACGGCTTTATTTATTATCATTTGTGTCATTGCTTTTTAAACCTATCGTGTTTGTGTATGATTTCGTTGCATATTTGAGCCACTTATATAGCCAATACTAACCGAATAGAAAATCTTCGAGGATTTTCGTAAGTAGACTAGAATTAGTAATAAATTATACACGTTATTGTCTGTCGTTTTTAATATACCTCTGGAATATATTTTAGTTTATTATCATTTTATTGGTTTCATATTCACCAATATTGCTTTTAGATATTCTGCTATGTAAGTTTCTATAGGCATCTGTTTCTTTAAATTTCTTGTATTGGTTAATTTTGGGTTCTTATTGAAATAGGGTTCTAATATGTAACAATTTAATTTATACTCTTTTTCTTCAAAATGAAGCATGTCTCTTATTTGTTGAGTCATTCGATTTAATTATTGATAACAATCTTATGTATAAAAAGCAGACGATTTAGAATCACTAAATCATCTGTTAAGTACAAGCTTAGAAATCAAGTAAAATCTCTAATTTATTTACTGTTTCGCCTTTTTTAATACATTGTTGGAGTTTTTTTTATTAGCATTCCGATAAAGCTTTCTTATCGTTTGTTAATAAATCCGCAATTTATTTGACTTACAAATCTTCTATCCCCATACTAATATTTATAATATTTGAGTTTTCCTTTTCATATTCTTTAAAAACACTACTTTCAAAATCATTATTGAATTCATTAACTTTTCGGTATACTACTAATTCATTCTTTTTCTTATATGCCAAAAAGTTGTTGGCTGAAAATGTCACTCTGCCAATTCCATAAACATAACCTATATTTTCAAAATCATTGTTCCAAACAAGTAGACAATCACTTACTTGCATTACAATATATTTACCTTTTTCAATAAAAGAAATATTTGAAAGGTCATAACCTCTATTAATAAATAAATTTTGTTTCTCGTGTTCAACTGTATAGGGAATAAAATAATTCTCAGTTGATTTATCATCTGAAATCGTTGTTGTAAACCAATTAAAAATCTTTTGTGAAGATTTGTTCGGAATTAATTCTTTTCTTTCAAATTTATTAGTATCCCAAATAACATATTTTCCGTGATCAGCTCCTCCTATTATATGTTTGCCGTCAGGAGTGAATTTACTGGTTATTAATCCAAAATTATGGTTTATGTCATTGTAAAACTTTTCTTTATAGTTTTTAAGAAACGTTGGATGTCCCCAAAGAGTTTGTTTCTTTTTGTTATCTAAATTATACAACTGTGATTTAGTGGAGTAACTGTGAAATAGCATTAACTTTCCATCTGAAGAAAGTTCAATATGATTGTTTCCATGTCCAAACTTAAAATTTCCCTTAATATTTCCTTCAAAATCCATTATGTCAACAGAATTTTTTTCTGATTGAACAATATACTCTTGTCTCGAAATATTTAGTTTTAATATGTTTTTGTCAATGGAATACGTTGAAATTAATTGACCACTTTCATCATAAACTGAATGGTAGCTGTGTTTGTAATTAAGAAGGTATAATAAATGATATTCCTTTTTAGAACTATCAAAGCTTACTTCTTTTATATATTTTGGAATTTCATTTGTTTTGAATTTAGTTTTATCAAAATCTAAAACGAGTTCAATTAATTCTTCATTTTCTGAAAGCAAAAAGTTTTCGCAAGAAAAAGTATTAGAATTACTAATCCATTTAACTTTTAAACTACTTAATTCATTACTAAAACAGTCATCAAACTTTAATGTTCCAATAGTTTTAACACTTCCATTAGAGTTAATTTTAATGAGTTTTTTTTCATCATCCACCATCAAAACTTCTCCTATGTCATTAATATCGAAAGACTTAATATATAATAAACTAGTATCAAATCTAAAATACTCCTTAAAACCTAAATTTGGTGATAATTTTATTTTTTCATCTTTATTTTCTAATTTGTAAAGTTCTCTCTTGAATGGATTTTCTAGTTTTAGATTGAAAAATATTTCAATTTCGGATGCCCATTCTTCAAGATGTTTTATGCTCTTTTTTGTTTCTTCTTTTTTATCTGTATTGGTTAGATCAACTTTATTTTTGATTTGGTCGTATACTTCTAAATACAAATTTTCAGCTAGTTCAGTTTCACTTTCAAACACTAAAAGTCTTAAATAATCTTGTAAAACATCCGTTTGACTATTGAATAAACTTTTTGCAGTATTTAAGTTGTCAAAAGAATTTATTATTTCCTCTAATTTTTCTCCAACTTCTAAAAGGCTAATTCTTTTTTCATTATCTAATCCAATCGAGGAAAAAGTAGTTGGGTTTTTAAATTTTCTGTTATTGGTAGTTGTCAAAAAATCATCTATGTTTAATGTATTTGAATCCACTAATTCAATACATAATATATTGTCTACGTAGTGACAGAAGGAATAACTTGATTTTAATTCTTTCATAATCCATTTGTCAAACTTTGGAGATTTTATTTCCGCATGTATATGAAATTTCAGAAATAAATCACCCGTATTCTCATTAATTTCTAAAGGAGAAAAAGATGTTTCAAAAAATATTATTTGGTCAAAATTACCTGCTGTACGTTTAAAATGCCTTTTGCTTTTTAAGTATTTAAAACCAATGGATTCTAACTTACTTAAAAGATTTTTTAAAACAATTTCTTCCGTTATTTTTCTTATTGAATCTGCTTTTATCATTTTTTAGTAATTACAATTCATGTATCGGCTAATATTAGTACGGAATTAAATATATATTTAATTTAGGGGTACATACCTAGCTAACACTTATTATTTTATCTATTCTATTTTTAAACCAAATCAACGATTTGGTGGTCTCAATACATATTCACTTAACTTTGATTATATATCAAAGCCTGTATTAATTATTGTCATTGTTACCTGCTGTTTTCAATTCTTCAATGATCAACATTTGTTGGATAAACTCATCATAGTAAGAATCAAATTTTCTTAAAGAATCTCCTTCCCATTCAAAATACCTTTTTTCAAATTCTTTGCTATGTTCAGATTTGTTTTTTTCATCAATCCATTTTAAAGCTGACATTGCGTAATTTTGTTCATAAAACAAATCCTTTCTAGTTAAATAATAGTCAAGATATGTTTTTAAGTACAAAATTGATTGATCTGAACTAAAGCTAGCAAGCGCTAAAGAAAATCCTTTTCCTTGATGTACTAACTCACTTTTTAAAAAATGTATTCCAATTATATCTTCAAATTCAGTTAAGTTTTCAATCGCGCAGAAAAAAGCTCCAACCATTCGTTCTCCCCAGTTCTTTTGTCCGATAATTTTATTAACGACATCCCTATTTATTTCGGGTTTAATTTTTAAATAGTCACTTTTAAAGTCTATTAGATTTATAATACGTACAGCATAAAAAGGTTCCACAAATTTTTCATAGAAATCTTCATTGAATTCGTTTTCAGTATTAAATGCAGTTAATCTTTCGAATGGATTATTGTTTTCTTTCAACATGTTTTTTGAATTGCTGGTATCATCTCTTGTATGATGTGTTTGCCTTCCAAAAGGGGTATATGGATTATACAAATTGTTACCATTTCATTTTTCTATTTATTTGATGAAAGTTCAGAAATTAATCTGCAATCATCACACTTAAATGCGTAAAAGTCATTAAATGTTGAATCAGTCAAAATCCAATCATTTCCACAACTAGGGCATTTTCTTTCTTTGTCCTTTTTCTGTCCCCAAGCTCTATGATTGAAGAGAAAATAGTATGTAGGTACCCCTGTTACTTCTTCAATTTTTTTACAACAATCTATTCCTTGTTTACTCAGTTCACTATCATAATTTTGCAATTGACTTTGTGCCCATCTTTCACCTACAGCTCCATTATACCAAAGACCTTCAATCCTTTTATAATTGCTCTCCCAAAAGTTAATGTCATTGTAACATTCCCCATCATGATATGTATAAGGTAACTTATATAATGGGATTTGATCAAGTGATTCACCTTCTAATAATGGTGAACACGTTTCTGTTTTAAGGATTAGAAAGTCTCGTTTTTTTGGGATATCCGTTTTTCCAAATTCTGGGTCTATACCAATACAATTGAAGCTAAATCTACATTTTAATTCCTCTTCAATTCTCTTCTTCCATTGAATACCGTAAACCGTTGTATTTTTCTTCATATATGAATCTTCCTCCGGACAAAAAAGATTAATGCTTAATCCATCATCAATCGGTTCATATTGCCATTCTTCATTTATGATTTGCCTACTTCCATACAGTGATTGAAAATAATAATCTGCAAATTCAAAGAACTCTTCCGAACCTACTTGCTCACCTGTTATGTTTAGCTTTATAATGTGCATTTTAATGAATAATAAGGTCTTGGTTATGGTTAATACGGGTATTAAAAGTAATAATATTTCGATTAAGCACTGAGCCAAAACGTTGTTTTTGATTTATCTTTTATATTAAAGCCAAATCAATAGATTTGGTGGTGTTTGTAAATATATACCAATTGGGTTTTTAGAACTTAACCCTTATTATTTTGCTTATTGTTAGTTTTTTATCGCATATCTTGAAATCAATTCCTCTTTAACTAGATCTTTTTGAACTAGATAATTATATAGTTCCTTTAAATAATCATTTGCGGATTTTAAATATTCAGAACTTATTAAATCTGCTCTATTTTCCTCTAAGAATTCATATGACCTTTTAATAAAGATAAAACAAGAATCATAATGACTGCCTTTAAAAAGCAGAATTGAATGATTTATATATGTAACAAATCTATATTGTGGCACATTTCTTTTAAAATATCTGATAGGGACATTTTTATTTAATTCTTCAATCCAGTATTCTATGTCAAATTTCATTGCAAGCATTTAATATTATAGGTTTTGCTTTTTGTTCATCCGTCAAGCTTTTCTCCAATTCCTGAATTTCTTTTATCACAGACTGCTGTTGAAGTATTGAGAAATCACTTAATATATTGAATGTGTCCTATAAGAATAAATTTATCTCGTTCATTTTTCAGTATTACGCACAACGTTAGATGTAAAAAGCATTTTTACATGTTGTTGTGGTGTCGTTTTCTATTTCCAAAACTGCCACCATTTAATGTATCGTTTTGTCTCTTCTTCAATCCAGTCACCATTTTCTCCTTTAGTCCATTTTTTATCTATTCCGTCAAGTGTAATTTCTGCACCTTGACCATTATCAATGTGTTCTATCAAGTCCTCAGCAAACCAGAATGATTCGTTTAAATCCTCAAAATGGACATTTATTGCAACATCTTCCGTCAGAGTTCCAATAACTTCAAAATCCATCATTGAAGGAGTTGTATGCCCATAAATTTCACCTTCTTTATCTGCAAGTCCCTTTTCCTCTGTTTCTGGTGTTCGTTTAATTCGAACTTTATTTCCAAAAGTATCAAACATTAGTTTCTTTTAGTTTATTTCACTGAGGGGTATTAAGATAATTAAACACCTATTCCTGTGCGATTAATATGTTCAAGAAGAGATTTTTCTAATTCATCTGACATTTTCCAAAATTTGTCATCCATTTCGTCAATGTTATTTTCGTGTTGGTCTTCTGGGATTTTGTCAAATCCTTCTTGTCTTGCATCAGGTCCTTCAGGCACTCCTTTTGGAAAATAGGTCTTATTAAATTCTCGTAGCTGATTTGCAATTGAATGAAAGCTCAAAAACTCCAAGTCTTCAATGGTATCTGAGTTTTTATCAGCTCCATAATTCACATAATGATCCCAAAGTCCATCAGTTATAAGTGGTTCAATATTGAACCAAACCCGCTGTTCTCTGGTCAATTTGTTATAGTTTGAGAACCCTAGGTCAACTATTTTCTCCCAAGCTGGTTGAGTTTCGTCTCTTGTCATCTATTTTGTCTTTTTTAATGCACCACAACGTTTAGTGTATGAAGCGTAGTATCCCGAAGGATGCTATGATTTGTTATACTAAACGTTGTGGTGCTTTTTTTGATTTGTAATTATTCTCTTTTAGCTTCATTCTTAGTCTTGCGATTCCTTTTAGAACTTCACTTCTGTTCTTACTATTTTTAATCCATTGAGGCAGACGACTAGCTAAACTTTTATTTATGTTTGGAATTCGTTCTCTTAAATCAGATCCAACATATCTTTCGAGAAAGTCTAAATGTTCCAGATTCATAGCCCAAAGTCTATTACCACAACAAGATATTTTTAGAAAATCTTCCATTTCGACTGTTATTGGAGCAAGATTATACCAAGAATCCATTGGTTTAAATTCTTTATTAAACCCACAATGAATGCAAGTGACTTTTAATTCTGAGAAATCTACAAGCTTAGAACATTTTGGACAACCAACTATTCTGTAGTCATAAAAATGACTTAAAAGCTCTCCTTTATCTTCAAATTTTTTCATTGTTCCTATACTATTAGTCTATGAGCCATTTTATTCCACTTTGAACTCGTTCTTTGTAGAAATATCAAGTTTCCGAATTCATCCATATTATTTTCTCTACCAGTAATTTCTATCCATTTTTCATAAAACAATTCGAATTCTTCTATATTAAATTCAGGTAAATGGAATTCCGATAAATCCCAATACTTTGTAAACTTTGTACTTTTTATTTCATAAGAGTCAAGTCTCTCTATTCCGATATGCTTTAAAAGTAAATTCAGCTCTTTTTTATCATATAGAACAACGGTCTGAAAGTTAGTGTAGGAATCAACGAATTTTTCTACGTTCTTGAAATTACTCAAGTCAAAATCGTCACTTGCTATAAAATTGAAATTCATCATATTGCTCTAATTGTACACAACACTTGTATATAGTGACCTTTTTACCAAAAGGTAGGTTTATATCAGTTATGTGTGATTGTTCAATTTATTATTATCAATAAAACTAATTATATCTTTTTAAATAATCGAATGGACTCATAATTTTATTATTGTAAATTTCAATAGTCTTGGTATAAAGCTGGGTAGTTTTTAGATTCGAATGACCCAGGATATTTTGAACATGACGCATATTTACATGGGTTATAATACCATAAGTATTAGTTTTCGTTCAAGAAAAAATACGAATAATACAAAATAACATAGTGAATACCTTACTAAAAAAATGCATTTGGTTATAATATTTTTAATTTACCATAAATAATATATTGAATACACTCTTTATTTCATATTACAAACAGCTTTCGTTACCGATGTAGACTAAAAGAAAAAGATAATTTTAAAACTAAAAGCCTAATCAATATCTAGGTTTAAGATAGAGATTTTTTTTATAAAAAAAGAGAAGCGTTTAATGATAGTGTAAAACTATAGGGTATTATAAAACACAAAAGGTTCACTTTTTCAAGTGAACCTTTCTGTGAGCCCGATAGGATTCGAACCTATGACCGCCTCCTTAGAAGGGAGGTTTCAATATTTTCATACACTATCAACAAAACCGTATAAACTCAGTAATATAAAAGCATCAAGAAACAAACCACTAACGTCAACCAACACCTTTTGACACCAACCAAAACCAATTATTGCTACACTTTTGTTACAGTTTATTTAATATATATTGTACATTTGAATCAAATTATAAACTTAAGATTCATCTAACATATTACATCAAATGGCTACTATTACTGTTTTATATCGTAAACTTGTTAAAGGCTACTATGCACAAATCAGATTTAATTCCCTATCAAAAAGTACTTATTTAAGTTATAAAGAAGTGATTATTCCTTCTAAATATTTCAATATCAAAACAAAAGAGATTAAACGAACTTGCCCTGATTATTTAACACTTAATCAACAATTAAATTTATTAAAGGATAAAATTAATCAAGTTGAGAAGAGAATTCGATTTAAGAAAATATCTGCTGAAGATATTAAAGAGTTATTTTTGAGTATAGATACAGACCAACAACACATTAAACAAAATAAAATTGATTTATTATACTTTGGAAAGTTTTCATCTGACTTGCAATCTGAGTTAAAAGCAAAAGGGAAACATGGAACTGCTGAAACATACAATAATGCTACTTCAAAGCTATTAATGTACCTACTAGTTGATATTAAGATTAATAAACTTGCATATATACACCTTATCGGGTTTAAGAATTATTGTATCGATCAGGGATTAAGCACAAATACCATTTCAACTTACATCAGTAAAATTAGAGCCATTTACAATGAAGCTTGTTCTAGAATAGAATATAAACCTGAGTTTAGCCCTTTTAAAAAAGGATTAATTACCTATGAAAGAACAAGAAAGAGAAACCTAAATATAGAAAGCTTACAACAACTTAAATCTTTGAATTTAAAAGGTAGTCAAGAACGATGTCGTGATTTATTACTTCTTTCTTTTTACTTAAGAGGTTTAGATATTATAGATATTCTAACAATTAATAAAATAGAAAATGGATATATTAATCATACAAGACAAAAACTTGGAGATAAAATGAGCTTAATGCTTTCTATTAAAGTTGAACCAGAAGCTTTTGATATTATAAATAAATATAGTGTTGATAATAGTAAGTACTTATTACCTTTCTACAAATATGATCTGAAAGATGAAAATGGATATACTAAGTATAAAACATTATTGCGTAATATTTATAGAGAAAAAAATAATATTTTAAAAGAACATAAACTTGATATTGAGCTTAATTTTAAAACAATAAGACATTCATGGGCGACTGTTGCAAGGCAACAAAATGTGTCTTATGATATTATTCAAGCATCTTTAGGGCATAAAAACACTGATATTACTGATGTCTATATTGAATATCATCAAGATCAATTAGATCATGCAAATAGAAATATAATAGATCTATTATAATGCCACTATTTAGAAAGTTTATTCAAAAAATATATATTTATCCATTTATATTAGAACAAACTTAATAGTATGTTCTATAAAAGTCCATTTTGTATATTCCCATTTTATATTCTCTTTCCTATGCTGCTAAATACTACTTAAGGATGGCCTTCTGTATTTGATTTATCGAAATACTACCCACACACATAGTGTAATAAATCTAATCCATACAAGTACCTTTTTTAATTTATAAGTAATTAAAACTTTAAAGTTCGATATTTACCATCAGGTGTAATTAAGATTAAAACATGAACACCTGAAAACCTATCCATATTAATAGAATTCTTTAAATCTTCCTGTGTTAAATAAGTGATAAAATCCCCTGTGATTGAGTAAATACGTCCAGATTTGTAACGATCTGGATGTAACAAAGATAACCCTTGGTTATTTAGTGTATACTTAACATCGTTAGAATACTCTGTTTGACTCAGAAAAAAGCTATCAGATATCGGATTCCCACTTTCAATTCCATTTATTTGTTGATACACAATATAACGTTTTTCATATTCTTGATGTGGGAAATTACTTTTATCATAATACCCTTTCTCTAAATATGGGTATAATATTTCATCAATGCTTACTAACGGGTTCCACTGAGTTCCTTCCCAATGATCATCATTAAATCGATAAATAAAAGCACCATTAGAATCTAAAAAATGAAACATTCCATCAGGGATAGCAATCGAATTTATATTACCCAAATAATAAGGTTGTTCTGTATAACTATTAAATGATATTGTTTGCTCAGGTGGATCTGTAATAGAAAAATTAATACGTTCTTGTTTCACTGTCCACACATCTACTTCATTTAAAAAAGCCGTTGAATCTGTATTATAAGTCTGATTTACATATACTTTTTTAGTATACACTTTTGTTCTAAAATATATAGAAATTCCTTCTTCGTAAATCGTATGTAATTCATCGCCCTGAAAATGTTTATGTAACATATGTTTTTTAGAATAATTATAAGGATATACCTCCGAAAATTGTCCTTCAAAATGAACAGGTATACAGTACGGAAAGAATGTAATAATTGGCATTAGCAAAACACCTTTATTCCTAGAAAGTATGATTTCTGAACCTAGCACTTTATTGTTAGTATTAAATTCGTAAATTCCAAAATGAATAATAGAATCTGAAGGAAGAACTTCAATGGAATCTATTTTCGAAATATAATACGTTGTATCTAATGAATAGAATTGTGTATTTGCTATAAAAAATGTGTCTGATTCTACTAAGTGTATTTTTATTGTCTCATCAAGTTCTGAAACAAATTGAATATGATTTCCATTTTTTTTATACGTTTTTAACCATGTTTTTCTAGATTCATTATTAATCAATGGTGATTGAAAACCTGCTTTATCATTTAAAAAATCTATAAGCCACATATTTTGATAATCTCCAGTAGGGTTGTCTGAAAAAATTAAATCAATCATATTCCCTATACCAACACCTAAAAAAGTATCAGTTTCATTTAGATTATGTAATGGTAAATAAAAGTGCTTATAAGAATCTTCAGAAGAATACATAGCTGTTGTATGTGGAAATGGTTCCCAGTTTTGGGATAATGAACATGTTGTAATGAATAATAATAAAAGTGTATAAATATGTTTCATAATAAAAAATTTATAGATATTTAAATTTATGAATATTAATAAATAAACGCGTAATTTTCACACACTAATAATCAACAACTAATAATCTATAGCTAACTCTTAATGTAATAGAATCTTTATCCTTAGTATACAACAAATGTTTCATTACACAACTTATGTTCATCCTTTTCTAATTGGATATGGTATGTCCCTCTTGGTAAGTCTCCAACATATAAAGTCGTGACCTCTTTTGGTAAAACTCCAGAGCGTAATACCTGACCAAGCGTATTAACTAAACGGTAATGTGCCTTTTGTGGTAATGTACTGGTTATAATTACATTTTTATAGGTTTGGGTATAAACAATGGCTATTTCCCCACTTTCAAATTCATAAACTCCAATAGGTTCGTAAATTGCTGTATCATCAGGTAAATTGATTAACTCAGACATAAATATTCCACTACATAAATAATCATATATATTGGTATCTATACTTGGAATAGTATCTAATTCCATAGTAACAGGGTCAATAACTAATACATGAGTTTTTGAATAAACAGGACTTGGCTTAGAGGTTCCAATAAGTATTTTCCCTTCATCTGTTATATCTATACGGCTTGCTGCTAAGTATCTATTGGTATCAATAAACCGTCCCTCAACATTAAATGTATTGGTATTTATTTTCCAAACTTCTAAATGTTTATCTCCATAAATATCATCCAATGGAAACGGATTTGTGACTAATGCGATTGTTGTATCATTTAGGTATTTCATAAATGAAAAACCTACACTATGGGTATGCTGATAAATAGTATCTCTTAATAATTCTCCATTTTGGTCTAATTCATATAGAAGAAGATTATAAGTGTCGCTATTTAAGTTTGTATCAAAATATATATCATTTCCTAATACTAAATAATTAGAATCTGATGTTTCTAAGATTGAAGATGCTCGACTAAATTTTATATAAGGATGTGAACTTTGAGTTTGAGGATCAAAAATCTCATCATTTTCCCAATTGTAGACATCGTGCCACTCAATTTCACAATCCTCATCTATTTTCATAACTAAAGCCCGATCATAAACAATGCTGTTGGTATCGCTATAGATCTGATTGTAATAAGGTAAAAAACTCGCATATCCAGAAACTATCACCCCACCATATGAAGATTCTTTTATTTCCCAAACAACTCCATTTGGGTTATCTAAAAGTTCCACTGTTCGGTTTAAAACTCTCCATCGGCATTAAATTTACTAATGGTTAATGCTGCACCTCGTTTTCCTCCTGCGTATGTATCTTTTAAATCCTGATCTAAGCCTAAATATATCGCATGATTAACCCAAATATTATCTTCGCTGTCAACTAATATAGTACGAATAGGGTCGGATATTCTAACCGCTGGATCTCGTACAATGATTTTCACCCATTCCACCTCTCCACAAGTATTAATTCGAGCCAATACGCCATCTCTTGACTTAGTAGTTTTTTGTACATAAGGAGACCAATATTGTATGGTTTCTCCTGCTATGATAATATCTCCATTAGAAAGTTCATCAATTCCAGTAATTAAAAACGTATCTTCTGAATGTACTTCAATCTTCCAAAGTTCTTCTCCTTTATGATCAAGTTTAAAAATTGTCCCATCATACAAATGATTCTCAGATACATTCACAACATAATATCCTCCATCATAAGCTGTCATCACTTCATAGCAAGCTTTATGGTTATCCAATGGGAAAATAGCTTCTTGAGCAAAATTTAAATTACAAAAAAACAGAAAACAGACTATTGCAAAGAAGGCACTAAGCCTTCCTTGCGATAGATTAATAATATTACCTAACAACAAATGTTTCATCACATGTATTATAATCTGCCGTTTGAATCTTGATATGATAAATACCTGCTTGTAAATGATCTACGTTTAAAGTCGTTACCTGTTTTGGTAATTCTCCCTCTAAGAGTATTTGTCCTTTACTGTTTGCTATAATATATCGAGCGTGTTGAAACAATGAACTGGTAATTTTTAAATTCTTATGTGTCCAGTCATATACAATTTCTATTTGTCCACCATCATATTCATAAACTCCAATAGGTTCATAAGTAGCTGTATCATCGGGTAAATCAATAAGTTCAGGCATAAACGTTCCGTTGCATAGATAGTCGTAGGTATTTGTATCTATATTTGGAATTGTATCTAATTCCATAGTTATTGGATCAATCACCAGTACATGCGTTTTTGAATAAACAGGACTAGGTTTTGACGCGCCTATAAGGATCTTCCCTTCATCGGTTATATCAATACGACTTGCTGGTAAATATCTGTTAGTATCAATATAACGTCCTTCTACATTAAATGTATTAGTGTTGATTTTCCAAACTTCTAAATGATTATCGCCATAAATATCATCTAACGGAAGGGGGTTCGTTACCATAGCTATGGTTGAATCATTTAGATATTTCATAAATGAAAAATTAACACTATGGGTATGTTGATAAATGGTATCTCTTAATAATTCGCCGTCTTTGTCTAATTCATACAACAATAAATTATATGTTCTACTATTTAGAACTGTATCAAAAAATATATCATTTCCTAGTGCCAAATAATTAGAATCTGGTGTTTCTAAAATTGATGATGCACGACTAAATTTTATAAAAGGATGTGAACTTTGCGTTTGAGGGTCAAAAATCTCATCATTTTCCCAGTTATATACATCGTGCCACTGAATTTCACACTCTTCGTCGATTTTCATCACTAATGCGCGGTCATAAACAATATCATTAGTATCACTATAGATTTGATTATAATAAGGTAAGAAACTTGCAAATCCAACAGCTATAACTCCGCCATAAGACGATTCTTTAATTTCCCAAACAACCCCATTTGGATTATCTAAAAGTGCCCCAGTTCGGTATAAAAACTCCCCATCGGCATTAAATTTACTAATGGTCAATGCAGCCCCTCTTTTTCCTCCCGCATAGGTATCTTTTAAATCCTGATCTAAGCCTAAATTAATATAATGATTCACCCAAATATTATCTTCACTATCCACTAGTACAGCTTTGATACGATCCGATAGTTTAACCGCTGGGTCTCGAACAATGATTTTTACCCATTGAACCTCTCCACAAGTATTTATTCGAGCCAATACACCATCTTGAGATTTAATTGTTTTTTGAATATATGGTGACCAATATTGAATAGTTTCCCCAGCGATAATAATATCTCCGTTAGATAGTTCATCGATAGAATTAATTTTAAAGGTATCTTCTGGACTTAATTCAATTTTCCAAACTTCTTCTCCTTTATGATTGAGTTTAACAATTACTCCATCATAAGTATGGTCATGTGTTTCATTTACGATGTAATAACCTCCATCATAGGCTATCTTTACTGTATTACACCTTCTTAAATCTTCCAATTGAAAAACAGCATCCTGAGCAAATATATTAATGCCAAATAAAAGCATAAAGATTATCCCAAAGAAGGCTTTGCGCCTTCTTTGGAATGGGTAAAGTATATTATCGAATAACAAATGTTTCATCGCATGTATTATAATCTGCTGTTTGAATCTTAATATGGTAGATTCCCTGTGGTAAATGATTTACGTTTAGAGTCGTTACCTGCCTAGGTAAAACTCCCTCTAATAATATTTGTCCTTTACTGTTTGCTATAATATATTGCGCTTTACGGCTTGTATTAACAAAGACTAAATCTTTGTCATTTTGTATATAGCTTACTTCAATAATATCATTTAACGGGTATCCATCATCAATCTTACCAATATATGCCTGTTTAGCCCCTGGTAAATTCAAATGAACAGGTTTAGGTGTAAAAGTTACGAATTCTTCTTGGATTAAGCGTCTAACATTCTCCGCTTTTGCTTTTACAATGTATTTATCTTCATCTATAATGGCCTCTAAATCACGAATTTCATCTTCATCCATTTGGAACCAATTCTTACCATTCTTGACTAAGTCTGATTTTAAAGTATAGAATGCTTTAAACTTATCGTCTGTATTTAACGGAATATAAGCATTAATAAGGGCATCTGATTTTGTAAAATCCTTCTTTTTTAAATGGGCATCAATCACTTTAGATTTACTGTCCATATCTGTATCGTTTTCATAAAGTTTGATAATTTCATCATATATATTTACCGATTCATCCGTCCATGCTTTTAAAAGGTAATCCGATTTTGCTCTATGCAGTTCTTTTTCACGCTTACGGATTTCAAGTTCTAATAAATAACGTTGCGAATTTCCATCGGTATTTAACACTAAATTGTATTGATAGGGTGTAAGGGGCTGTACCTGATTAAGAACGTTCATTACATTTCTACTGAGTCTTGAATTCCATACCAGTACTTCGGTTAAATGCCATTGATTTAACGAAATTTGACGGGTAATGGCTGCAATCAGAATGTCATCATCTAAATATGGAGACCCTTGTATAAGCTCATCTCTTATTTGTTGAGACGTACTTAAATCATCAAGTAACACTTCCATAATATCAGCACGAATTCCACCATTAAGAATATTGGTGTAATTTAATTTTAGTGTGGAGATTTGATCGGTGATAAATCCAATTTCTCCAAAATCCGATGCTAAGGTTTCTTCATCATCGTCTTGGGCGATATCCGTTGGACATGATAAAGGTTTATCATATGCTTCATCCATTTCTACTCTATCCACAAAATTCGGATGAGATTCATCAGGGTTTGTTGATTGAGTTTGCCCATGCCACACATATGGACTAATTTCTAAGGCTCCTTGCCCCATAAAGATATGCCCATACGGTGTAGCGCCAGGAGCAGCGGAGAATCTATTTCCAGCAGGATCTTCTGTAGATGCTCCAAACTGCCCTTGTTCGGGTAAGATAGAGGCATTGGTATCGATATATACATCTTGGTAATTATTGGTGTTTTGTCCAAAGTCGTTACACTTTAACTCAAAACCACTCACCCATGTTTGTTGTCCGTCTGAAGATTGATATTCTCCACCATTATTTCCATAGGCTAATACAGCAAATCCTAAATCGTTAAATGTATTTCTAAAAATACGTTCATGACGTGAAACTGTTGAATAGGGTTCGTCAGGGTCGATAGGTTCTAAGTTTTCTATCACAAATCCACCATCGTAATTGTTTCCATCCTCAGTTCCAATAAAAGTGTTTTCTTCCACTTCAAAATCATAAGTCTCTTTTAAATAGATTCCTGCAGCTCTTACTTCATAGCCTTCGGATACAGCACCTAAATGTGGAACGGTAAATTGATTTTCTACAATAGATAAATTGGTGGATTGATCCGCATAAACACCAAGCTTATTGTCGTTAAATATATTATCACGAACAACTAAGATATCTGTATTATCTATTCCATATGAATATATCCCTAAATCAAACCCTGTAAAACTGTTACGTTTTTCAATTTGTTGGGTTTGTCCAATTGGTGGATCGGACATTAAAGGTTTTATATTTGCAGAAGCATCAGCACATACAATAGCATGACCATCGTATTTATCATGAGTAGAAGTTTCTATAGTAGTCATTTCATTTTTAAAGGTACACCCTTCTACTAATACTCCATCTACCCCCCACATACTTATTCCTACAGGGTAAATGGTATGAGCAAATGTTTCTTTATACCCATCATCAAAAGTAAAGGTACAGTCTTTAAAGTATGAAAAGTTACGCAATGGGTTCCCACTATTTGAAATATTATCATAAGCCATAAAAGAGGCTCCTCGTCTACAATTGTAGAAAGTTGTGTTCTCAGCCTTTAACACTCCACCTGCTGTTCCCCAAATATGGTCTCCATTAATATCACGTGTCATTAACAATACACCCAAGCCAGCGTATTCAATACGAGCCCCATTTCTAAGTTCTACCTTTCCTTGATTACTTCCAAACTGGTTAAGATTATTATCCCCTTCTATTTCTATTCCCATCCAAGGTGATTGACAACTATTAGTTAATGTTCCACCATCTACAATTAGTTTACCGCCTTTTAAAACTTGTATTTTAGATCGATGAGGCATATGAACATTCCCTTCTATATTTAATGTTACACCGTTAGGGATAACAATATTACTATATCTATATTGTTCACCTGTCCATGTTGTATTTTCTGTTATGGTTATATTATTAGCTATACCATTTGATACAGGTAAATCAACTTCCCATATTCCTCGACCAAAGGTTGCCGCAGATAGCTTTCCGTTACAAGGGTTTATTTGTAATTCTAACACACGAACATTAGGTATATCTCCATATCGTTCCCAACAATCCATTGAGGCATCTTTGTAATAAACACCTGCATCGGTGGCAATAAATAATCGATCATTTGTTCCTTCTTGATAAACAATATTATTTACGGGTAAATTATTTAAAGAACCTGATGGATCAGCATTAGTCCAAGTATCTCCTCCGTCTTCTGATATTAAAACTTTAAAGGCATCATCAAAACCTGTAAAACTAAGCCATAATCGGTCTGAATTCTGTGGGTCTACAGCTATTCCTGTCATTGGAGGTATGTAGGAATATAGACCATCTGTCGTTCCATAGGAATCGTAAATATTATTATGAATATATTCAAAACGGAAATCCGAGGTATCTCCAAATATACCATTACAATACCCCGTAGTACTTTTATATAAAACTCCTCCACTACTCCAATCATTAATATCTTCTTCATTGTAATATAAAGGGTAAGAAAGATGACTTTGAGTAAGGACATAAATGGTATTTAAGTCATTAGGTGCATAAGCCCAATCTCCAATCTGAAATGCACCATGTTGCTTTGTTATATCAGACATTACAGACCATAAATCACTATTGGTATTTAAGTATATATCATCTGCATCTGGAAAAGTTTGCTCCATTTGATATAAATTACGCGCGCCCATTATTGGTTTATCGGTCTTAGGATGATTTTTAAATCGATAAGTTGACCCAGGGTCGTCAACCCAAACTACTATCGAATCGTGTTGTGGATGATCATGGCGTGGTAGATTATAGCTATTAAAAAATACACTTGTTTGTGGTTCGCTATTTGGATTAAATGAAACATCAAACCCCCTATGACCACCACCACTAAATCGACAGATGTATGTATCCTCTTTATCATCAACTATATTAGCAGCATATCCATCACCTTCATAATTAAGTTGCTTCCATTTTAATGTTTCTTCTTCGTCTAAAAACGAAATTACAACCCCTGCATCCTGTAAGGCAATGACTTTCTTATTTCCGTCGTATCTATTTTCATCAAAACTCCAAATTAACTGGGTTTGTATTCCATTACTAATACTCTCCCAACCTAATTTATTATGTAAATAACTGACATCTTTTTTAGCTACTCCACCATGATTTGCTGAATACAAGTAATCGGGGTTAGCAATTGGTGGAAATTCTAAATCATGGGAATCATCATGATATTTATTAACTCCTCTTACTGATATTTGAATAGGTGTGGTTAATCCTCCATTTGGATCTTCAACAATTTTATGGACATGAATTCCAGAAACGTAAACTACATCCAAATTCACTGGGTCAGCTTCAATTGCCATCCAAGACGTATTACATTTCATTTTACTATTTATTTCAATTAAAGATTTCCATGAATTCCCAACAAATTTGTAAACCATACTTCCATGTGTAGGCGTTAAAGTTGTATCGTAAGTAATTGCTCCAGTATTAAGATCATAAGTTTCAACTATTTTCACCTCAGTAAAATCAGCTATTATATGTGCATAAAGCACATTAGGATCACTAACATTTACATCTATATTAATTCTTTTAACAACAATATCCTGTCCTTTTTCATAAATATCATCAAGTATTTGAGTCTCTAATTCTAGCCCTGTCCCAGGTCCTGTCATAGATTGCCATGAAATACCGCCATCAATAGATCTTACAATGTCTTTACCACTGGCATAAACAATATTTGGATTGGTTGGATGAAACTCTGCTCCTCGCCATTCAATATCATTATCATCAATAGTTGTATTGGGATTAGTCACGGATAGTATTGAATTCCAAAGCGGGGCTGTAGAGGTTGCATTATTACACACAAATATACCTTGTGAAGTTGCTGCTACCATTTTATTTTCATCATGAGGGCTTATTACCAATCGTCGAATAAATAGACCTTCATCACTGTTAATTGAAGAAGTTAATCCAGAATTCATTACCGACCAATTTACACCATAATCTGTACTTCTATAAACCCCAGAAGAGAATATTGGATTTGTACCATAAAAATTACTTGAATAATGCACTATACCTTGATTTCCTCTCCCTGTCGATATATAAATGGTATTAGAATTTGTAGGACTAATAGCTATATCTGATACAGATGTATAGGGTAATTGATGATCGGTGTTCACTACACTCCAATCTTCACCATTATTTTCGGTTCTCCAAAGTCCCCCATAAAAAGAAGCCCCATATATGGTTTGATTCGTGGTATTGTTATAATTTGGATCGAATGCTAATCGGTTAATTTGACCAGCCGATGAAAGTCCTCTTTTATAATCTGGTAATCCATTACTCCCTGTATATTCCCATTCTGCCTCATATACATTGCAAGACGATGTATTTACCTGGGTTGAATGAAAACCTGCAAAATAATCGGCATATGCATTAGAGGCTAAACGCATATCTCCATGTGGGTATAACCTAGGGCCCCAAGTTCGCATTGCTCTATACGGTTCTTTATAATACCCATTCATCACAAAATTTGTATCTTGTTGCATGGAGTCTATTTCGGACAACAATTGGAAATTATCTTGATAAAATGGAACTGTTGATAAATCGACATTTGGTACTTGTGCCCTACTATTAAATGAAGATAACCCTCCTATTAAACACAATACTAAAAGTAAATTAATCCGATAATAGCATGTCTTACATCGATTTTTTAGTGTTTTTAGTGTTTTCATAAAAATATACTTATTATAATAATTTAACCTACTCTTTTCGATTTTCGGCTTCCACGTTATTTGCGATGTTTATTCATAAAACATTTAGCCAAAAATACATTTACTCAACCTAAAACGAAATAGGAAAAACACCCTTTTTAGGCTATTAATACACTAATGCATATTCTAATTTTGCGCAAAATAGATTCAAAAATAAATATAGACTTTTCAAAAGTGCACATAACAAGATAGATTTTATTATATCAGAACCAATAAAACCACCACAAACATCAATAATTCACATTGGTGTATACACTAGACCTCAATTAATAAAATATTGTTAAAAAACATTCTCCACTAAATTATTTTAGAAGTGTTTTAAACGAGTTATTACAAAAAAAACACGCGTACATCATTCTATATCATAAAAATTAGTATAACAAAAGGTTTATTATCCCCCCTTTTGTGAATCATATCCACTAAATAAAACACCAAAACCACCTAAAAAACACCAATTCTTAGTTTCATAATTAATCTACAAACACTAAAAATTAGTTTTAAAACTGGTACTACAAATATTGAATTGACAATAAAAGATATGTAATGCTATAAATTATTACTTTAGAACATCTAAACACAAAAGTCAAATTTAGATTAATCTTATTCAATAAATTAAATCAAAACGATCCTAAAAACGCAAAAAAGGCATTACTGAAATTCAAGTAGTTAACCTCATGAAAGAACAAAGTTTCATCTCTCTATTAAAGTATTACTTAGAACAACTCTATTATTATAAACTAATAGACTATGGATATTTTTCGGAAACATCCGAAAAATAAATTTTAACATTCCGAATTTTGCAAATTCGGCGAATCTTTTGCCAAGAACACCAAAGCAGGGTTATTCCAATGAATGAATTTTATCTTATTTAAGTAAAACATACCGAAAAAATCAACCCAAAACGCTCTTAAAAAACACAAAAAATCGTATCGCTGAAAATCAATTAGTTAACCTTTCAAAAGAACAAAGTTTCATCCCTCTATTAAAGTAATACTATTATTACTCTAATATTAATAAACTAATAGACTATGGATATTTTTCGGAAACATCCGAAAAATAAATTTTAACATTCCGAATTTTGCAAATTCGGCGAATCTTTTGCCAAGAACACCAAAGCAGGGTTATTCCAATGAATGAATTTTATCTTATTTAAGTAAAACATACCGAAAAAATCAACCCAAAACGCTCTTAAAAAACATAAAAAATCGTATCGCTGAAAATCAATTAGTTAACCTTTCAAAAGAACAAAGTTTCATCCCTCTATTAAAGTAATACTATTATTACTCTAATATTAATAAACTAATAGACTATGGATATTTTTCGGAAACATCCGAAAAATAAATTTTAACATTCCGAATTTTGCAAATTCGGCGAATCTTTTACCAAGAACACCAAAGCAGGGAAATTCTTAAGAGGAAATATTATCTAAGTAGCAAAAAAAATAAAAATGTAAGATTTGATATTTATTCAATACAATCAATTGCTGAAAAATTTAAAGAATATTGCAATGCACAACAGGATATATATCGACAAATTATAACTTTTTTAAAACACCAAATAGACGTATATAAGCGTGAATACAAAAAAGTCAAACACTTAGCTGTTAAAACTATTTCAAACGCTTTAATAGCCTTGAATAGACCGATTAAGCCATATTACAGTGATATGGTATATCCATTTTCGATAAGATTTATGAAAACAGGTGATATAGAGTACTTGAAAGATCAATTTATTCTTTATCCCTATCGATATAATTAGTCTTTTAGTACGAAATACTCTCCAAGAATAAGATCGGGTTTTTAGATTTCGGAAAAGATTTTCCAATTCTTCAGATCTTTTATTTTTTATAAATTTCAGGATAAAGCTCGTTGATTAATTCGTCAAGCTCATAATTTTGTTTAGGCATTGTCAAATAATAATCTTGGAGCTTCTTACTAAACTTACCTGACGCATCTTCACTTTCCACCTTATCCCAAACCTGATAATACTTAAATACAGACTCAATATAGTCCCAATACTCTTTGTAATATTCAATTGCAGTATTTGCCAATTGGATCCATTTTTTTTTAGTGTATTTGTATCCAATTAATTTATTTCTTTTAGCAGATTCTAGTATAAAAATGAGCTTTGAATGTCTAAATAAACTAGTAACATGTATTCTATTATTAACCATATTACATAACTCAAAAAGCATGATTTCTTCTGAAGTATCAATTAAACTTTCAAGCTTTTTTAAATCATTTGATATGTACTTATAGCCATTCTCAAGAAGTCTTTTTAAAAGTGTTTTTTTTCCATTATAATGGAATTCATTGTTGTCAATTAAACACTGAAAAGTTGATTGACCTTCTATATTTGTCTCATTCAAATCCTTTTCAATTTTTTTGCAAATAATAAGGAACTCAATAAACCGGTAATCTTCTCTTTTCGCATTTTTTATCCATTTTATAATCGGCGTTTTTCGTTTACTAAGCCCAAGTAAATCATTCAAAGCTTTAATTTCTAATGCATTAAACTCATCTATCTGAAGCTTTATCCTATCATAGGACAAATGCTTATTCTTTCTTACGTACTTAATATTATCAATTATTTTGCGAGCTCTATCTTTTGCAAGGTTAAGTGTTCTTTCCTCTAGTTTTTGACGTTTTATCTCAAGTAATTCAGTTTCCCGAACTTTTTGTATTTTTTCTGCTTTGGTTTTGTTATTTCCAAAGTTATAGTAGAAAACTTGGTACACACTTGAGTCAAATTGAAACTGAGAAAGAGAAACCGAAGTTGTTAGCCATTTTGTTAATAGACGATTGTCTTCTGTTAAAAATGGGTATTTGTACTCACAAATAAATTTGAGAGAATTTGTAGACTCATCAAGCTTAAAAAAATTCTCGTATTCGGTTAAGTATTTTATATCTCTTTCAAGAGTGCCTTGGTTGTGAATATCAAAATCATCAAGTATCCATATAAGAAACATTTGGTTCTTTTTATAGAATTCATATCTACTGAGGATATACCCTAAAGACAATTCAGATAATTGGATTTCAAAAACAATATTGAGACCTTTGTAATTACAAAAAACATCAGGTCGTCTTTTTTCACCATTACATGAAATAAACCTATTGTCTATTGCAATACTTTCTATATCGACACCATCAACATTCTCTAACATTTTGCCAATATTGGTCTTTAACTCAATGTGTCTTTCACTTTCTTTACTCCTTAGTATTTTGGTAAATACATCTTGTTCCTTAACTGTTAGTTGACCGTCCGAAAGATTACAAAATGAATGTCCTGGTTTGTGTTTAAAATGGAGTCGGTCAAATTTACTTCCAGAGACCATTAACTCTTGTTCACATTCACAGCAAAATAAATTCAGCTTTTTCTCGTGATATTGTTTCCTAATATTAAAAGCATCCTTAGTCTCGCTAAAAACCTCTTCAGCTTCAAGTATTTTACCTAAATTCTTGTCAAAAGCAAGTTTTATTGACCTTTCAAATCTCCTCATTTTTTTCTTGTCTCATTCAGGTGTTGAATTGTCGACATTAAAATCGTTTCTAATGCGATCTGTTATTTTTTTTTTAGACTTTGGTTTTTATTGATTCAATCCATTTTAAAGCAATATTTACCTTATTGATATCCTTTCTTTCTATATCAATTGTATTTAATTGATATAATCTTTCGTACTCCCTTTTTAGAAACTCTTCAGAATATTCAAGTCCTAATTGATTTAAATCTAACTCTGTCTTATAACCACAAATACAGCCCGTACATGGCTCCTTTTTGAATGCTTTTATGTAAACCTTTCCATCTTTATCGCAATAAATTTGTTTAGGGTCTTATTTAACCTCTTCAATATGTTTAAGCTTAGATTCTTTTTTGCGTTCTTCTTCTCTTTTCTCAGCCATAACTGTACGACACTCATGATCACAATAAACTTGACCAGGGCGTGGCTGGTCAAATGATTCATTACAATTTGGACAAATAGAATTATACATATTTAGTTTTTTATAGTTTTACACACACTCTTAGGTTAATCGGATTATAGACTTTACTAGGAAGCTAATAACTCATTTATTATTAAAGTCGCAACTCTATTGGCATTTACTTCACCACTACAAAAATTAGGGCTTAAAGCAATTGTAATTACTTCTACATTAACCATTGCTTGTTTTATATCCTTAGCAATGTTAATTATGTACTCATCTGTTAAAAATTGGAAGTAATTATCATTTAAATCTTTATTAAAAAAATAATCTATATCAATATTTACAATCTATTTTTCATCCGTTTCATTTATCCAATTTGATAAATTCCCTGTAGATAAATCGTATATATTCGATTCATAAAGTTTCCATTCCCTTGGCAGACTACCTTCTTTAGGTGTTGCAAAGTTTTTCTTTTTAAATAAATGAGGGTACATTAAATCAAGAATTGTAAGATAATTGTCAAATCTAAAAACTTGCTTACCTGATGAATTCTTCAAACCAATAAACTCATCAATTTCCATCAGAAAAATATCAAATTCTACTAGATTAACGTATTCTGATGATACTGGCAGTAAATCATAATGTTTATCTATATGTAAAATATTATATGATTTAGTTTGATCTAATTCTTTTCCCCAACACCATGCAGCAGCCATATGATTATCCATTAAATAAATATTTTTATCTTGCTTTAATGTTCTTAAATCATATGTCCCAGACGAACCAATTCCTCTATATATTTCTTTCATTTTTAATAAACTTTGGTAATTATCACACACCAACCTGTATAAACCTTACACTTACCACTAAGAATTCCGTTTGTATAAATTTAGTTTAAAAACTAAATTTCGCCAAAAGATATTAGTATATGAAATACTAAATCAGCATTAGATTGATTAAATTCACTTGGTTTCATTATACCATGACATAATTTATTTCTTAAATTCAAGCCTGTTTGATCTGTAAAAAGATATATTAAATACTTTGCTAAATCATGCGTTAGAATATTTTCACTTTGCAATTTTTCTAGAACATCATGAAATGTGATTAACTGTGTTTGTCCATTATTAGATTTAGTAATAGTATGACCTTCATTTTTTAGTAACTCCCTTAATGAATTCTCTATCTGAGGAATAGATATATGTAGAAATGAAACAAAGTCATTCTCAAAATACTTTTTTATAGCGATGTCATATAATGGTAGTTGAGACTTGTCAATTATCCAACTATTTTTAAGGATTTCCCATATTTCAGATTCAGTCATATTGTATTTTTTTTTAAATATATCAAAGTGTCTTGATAATCGAATATTAAGTAGTTTAAAGATAGTATTAATAGCCATTTTATAGGTTGTTACAGCTGTTTTGGTACCAAAACTAGAATATTGATACCCTGGGAAATATTTTTCCAAACCATATTCTCTATCTTTATTTATATCATATAAAGACTTAAATATTTTCACATGACTAAATATCAATTCATAAATATTTCGATATAAATCGTCAAAATCCGATATTTCTAAAAACGATTCCGGAATTTCAAACTGATCTTTTATTAAAGGCATACTAGATACAACTTTAATTCTAGCTAGCCTCATTTCCCTTAATATAGGACCTCTCTCAGTTTTAGAAAATAATTTTGTCGAGATATTATAAGCATGTTCTAAATGATGCTCTTTCAAATGAGTGCTTACTATAATGTTTTTAATGAAATTTATATATCCATCTAATATTACCTGTTTGTTTTCTATAAAATCATATTCTATCAAATCCTTAATTAACAATTTAATCCTAGTATCCTGTAATTCCGATGGATATTTTTCATATAATTGTTTAATATGACTTTTTCCTTTCTTGAGTATGAGTTCTTTTTCTTCAACTGAAAAGTTAAGCAGCTTAAATTTAGTCGGAAATTGACCTAAAGAAAAAATAACCATATCTATATCATCTGAATCAACGATAAATTTTGTCAGTTTACGATGAACTTCATTAACTCTATATTTTTTACTATACCTCAATGCTATTTTGAGCTTTTTTATCAAAGCAAAAGTAGATGCTAAATATCCATTTAATATTACGTCCGTTATACTATTTACAAAACCCTTTTTTATTCTAAAGTCCGTGCTTATATTTGTAATCTTTTCCTCAAAATCTATGATAAGCCCTAAATACCTAGTTCTTAAAATTGGGTTTTTTACATCATTTGACCTTACTTTCCAATATTCAATAACTTCATGATCAATATCAGACAATGAAGGATATTCATAATTATGAATTATTAACAATGGACTATATATATCACTCCAATTACAATCACTATTTTCACTAAAAGCAAAAGCTAATTTTTCATATTCTAATATTTCATGATTGGATTCTAAATTTTTAAGTTCTTTGTATATTTCATTTTCATGGTAATTTTTATTATTTAGATTATCATATTTATCTAATATATCTTTCAACATCCTCATGTTTTACTTAAGTATTCCAATTCCTTTTTATCCCCCAAATGCTCCAAACAATAAGCATGCTGAGCTTCTTGTTCCTTATCCCAAAACATGACCTTACATACTTTACAATTTCGTCGTCCCATATACTCCAGATAACTATATAAGGTCGGTTTAGATTTTATATCCACAAGTTTCATTATCTCCAATATAGAAAGCTGTTTTGTTTCGTCTTTGTAATATTCGGCAGCCAATCTAGCTTTCTTTTGAGCTTCTTTTGTTAAACCTCTTTTTCTACCAAATTTAACACCTTTACGCCTTGCACTTTCTTGTCCAGCAATGGTACGTTCAATGATAATATTTCGTTCTAATTCCGCAACAGCACTAAAAATAGTATAAATAAACTTACCGTAAGAAGATGTTGTATCAATAAACGGTTCCTGAATGCTAATAAACTTAATTTCCTTTTCTTTAAAACGTTCCATAAGTTTTAAAAAATGCGAAACACTTCTAGCCATTCGGTCAATTTTCCAAGTGACCAAGGTATCACCTTCTCTTAGTTTGTCAAGTAATAAATCGAGTTGTTCTCTTTGTGATTTTGAACCTGAAATGGTATCGCAATAAATATTCTTTTCCTCAACTCCATAATTTAACAAAGCATCTATCTGAAGGTGTAACTTTTGACTTTCTGTACTTTTACGTGCATATCCAAATATCATACGGTATAAAAATGTGTATATAATTAAACTTAATTATTTAACACTTAAATATACTTATAATTTCAATTTATAGCATTAAAAGAGATGGTATAATTATTTGAGTAATTTTTCACACTGTTTTATCATTTATGATTAATAATTTACATTTACTCCTTATAAAACACCATTTTACACACTACATCCTATTTGGTGTTTGAATTAGTGGTTTTAGTGGCTATTTCTAATAAATTCTCAACTCAGTAATTAATACACCCATAAATGTAAATGCTTTGTTATTTTAAATCGAATATACATTCTAACTCTAATTAATAGTCTAATCAGCAATAGCCACCATTTTCATACGTTACATTCAACTTGGTGTTTAAATCGGTGGTTATGGTGGCTGAAATACTCTCTGTGAAAATTAAGATCGAATGAATATTTAAATAATCCATTTTTTCACACCCATAACTTTAAGAACAGTTCCCTTATTAATCTATTGCAATTTTATAAATTTATTTGGCTTGTATCAATATCAATTTTGCCACACAATTGCTACATATTTATGAAGTACAAAAAAACCAACACTGTAAAGTGTTGGTTTTCAAGTGAGCCCGATAGGATTCGAACCTATGACCGCCTCCTTAGAAGGGAGGTGCTCTATCCAGCTGAGCTACGAGCCCGTAGTTTTTTTTGTTGCTACGACAACTTGCTTTAATAGTCGGGGTGGCAGGATTCGAACCTGCGACCTCCTCGTCCCAAACGAGGCGCGATGACCGGGCTACGCTACACCCCGAAGTCTGCGGAAGAAGAGGGATTCGAACCCCCGGAACAGTCACCCGTTCAACACCTTAGCAAGGTGCCGCTTTCGGCCACTCAGCCATTCTTCCGTTTACTTCAGTAACAACCAACTCTCGTTTGTTGTTTAAAGCGATGCAAATATACGACCTTATTCTTATTCTCCAAACATTTCATGAAACAAAATACTTCTCAACCCTTAAAAACACTCATAAACTGAGAATAGTTACATGAGTAACAAGGGGTTAATTTGTATAAAAAAAAAGTATTTTTTTTATACAAATTAAATGATCACCGGATAATAATCTATAAAAAGAAAAAAACATGCTATTTACATAGCATGTTTTTTTCGAAAAAAGGGTATCCAAATATGATTGACTTAAGCTTCAAAAACTTCTTTTTTATCAACAACATCTGTATTTGTAATTGCAATCTCGATAACTTCTTCCATTTTTTTAACATAATGGAATGTTAAACCAGAAATATATCGATCGTCGATATCTTCAATATCTTTTTTATTTTTATGGCATAAAATAATCTCTTTAATTCCTGCACGTTTTGCTGCAAGAATTTTTTCTTTAATTCCACCAACAGGCAATACTTTCCCTCTTAATGTAATTTCACCTGTCATGGCTAAATTTGCTTTAACTCGCTTTTGTTTCAATAAAGAAATTAGAGATGATAACATGGTAATACCCGCACTTGGCCCATCTTTAGGAACAGCCCCTTCTGGTACATGAATATAAAAATCGTTTTTAACCAACCATTCATGTTTAATACCAAGCTTGGATGCATTCGATTTAATATAATTAAATGCAATTTGCACAGATTCCTTCATAACATCACCTAAGTTTCCTGTCATAGAAATTTTACCTGTCCCCTTACTAAAAGAAGATTCTATAGAAAGGATATCTCCACCAACTTGTGTCCAAGCTAATCCTGTTACAACACCTGCTACTTTATTATCTTCAGACAAATCTTTATCAAAGATTGGAGTACCTAAGAACTTCTTAAGGTCATCCATAGTTACCTTTTCTTTTAAGATGTCTTCTAAAGCATATAATTTAGCAACCTGACGTACAACTTTTGCTGTAACCTTGTCTAAACCTCTTACTCCAGATTCTGAAGTATAAGATTCAATAATATACTGCCATTGCTTTTTATTTAGTTTAATTTGATTTTTCTTTAAACCATGTTCTGCAAGCTGCTTTGGCAATAAGTGTCTTTTACCAATTTCTATTTTTTCTTCAAGTGTATAACCCGAAATTTCAATCATCTCCATACGGTCTCTTAAAGCCGGTTGGATAGAAGAAATAGAATTTGCTGTTGCAACAAACATAACGCTTGATAAATCAAATGGTACGTCTAAGTAGTTATCTTGAAATTCAAAATTTTGTTCTGGATCTAAAACCTCTAACATCGTTGAAGACGGATCTCCATGTGCATCTTTAGAAATTTTATCAATTTCATCAAGAACAAATACTGGATTAGCCGATTTTACCTTTTTTAAATTCTGAACTATACGTCCTGGCATAGCTCCAATATATGTTTTTCTATGTCCTTTAACTTCGGCTTCATCTCTTAAACCACCTAAAGACATTCTAATATACTTTCTATTTAAAGCTTTAGCTATAGAACGCCCTAACGATGTTTTACCAACTCCAGGAGGTCCATGTAAACATATGATAGGTGCCTTCATGTTCCCTTTTAATTTTAGAACGGCTAAATGCTCTAAAATACGTTCTTTTACTTTTTCTAATCCAAAATGATCAGATTCTAAAATTTTGGAAGCACGTTTTAAATCGTAATTATCTTTAGAGTATTCACCAAATGGTAAATCCAACATGGTTTCTAAGTAAGATCTTTGCACATGATATTCGGCCATTTGAGGATTAATACGTGCTAAACGATTGATCTCTTTATCGAATATTTCGGCAATTTCCTTAGTCCACTTTTTAGATTTAGCTCGAGATCTCATAATATCAATCTCCTGAGAATTAGGGTTTCCTCCTAATTCATCTTGAATGGTTTTAAGCTGTTGGTTTAAGAAATATTCCCTTTGCTGATCGTCTATCCCATCCTTTACTTTGTCTTGAATTTCGGTACGAATAATAGCCGATTGATAATCTTTAGATAATTCAACCATGGCTTCATTTGCACGTGCTTCTAGATCTGTAATTTCTAATAAGCTTTGTTTATCTTCAACGGAAGCATTCATATTGGTACAAACAAAGTTTAATAATTGTTTGTCTCCTTTAATATTTTTAATGGCAAATCCAGCTTCGGCCGGTAAATTAGACTCTTCTATTATTTCTAATGAAAGTTCTTTAACGCTTGCAACTAATTTTTTAAATCGTGCTCCATTATTAAAGTCTTCTTTTCTTGCCATTTTAGGCTGACCAATAAAGAATGGCTCTTCTTGAGTGTATTCAAGAATTTCAATACGTCTAACGGCTTGAAGAACTACCATTATACTATTGTTAGGCAATTCAAATGATCTTACTATTTTGGCTAAAACACCAACTCTAAATAAATCATTTTGATTTGGTTCTACAATTTCTGCACTTTTTTGAGAAACTACAGCAAGTAATTTATTACTAGCCTCTACACTTTCTATTAAACGTTTAGATCGTTCTCTAGATACTGTGATAGGAAGCGTAACTTTTGGAAAAAGTACAGTATTCTTTAAGGATAATACAGGGATTTGAGAAGGAAGAGTATTCTTATCAAATGAATCATTTTCTTGTATTTCTCCTAAAGCAATCATATTTGGAACAATTTCAATATCGTCGTCCAATAATTGACGTGTACTTATTTTGTCTTTCTTTTTTGCCATTTAATCTTTTTATATTGTCAATTCTGTCATAAATTTCTAAAAATTGAATAACAGATGTTGTAAGTTCTTTGTTTTACGCACTTTTTTAATGCATCGTATTATGATGCAAGGGATATGCCACAAAATAATCGGTAATTATGTCAGTAATGGTTCTATTCTCAAACAATCGTCTAGAAAAATATGAGATGATAATTTTAATTCTTTTGAATATTAATTTTTAATATAAAACTATATTAGTTTCTCGTTTTTTTTTCGTAACTTTAGTACAGGCGTTTAGTATACATTATACTAATGATCAACCTAATACTAAACCCTTCCAATTAGAAATATAGATACGACAATTAATAGCGGTTTTTTCAATTTTACGTACACTCTTTCTTTGTATCTATATTTCTCTATGAGTTATAGACATTTTACTATTATTTAATTATCCAAAATCTATATTATGAATACATTTACTTTAATTCTGTCTTCGTTTTTTACAATTCTTCTATTAAGCATTGTTTTAGGAATCCTAATCTATCTAATTGCGCCAAGGTTTATTATTGAAACCTCGCATCCATTTTTACGTACAGAAGATATTAATTTAGCCTATGAAGCTTCAGATCTTACTGGAGAGCATTTAACTGTTCAAACCAAAGATCAAATAAAATTATCGGCATATTTAGCCTATAATAAAACTCAAACAACTTTCGGAACGGTCATTCTAATACATGGCATTACTAAAAGTAAAGAATTATTTATTCCTCTTTCTAAATACTTAACAGATCAAGGATTTCATACGGTAGCTCTAGATTTAAGAGCCCATGGTAAGAGTGAAGGACAATACACAACCTTTGGATATTATGAAAAATATGATATTTCTCAATTAATAGATTTACTTGAAAACAAGGGGCATTCTAATATTGGAATATGGGGACAATCTCTAGGTGGTGCTACATCTATACAAGCGATGGCCTTAGATAAGCGTTTAAAATTTGGGATTATTGAAAGTACATTTTCGGAAATGAAAAATATTGTTCATGTCTATTTTAAGCACTATTTAGGATTCCATTATAAATTGCTTTCGGAGTATATTACTCATCGTGCCGGAGAAATTGGAAATTTTGATCCAAATTTGGTTGTTCCATTTGAAGATTGCAAAAATATTGAACAACCTATTTTAATGGTTCATGGTAATAAAGATCAAAAAATATCAATAAAAAGTGGATTAAGAAATTTTAAAAACCTAAAATCTAAGGTTAAAGAATTTATTACTGTAGAAAATGCAAACCATGTAAACCTTTGGGAAACTGTAGGTCAGCATATTTACTTTTCCCGTGTTGTTCAATTTATTAAAAAAAATACAACACATAACATCTCAGAATAAATTCTAATTCAATACTTTCTTTATTTTTGTATGCAATATGGAAAGTGAAGTTAACGATATTAGATGGATGCAAAGATGCCTTGAACTTGCATCTAAAGGTAAAAATGGCGTTTTACAGAATCCGATGGTTGGTTCTGTAATTGTTCATAATAATACAATTATTGGGGAAGGATTTCATCATGAATACGGTAAGGAACATGCCGAAGTTAAAGCTATTCATCATGTAAAAGACAAATCTTTACTGCCTCATTCTACATTGTATGTCAGTCTAGAACCTTGTGCTCATTTCGGTAAAACCCCTCCGTGTTCAGATTTAATAATTACTCATAATATTAAACGTGTTGTTATTGCAACAATAGACCCCTTCTCCGAAGTCTCGGGTAAAGGAATTGAAAAACTTATTAACGCAGGAATAGAAACTAAAGTAGGCGTATTGCAAGATGAAGCTCGGTTTCTGAATCGTCAATTCTTTGTTTTTCATAAAAAGAAACGCCCATATATTATTCTTAAATGGGCTGAAAGTTCAGATGGGTTTATTGATATTAATAGAGAGAATAATGAAATGGGATCTTACCCAATTTCACAACCTGAAAGTGCCTACTATAATCACCAATGGAGAACAGTTGAACACGCTATCCTGGTCGGTTATAATACGGCTCATGTAGACAATCCGAATCTTACTTCTAGAAAAATATTTGGGACTAATCCTTTGCGAATTGTTTTTGATAATAGCTTAAATCTTGATACATCTTATAATGTATTTAACAATGACGCACCTACTTGGATTGTAAATCATCAAGTAAATAAAACGGAAGATCATGTTAAATTTATTAAAGTTGATCCTAAAAAACCGTTGATTGAAGAGTTATCCGAA
>CBDEVQ010000016.1:0-13991 GCA_965243605.1 Flavobacteriales bacterium
ATCAAGGTAAAGGAAGTAGCACTTGGATAAAAAAAGGTGGTGTTGGGCCAGATCGAAAGGTCAGATTACACTATGCAGAACTCTTACCCTATTATAAATATTTCTTTTCTAAGAAAACCTCAATAAGAGGAGGAATAGCTTTTGGATATTTATTGAGTGCCGATAAAATTATTGAAGGTGAACAATTTGATATTGCTGATGATGTATTTAATAAAGTAACCTTTGAAGGGAATGTCGGTCTGCAAACACAGATAGGACCTAAGTTATTTTTTCAAATCGATTTACAATATTCTATATTGTCTATTGCAGATGTAAGCTCTGAGGATATTCTTTTTAATAAAAGTGGAATGTATAACAATTCGGTTGCGTTAACCTTATATACATTTTTTAACTAAATTAAATTTTTCAAGAAGATTCTACAGCTATTTTTTTAGTAAATTTATACAATAAAACGAACCTTATAACGTTGGTATAAAAACTAAAAACGAATGCTAGAATTATGTAAAAATGTCTTGAAAGATGTTAGTATAGACAAAAATTTATTTACAAAAGAATTGGGTAAATCCATAGAATGGATAAAGTCCACAGAGATAAGTCAATTAAAACAATGGTGTATCCAGGAGTTTGGAGATAAATATAGCGAAGTAATTACAGAAGTTTTCTCAAATTATATTTAAAGATAAACTTCTACTATTAATCAAAAATAAAAGTGATAAAGCCTTTGAGTCCATACTCAAAGGCTTTTTTTATCTTGCATAAAATTTTATACTCATAATATGCATCAACCTAAGGTTAGTATTTTATCGTCATCATATAATCATATCCATTTTCTTGAGGATTTTGTTTCTAGTGTTTATAATCAGGATTACAAAAATTTTGAACTGATTATGATGGATGACGGTTCTAAAGATGGAAGTGGAGAACGTTTGAAGGCACTATCTAAACATTATAATTTTAAAGCCATTATTAGAGAGAATGGTGGATTCCCAAATGCGTTAAATACGTTACGGCCTTTAGCAAATGGAGATTATATTGTTATTATTGCAGCGGATGATATAATGACTAAAGATCGATTGTCTAAACAAGTTGAATTCTTAGAAAAGAATAAAGAACTTGCTTTAGTTGCATCTAATATGCAAGAGATCGATGAATATGGAAAAAAGGGGAACCTAATTTCTAGACCTTTTTCTAATGGTCAATTATTTCAAGATCTAATTTTAACCAACACCTATATATTAGCACCTACAGTAATGATTAGAAAATCGTGCCTGGACGCAGTTGGTGAGTATGATGAATCTTTAATGGTTGAAGATTTTGACATGTGGTTAAGATTGACCCAAAAATATGAAATAGGATATTTGGATTTTTTAGCCGCATATTATAGAAAACATTCAGGAAATAGTCATGGGAACTATAAAGTGAGTTACCAACAAAAAGAATTGGTGTTGGAAAAGTATAAAGCATTGCCCATTTACAATCAAGCAATGGAAACACATATTCTTAATGCATTTTTATATTTAAGTCGATTGGCAAACTTTAAGGATTTAGCTTTAGAATATAAAAATAGAGCTAAAGTATTTGGAGTGTTTAATCCAAGATATATGAAAGGATGTATAAAATATTATTTACTCCCTAAATTATAAGAATGGTAAAGAGTGAAACAATAGAAGTGTGGTTTAAAAAGATATTACCATCTCCATTTAGTATTGCCATATTATTAACGATGTTAACATTTGTGTTAACCTTAGTTTTTGGAAGTTTTTCTGGAGATGAACCTAAGCTTATTGAAGCATTCAAATCATGGAAAACGGGATTGTGGAATCCTGGGTTAATGCGATTCTTAGTCCAAATGATGTTAATGCTAGTATTAGGCCATGTTATGGCATTAAGTCCTTTAGTAACAAAAGGAATAAATGCGATGCTATCTAAAATTAAGACTGGAAATCAAGCCTTATTATTTATTAGTGTTTTAAGTATAGCAGTTGGATTATTTAATTGGGGATTGGCGCTAATTGTTTCCGCAATATTTGCTCGTAAAATTGGCGAATACGCAACCGAAAATTCCATAAAAATTAATTATCCACTTATTGTTGCAACGGCATATTCTAGTTTAATGGTATGGCATGGTGGTATTTCGGGATCTGCACCAGCAAAAGTTGCCGAAAAAGGCCATTTAAAGCAATTAATGCAAGGTGTTATTAACGAGGAACAATTGTCGTTATTGCCAGATCGGATAGATTATGGAGGAACCATATTTTCAGCCATGAATATAACCGTAATGGGAGCCTTATTAGTTTGTATTCCTCTCGCTTTATTAGTCCTTAATAAATATGTAAATAAAAGTGTACCAACTTTATTAACACATTCTGTTAACCCAGAAAATGTCAAAATAGAAGAAAAGGCCATTGGAGCACAAAAGCTGGATGCATCCGCGTTGTTTATTAAAGCCAGTGGAGGAATTGTACTTCTTATCTGTGGTTTAGATATGTTTATATGGTCTTCTTCGGTATTAGATTTTATTAATCCAGATGGAATAAACTTATTACTATTTGGCTTATGTTTAAGTCTACATAACCATGTTAATGGATTTTTGGATGCATGTAAGCAAGCCATAACTGGTTCTGTTGGAATATTAATTCAGTTTCCTTTATATTTTGGAATTATGGGATTAATGAATGCATCGGGGTTAGTGCAAATGATGTCAAATTTCTTTGTGTCAATTTCCAATCAGACAACTTTTCCGATTTTCACCTACATCAGTGCAGGTATTGTCAATGTATTTGTACCTAGTGGTGGTGGACAGTGGGGTGTTCAAGGTCCTGTAATTATGCAGGCTTCAAGTGCTTTGGGTGTAGATTATGGAAAAGCAATAATGGCATTAGCTTATGGAGATCAACTGACAAATATGTTACAACCATTTTGGGCATTACCTTTGTTAGGTATAACTAAACTAAAAGCAACAGATATTCTTCCATATACGTGTTATTTATTTTTGTGTGGAGGATTGATATTTGGTTTAGCCTTACTTATTTTTTAATAACCTATGGATAATTTTAAAAGCTTAATAGCTTCCCACCCTTTTGTACTTGTAGATTTTTATGCAGATTGGTGTGAGCCATGTAAAATGTTAGATCAAATTTTGCAAGAAGTGTCTAATCATTTTGGCGATGATTTAAAGATCGTAAAAATAGATATTGATAAAAATCCTGAAATTGCCAAAGCTTATGGATTTAAGAGTGTACCCGTTTTACATTTATATAAAGATTCTGACTTAATTTGGAAGTATAAAGGATTTATGAATACGTATGACACTATTAAATTATTAGAAATGTATAAAGGGTTAAAAAGCTTTGATGAATATAAAAGCGATAATTAATCATCAGAGAATTCAACTAAAGTTCTTCGGTATACATTAAAGATTTTAGAACGGGAAATAAAGCCACAATATTTGTCTTTATCCGTCACTGCAATATTCCAAGCGCCAGTTTTCTTAAATAAATCCATAACATCTTCCATCTTGGTATTAACATCTACCTTACCAGCTGGTGCATGTACCAAATCTGCAATAAAAATAGATTCATACTTAGAGGAAGTGAACATGATGTCTCTAACATCATCCAAATTAACAATTCCAATAAAGGTATTATCAGATTGTACTACTGGAAATATGTTTCTTTTAGACAGCTTAATTGTATTTACTAAATCTCCTAAGGTCATGTCATACTGAACGATGGAAAAGTCTTTTTCAATTAATTTAGATAATTCAATACGGTTTAATATTATTTTATCCTTATGGTGAGAAAAATGATTCCCTTGTTGCTCTAAAATTTTATTGTAAATGGATTTTGATTCGTAATATTTACTAATAAGATAGGCAATAGAAGATGATATCATTAACGGGATAAACAAAGTGTAACCACCCGTAATTTCTGCAATTAGGAAAATACCAGTAAGTGGGGCATGCACAATACCAGATACCAATGCAGACATCCCAATTAAACTAAATTGCCCTTGGTTAACTTCTAATCCAAAGAAATCAATCACTTTAGTGAAAATATACCCCAAAGTACTCCCCATAAATAAAGTTGGAGCAAATATACCTCCAATACCACCAGCTTCAACAGTAATACAACAAGCCAAGGCTTTAAAGAATAGGGTTAATATTAATAATAAAAGGATAAGTCCAAAATGCTCAGTATTAAAAATCGATAAATGAGATTCATTTCCAGATAACATTTCATTTATCTCTTCAAACCCTTCACCAAACAAAGAAGGGAAAATAAGTATAATTATACCTAGAGAAACTCCACCAACTAAAAGTTTGTAGGCCTGTTTGTTTATTTGTTTAAACAAACCTTGAATATGAAAATACAGTCTATTGAAAAATGCGGAGAACATTCCTGCTAATAAACCCAAAAGAACAATATGTGGAATGAACTTTAAATCGAAATTCCGTGTGAATTCAGCATGAAACGATAATTCTGGAGAGGTAATAAAATGCGATGTTAAGGTTGCACTTGCTGAAGCCAATAACAATGGAACGATAGATGCCGTAGTTAAATCGAGCATAAATACTTCTAAGGCAAATACCAAAGCTGCAATAGGTGCATTAAAAATGGCAGACAACGTGGCACTTGCTGCACAGCCTATCATTAATAACCTAGTTTTATAATTTAAATGAAATAGCCGAGATAAATTACTGCTAAATCCAGCAGCAGATTGAGCGGCCGGAGCTTCTAATCCAACAGAACCTCCAAATCCAACCGTAAGAATAGATCCAAAAAAGGAAGATAATATACTGTCCGATGATAAAAATCCATTTTTACGTGTAATAGACTCTAAGATGGCTGATATTCCTAGCTTCGGTTTTCGTTTAAAAAATAGGCGTATGATAAGAACACTTAAAGATATCCCAATAATAGGAGCCAGAATGTAAGTTGTGTTCGAAAATTGTGAGAGTGAATTGTGTTTTAAGAGACTTTGGACAAAAAATACTGCATTCTTTAAACTAACGGCTAAGCATCCAGAAAAAACACCTATACCGATACTAACTAGTAAAATGAAGTTTTTCGTGCTTATTTTACGTATTCTCCAACTATGAAATTTTCTATGAAGTTTCCTGAAATCCATCTACTCTTGCTAATGAAACAATTAAAGTAAGATTTTTCCAGCAGTATTTTTAAGAATCATATAGATATAATCCCATTTCATTGATTTTCCTTACCAATTCTAATGCAGATTTGACTTCAAATTTCTTAAAAATATTCTTTCTATGAGTTACTATGGTATGGTAACTTAAGGATAAGTTGTCAGAAATCTCTTTGCTCGAATATCCATAACAGATTTCTTTAATAACTTCTATTTCTCTATTAGAGATATTAAGAGATTCAAGGCTTTTATCTTGTTCAATTTTAAACTTTGTGATACTAGAACAAATAAACTGACCGCCATCAACAATTTTTTGTATAGCTTTTAGAATTTCAGATTCACTACAGCATGATAAAATCATTCCATCATAACCAATATCTAAAAGATTATGAAATATAGCTTTACCAGCATTTTTACAAATTAATGCCACTTTAGCATTAGGGTTAACCTGTTTAATGCGTTCTAAATCTTTACTGGGATCAAAAGATTTTAGATCAGGATCTAAAATGATGAAGTTAGATCGGTTTGATTGAATATCAATCAAAAGATCTGTAAAATTAAAACATAATTGATTTAAATGGAAGCCCGGTTTTTTAGTAATAACCTGCTTGACACCATTAGCGAGTAAAGGCTCTTCCAATCCAATCGAAAATCTTAGTTCCATTATCTGTATTTAATCTAAATAAAAACAAAGTAACGCTAATTTTTTGAATTACATTTTAGTTTTTTGAAAAAAAACGGTATTAAAGTTCAACTTTAATACCGTTTTTATATAAATGTAATTTGGTTAATTACTCAATTACAATCTTTTGCACAAATTGTTGGTTGTTTTCTGAGAAGTTAATAAAATATACCCCTTTCTTAAACGAAGAAACGTCTAAAGTAATTAGAGATTGGTTATTTATTGAAGTTCCAGTATAAACCGTTTTACCTAAAACATCTACCATATTAAATGTTACGTCTTGCTTAGAATCTCCAGAAAGAGCAATGTTTAATAGATTAGATACTGGATTTGGATATACGCTAACTTCATTCGGGTTAAATGTAATATCATTTGTTCCCAATACAAAAGTACCCGCTGATTCATACCCGTTAGTAACGGCTTCTTCTATTGTTGATGTCGATCCATTATCAATTTTACCATCAGAGTTCATTAATAAACCTACAATATGAATATCATTTGGTTTCCAGTCTGGCGCTAATTCAAAAGTAAAAGTAAAAGTTTTACTACCTCCAGAAACAGTGACATCTGAAAATCCTAGGTAACCTGCAAAATTTGGAGAAATAGCTCTTGCGACTTCATTATATACCATTTGAGATGCTGGAACACTACTTGGTAAAGATTCATATCCGCCCATAACACCGTTTCCACCACCAGCATAATAATTACTTTGGTTATAACCACTAGTCGTACCAGTAACACCATTCTCAACTATTGTACAAGCAATTCTCCAGTCATTATCAATATCATCTAATAAATCAACAGTAATAGATATGTTTAATATGTTAGTTGCTGCATCAAAAGTAGCTCCATTAGTTAAAGTTGCTTTAGGCTCTACAGTTAATTGATCAAAGAATGATGCAGGAATATTTCCTGGATCAATATCGGCACCTCTATCTACAACTGCTGAAGGGTATCCACTAATGATTGTTCCTAATCCTGGATCATAATTAGAAATGGCCATTGGATCTCCGTTATGAACGGCAATTCCTTGGAAAAACCCATCGTACTCACGGGCTGCATTTTCTAAAGCAACAGCACCTCTAGGACACCATCCACACCAAGTTCCTGTTCCTTCTTCTGCAATAACTAATTTATTGGCCGCAGGAATAATAGGATCAATTTCTAAAATAGCAATGTTATCAGAAACCTCAGTATCTGCTACACCGTTTACACTTAATATAGTTGCCTTTATATCATTAGGTCCATCAATTAAACTTATTGTATTGGTTGGTTCTAATGTAACGACATCTTTACTCGCTAAAGCCGGAAATGTATAAGTCTCTGTTGTTGATATTCCATTATACTCAACTTTAATTTCGGCACTTGTAATATCATCATCTCCTAAATTTCTAAACTTTATATTAGGCGTTTTCGTTTGCCCAGAAATTAATGTAGGGATATCAAACCCAATTAAACCACCGTTTAACTGTGATAATGTAGCTGGAGTATATGTATAACTAATATCATCCATCCAATAGCTAGATTGCTCATTACCTCCAACACTTGCAGAATTCACCGGGTAAATATTCATAGAAGCAATTTGAATTTCGTTGGCAATATAAGTACCAACAGAAGATCCATTAACAAATACTTCCCAGTTCGATGTATTAAGGTCTCCAATAAGTTTTAAATCAAACCATGTATCTGTTGGATATGACGCCTCAAGATTTATTCCAGGTCCAGAAAACACAACCGTTCCTGATTGTAAGAAGTTTGCACTCACTTGCCATACCTCACCAGCAGTTGAAGTACCTTGAATATTGAAGTATCCCCCCTTATTATCTTCTACAAACATAGCCGTTTCAAAAACGAAATCACCTAAATCATATTCACCACCAAATGAAAGTATCGCATCCTGTGGTCCACCATTAGCGGCAGTAGAATTAAAATATAAAGAGTTTGATCCAGAATTAGCTTTAACTGAATCAATTTTTGTATCTTCATTACCTCCCGGAGAATTACTCCATGTAGTCCAATGACTTGAATTAGATCCTATATAATCTCCCGGAGAATAACTATCGAAATTATCTGAATATGTTTGAGCATTTACGTTTAGTATTGTTGCAGAAACAATAAGACTAGTTAATAGATGTGTTTTCATATGTAATTATCTTTTTTATAAATTTAATAGATTAGATCATGTAAAAATGAAATTACGATGGAGTCCACTTTATGAATTATGTTAAAGAGTGTTAATAGAACCCCTGTGATCTTAAATAATGGTGTGATTTTTGCGATTTTGAAATGATAAACTGGAAAAAATAATATTATGGAAACAATAGAGAAAAAAATAATGCGTATAGAAAAAGAGGAGATTAGTAAATTACATTTTGCTCATGATGAAGTGCTTGCTGAAAAGCATTTAAAAGTAGCACGAAATAGAGATTTAAATAGAGGTTTAATTTTGGGTAATGCCTTTCATACTAAAGTGAGAATCATTTTTGAAGATATAGAAAATATGTATCAAGTTGAAACAACCATTTGGGGATTAGGACAAGATTTCGTTTTACTTAAACAGGGTGTTTTTATTCCTAGGCAACGTATACATAGCGTTATTATTTAAAGACAAAAGATGAATGAAAACAATAATTAATTATAAAATATAATAAGGGTTAATCCAGACAGATTAATCCTTTTTTGTACATTGATGTTATGTGTTTCTTTAAAAAATAGTTTATTATTGTAACCATAATTATTAAAGAATTATGACAAGGAAACATATTGATTTCAATAGACCTTATCTTACTGGTAAAGAAACGCATTATATTTATGAAGCCGTAAGTACTGGGAAAATATCTGGTAATGGTGCATTTACAAAAAAGTGTCAGCAGTTTTTTGAATCTACATTTGGATTTAAGAAAACATTATTAACAACATCTTGTACAGATGCTTTAGAAATGGCGGCAATTCTAACGGATATTCAGCCAGGTGATGAAGTTATTCTCCCTTCATATACGTTTGTGAGTACAGCAAATGCTTTTGTATTACGAGGTGCTAAACTTGTTTTTGCGGATTCAAATTCTGATGAGCCTAATTTAAATGCTGATAATATAGAGGCATTAATTACGGAAAAAACAAAAGTAATTGTTCCAGTACATTATGCTGGAGTTTCCTGCGATATGCAGAAAATAATGCAAGTGGCCGAAAAGTATAATTTGTTTGTTGTAGAAGATGCAGCTCAAGCTATAGATTCTTATTTTAATGAACGTCCGTTAGGAAGCATAGGTCACTTATCTGCTTTTTCTTTTCACGAAACAAAGAATATTATTTCTGGAGAAGGAGGAATGCTTGCAATTAACGATAAGCGCTTTATTGATCGAGCTGAAGTTATTTGGGAAAAAGGAACCAATCGTTCTGCATTTTTTAGAGGTGAAGTCGATAAATACGGATGGGTAGATGTAGGATCTTCATTTTTGCCATCTGAGGTTGTATCTGCTTTTCTATATGCACAAATTGAGAATATAGAAGATATTCAGAATAGAAGAAAAGAGATTTGGAACATGTATAATAATGGTCTAAAATCTATTGATGGAATAAAGTTTAAAGTACCTAACGTACCTAATTATGCAACCAATAATGCACATATGTTTTATTTGGTTTGTAATGACCCTCAAACTAGAAAAGACTTATTGGGTTGGCTGAAAGAGAAAGATATACATGCTGTTTTTCATTATCTGTCTTTACATAAAAGTCCGTTCTATACCGACAAACATGATGGAAGAGAATTGCCAAATTCAGATCGATTTACTGAGAATTTAGTAAGACTACCTCTGTTTTATGATTTAAAGAATGAAGAGGTTGAATATATTATCTCAGAAATAAAGAATTTTGTGGCTAAATAATACGCCATACTATATAAACAAAAACAGCCATTCAGATATCTGAATGGCTGTTTTTGTTTATATAAAGAGGTTATAATCCAAATGATACCCCAATAGAATATGGGTTAACTTCAATATCTGAAGAAGACTTAAATAGTGTTGTGAAATTATATCGTGCTATTAAATATACACTATTGTATCCAATGCTTGCTTTGGCTCCGGCGTAAAAACGATTGGTATTAAAATCACTAATCCATTTTGCTTTATAATCTTTGTTATTTACAGAGTATTTAATCTTCTGACGTGATCTTAAATTAATACCTCCGTATACACCTGCAGATATTGCAAATCTCTCTTTTAAACTATTTGTAAAACGATGGGTAAAAGATACTGGAAACTCTAAAGCCGTTTGAGAAAATACAGATTCTGTCATTTGTACATTTTCAATTGAACGTATCTCATGGTTTTGATCATTAACAGAGAATTGTGGATTGTTAAAGTGATAGTATCTAGAAACTAAAGAAATTCCATAATCTATACTTGATTTAACTCTTTTCTTGTCAATGTAAGAATTTGCTTTAAATCCAAGTTCATAATACCAAGAACTACTTCCAGAAAGCTTCTTTATCGGATCGTCATATCTACTATTGTCTTCGTTCATCCAATTTGCAAACCCAAAACCAATATTAGCACTAATACTAGTTGCATGTAATGTGGTGTCTTTAGAAGGGGTCGTATTATTGTCTCTAAATCCAATATAGTACTCACGTCTATCTTTAACGGTATTCGATTTAAAATTGATGTATTTATAATGGCGTTTTTGTTCTAGAGTAGAATCTGATTCTAGAGTGTCAGTTTCATTTACTGTACTTACGAGATTTAAATCTTCATCTTTATCATACTCGGTGTTAGTAAGAATATCAATACTCCTACCAATTTTATCCGTTATCTTTTCTGATGCCAATTTCTTCTTCTGATTATACTCGGTTTCAGAAATTCGACCAAATTGTTTTTCGTTATTTAAATATCGGATTTCCTCTTCAAGTTTTTGAACCTCTTTATTAACCAATATATTAATTAACAATTGTTCTGAGTTACTTAACTCTTCAACATTAAAATCATCAAGGTTAACCTGAATAAGTGGAGTTGTTGTTTGCGCTTGAAGGAGAGATAGATTTAATAACCCAGCCAATCCTATTAATAATAAGTTCCTAATCATAATTCAATTTTATGGGTATAATTTATAATTCTATAGATAACCCAATTGTATACGGGTAAACCTCAATATCTGACGAAGATTTAAATAGTTTAATGAAATTGTATTTTGCTGTTAGGTGTATATTGCGAAAACCAATACTTCCTAAAGCACCTGCATATACTCGGTTTGTATTAAAACTATTAAGCCATTTCGCTTTGTAATCCTCATTGTTTATTGAGTATTTTATTTTCTGACGACTTCTTAAATTTAATCCACCATATAGTCCACCAGATACAACAAACCCTGATCCTACCTTTTTACCAAAATGATGAGTTAGTGTAAGAGGGACTTCTAAAGCTGTTTGAGAAAATACAGATTTTGTAAACTGAATATCTTCAAGATCATTTATTCCATTGTCATCTCTATTTATAGAGAATGATTTGTCGTTAAAATGATAGTACCTAGAGATTAAAGTAACACCATAATCCACACTGGTTCTACTTTTGTATTTTAAATCTTTATCTGGATTTTCTTTACCTAGAAACGTACTTGATCTTATTCCTAATTCGTAATACATAGATCTACCTCCAGATAATTTCTTTTCAGGGTCATTGTATCGATCATTATTTTCATCTAACCAATTTGTAAATCCGATTCCAAAATGAAATGAATCTCTAAATTTTGAAATCTTCTTTTTTTCAACCTCAGTACAATCTCCTTCGTTTTCAAATTGTATTTGAATAGAACGTTTATCATTATTGTCTTTTGTATACTTAACATCGAAATTGTTAAAAGAAAAAGAATCGACAAATTGCTTAGAGGTGTAAACAACATTTTCAGCTTCGGCTAGAATATCTACACTTCTGCTTATTTTATTAGCAGCTGCATTAGAGATAGACTCTTTTTGCTTTTGAAACTCTTCTTCGGTAATACGTCCTGCTTCTTTATCGGCCTCTAATTTCTGAAGGTCTTGTTCAAGATCGTCAATAGATTGCTGAACCAGTATATTTAATAATACTCTTTCAGTATGATTTAAATTTTTAGAATCATAATCTTCTATCTTTATTCGAATGTTAGTATCGTTATTTTGTGCATTTACTTGAGTAAAGCTTAATAAACTAAGAATGCTGAGTAATAGTATGTTCTTAATCATTGTTTTTGTTTTTTTTAGGTTTTAGTCCAAAATCAGAAGCCGTTTTTGTTATCCAGTTTTGAGCTGTTTGAATCTTATTATTAATAGAATTTTTACTTGCAAGTCTTTTTATGTCTGTTAAATAAGATTTAAGTTCTTTTTTATTTTGTTTTGATAAATTCTCTTCAATTTGAGTTAATAACACCTCTGCGTCCACTTGTGTTGTAGGTACAGGGTTAGAGATAATACGTGTTTGGAATTTGTTGTTTTTTCTAGCTTTAATATTTAGTACAATAACTTCTTGTTGCGGAATGTCAAAATCATCAGGTTGTTCTGGTGTAACTTTACGTTGAACCTTTAACGAAGGTTTAATAATTTCCTCCTCTGGTATAACTGCATACACTTGTTGTAGATCTTTGTCTAGATCTTGGTTAATGTTAAAAAGCGAAACTTTTTTATGTGAAATCACAATAGCCTCTATCGATTCTCTTTCCTGATTAAACATATTAAATGTAAAAAGCCCAACCAGTAATATTATACATGCCACAGAAATTCGACTAACGAATAATATAATCGGACGTTTCTTAGATTGTTTTTTTTGTATCGACGTCCAAACCGAATTTGATACCGGAAGCTCATGACCTTTCATGGCGTCTTGTATGTTTTTTTCAAATTGATTTTTCATGACTCTTCTTGTTTATGGATTTCTCCTTGTTGTTTAAGTATACCCTGCAGCATTTTTTTGGCTTTAGAATATTGACTTTTACTTGTACCTACACTAATGTTTAATTGTTCAGCTATTTCAATATGTTTATAATTTTCTATGGCGTAAAGGTTGAAAATTGTTCTATATCCTGAAGGCAATTGCCTTATGGCTTCAAAGATCTGATCGGTCTCAACATGAACCGGAATTTCTTCTTGATAAGGTTCTTTTGAAAGATCATCTAGGTAGAGGTAATCACTTTTTTGTTTTCTTATAAATTGTAAACATTCGTTTACTATGATTTTCCGTATCCAACCTTCTAGAGATGACTCTTCTCGTTTAGTTCCAATTTTATTAAAAACGTTTACAAATGCATTCGATAAACATTCTTCTGCATTTTCTTGAGATTTTATATAGCGCATGCAAATTGAGAACATTTTAGGCGCATGTAGTTTATACATTTGCTCTTGTGCACGTTTTTTGCCTTTAATACAACCTTGTATTAAATCAGCCTCGGTTTCGTATGTTTTATTAAACAGTTTCAAGATAAGTTGCCTTTCATTATATAAAGATGCGTGTTTTGAAAAAAGGTTGCCTGAGAAATTGAAAATAATTCAAAATTTTATTAAAATCATCATAAATATGCTCAAAACAATAAATTGGGTATTGAATTAATGCGGTAATTTCCAAAGCTATTTCTCAAAATCGGTTATATTTGGAATTCAAATATTAAAATAACACAAGTATCATGTCAAAAGATTTATTTCAGGCCCCAGATTACTATCAGTTAGATGAGCTGCTAACAGACGAGCATAAAATGGTACGTGATGCTGCACGCGATTGGGTAAAAAAGGAGATTTCACCAATAATTGAGGAATACTGTCAAGAGGCAAAATTTCCTCAACATATAAAACAAGGATTAGGAGAAATAGGAGCATTTGGTCCTTATATTCCTGAAGAATATGGAGGAGCTGGTTTAGACCAAATTTCATATGGATTAATCATGCAAGAATTAGAGCGTGGAGATTCAGGAGTTCGATCTACAGCATCTGTACAATCTTCATTAGTAATGTATCCAATATGGAAATATGGATCCAAAGAACAATGTGAGAGATTTTTACCAAAGCTTGCTTCAGGTGAATTCTTAGGTGCTTTTGGTTTAACTGAACCAAACCATGGATCTAATCCTGGTGGAATGGAAACTAGAATTGAGGATAAAGGAGATCATTATTTATTAAATGGTGCTAAGATGTGGATTTCTAATG
>CBDEVQ010000017.1:0-19245 GCA_965243605.1 Flavobacteriales bacterium
ATAATCTGCAGGCATTGCAATCAGGTATATTTAAAAGACTTGGTACTGCAACACTAGATCTTGCAGATATTGCAACTCTAGGTAAAGCAGGGTTAAAAGTCTCTAACTATGATCCAGATAAAGCCAATAACAAATATGAAGGTTTTGTAGAAGAGTTTAGAATGATGGATCCTTCTACTGATATACGTGAATCTGGTAGAGATAATGATGGTAAAACTGTTTGGGAAAGATTTAAAGCCTGGGGTTATGTTTTACAGGATGCTGCAGAATATAATGTACAAACAAGAGTTGGTATATCAATGCTTATGGACACCATAATAGAAAACTCTAAGACTGGTGAATCATTATCTTTTTATGATGCTCACAGCTTTAATCAAGAAACACATAAACTTGAGTTAAAAGAAGGCTATGATACAATAGTAACTAAAGATGGTAACAAAATTAAATACACTGATGAGTTTAGATATGACATTAGAAATAAGATACGTGAAGTAAACAAACAAATTCATGGTAACTATGCCAAGGAGGACAAAATGGTTCTTCAAAGTTACACTTTAGGTAACCTAGCAGCACAGTTCAAGAAATGGGTTGCTCCTGCAATAAGGTCAAGATTTCAAAGAGAATACTTTGATGAGAACTTAGGCCATATGGAAGGAAGATATAGATCATTCTGGAAATTTTTAGCTTACACAAAGCAACAAATCTTTTTAGGTAATAGAGATTTTAGAAAATACTCTGATGGTTTCTTAGAAGAATATGGTTTTACTGGTAAAGGTGGTAATAGAGATCAGTTTGCTGTAAATAAACTTAAAGGTTTTTATAGAACCATGGGTGAAGCAGGTATCATATTAACTGTTATGGCAATGAACTTATTATTTGATGGTTTATTAAGTGGAGATGATGATGATAGTGATGCAATGATAAAACTAAAACATGCTTTAAAGAAGCAAGGTAGTAGAACCTATCAAGAACTTGTTGCTTTTGTACCAGTATCACCTGCTGGTTGGGAACAATTGTTTGGTATGATAGAGAGTCCAATAGCAACCACAAAAGTTTTAGGTGAAATGACTGAAGCATTCACACAAACTATATTTACTCCAGCTGCAATGTTATATTATAGTGATAAAGAGTTTTATTCAAACTCAGACTATGTATATCAAAATAGACCTAGAAGAGGTCAGCTTAAGTTAGCTAAAGAGTGGAAAGATGTTATTCCAATTTTATATACAATACAAAAATGGGACAACTTAATTAAAGAGCAAGAGTACAGTATTAAGTACTAAAATAAAACCCCGGTGTAATTGCCGGGGTTTCTTTTTATTCTGCATGATATAGTGAGTCTATAAAGATACGTCTTTCACGTTCATCCCTTATAGAATCTTGTTTGGTATAGATGATTGTGTCTTGACCATCTACGTACCAGTCTATCACGTTAGGGTCTTTATCCGGTTTATACTCCGATTTGCAACCTAGGCAAACCAAGAGTAATAACACACTAACCTTCACAACTAGAACACTCTAATATATTACGAGCAAAGTCTTGAGCACTACTCTTACTAAACTGATAGTACAAAGTCTTTACACCTTCTTCCCAAGCATACATGTAAAGCTTATTAATATCTTTAGCTGATACTGACGGGTCAATCATTAAGTTTAATGACTGTGACTGGTCAATGTACTTTTGTCTTTGTGCTGCTTGAAGTACGAGCTCTTTTGGAGATATCTCAACAAAAGACTTGAACACTGCTTTAGTAGGGAAATCTAAGTGTTGCACACTACCATCTTTCTTTAGGATAGACTTCCAAGTCTTGTCTGTATTTAGACCATAGGTTTCAAGTTCCTCTTCTAAGAAGGGATTCTTGTAAATAGTCTTAGACTTAGCAAGATCCTTAATAAAGTAGTTAGACTTAATAGGCTCTATACCCATAGACACGGCACCGTGGATAAATGAACTAGACTTAGTAGGAGCAATAGCCATAAGAGTGGTGTTAGCATATCCTTCTCTAAGAGAAGTGTATCCATACTCATTATGCAATTCTCTAGAAGCAATCTCACTTCTATCTTTAAGTGTTCTAAAAATTTCACTGTTCAATCCTTTAGCTTGCAATGAGTCAAACTCAAGAAGCTTTGATTGAAACAAAGAGTGATATCCTAACACACCAAGACCAATTGCTCTATGCTTCTCAGCAAAGTTAAACGCTCTCTTCATGCCCGGCATAGTCTCAGACTTAATAATGAATTCATCCATTACTGCATTTAAGAAATACACATATGTTTCAATTGCATCAGTTTCTTTTATCTGGTCCCAATGTAATAGGTTAATAGAACCTAAGCAACATACAAAAGAATTATAACTATCAGTAGGAAGCTGGATCTCTGAACATAAATTAGATGCTGTGATATCCATTCCAAGTTCTTTATAAGGAGAATTGTTATTGGAGTTATCCTTAAACATAATATAAGGAAATCCAAACTCACTCCTGTTCTGAATGATCTTAGCCCATACTTTACGTTTAGCTTTATCTCCTTCCTTCATTTCATTCATCCATTGATCAGTAACTGTAACACCATACTGTAAATTTTGTATAGGATTACCCTCTGTACCAATATCTAAGAACTCTAAGATATCCGCATGCTCAACTGGTAGGTATACTGCACAAGCACCACGTCTGGCCTCAGACTGCTTGCAAACGTCCACTACAGTATCATATATCTTAGCGTAGTGCACTGGACCATCAGCAAAACCACCTGTAGATATTTCAGTTCCTCTTGCTCTAATGTTGCCAATAAAAGCACTTGTACCTCCGCCATATTTACTCATCATTCCAATTTCACGGCCTGCATTTAATATGCTATCTAAGTTATCATCAACATTAGATCCGTAGCAGCTTATAGGTAAACCTTTTTGTTTACCAAAGTTAATCCATACAGGAGTAGACAAAGAGTAAAATCCTCTTGCCATATAATCCTCAAACTTTTCTGCAAAGCCTTTTATATTCAAATACTTTTCTGCTTTAATAGCAATGTCTTTGATTCTTTGTTCAGGGCTTTCTGATATATACCCTCTTGATAAAAATGTGCGGCTGTCTTCATTCAGCCAGTAGTATTTATTATATTCCATATTGTTTTAGTTTTTATTTCCGTTTTGTTTCCAATCAATCCAAAAGCCTATAGCCACCATTAAGTGTAAAAAAATAGACAGTGCATATTCATAAAAGTTATGCCAAGTAGCAAAATGCAAATGTACATGACCAATTATCCAAAAAGGTATAGCCATTTGCTGACTATACCATATAAGAAAAAATTTTATAAACTTCATCTCTCTTTGGTGTTAAAGACAATGGTCATTTAATGGTATATCATTCTCATTCTTATACCCAAGTCCAAGTGTAATATCCTCTTTAGTGGTAAGCGTTGTACCATCTTTATAAGTGATAGTTACTACTCCTTCTTTGACTTCAATCATTTGAACATTGTCTAATGGTTTCATTTCTCTTTGGTGTTAAAGGTTAAAAAAGATCATCTTCTGTAATAGACTTACTTTTTTTATTATAATCAACACTCTTCTTATAAAAGAAATCTCCTTCTTTAGTGCCAGTAATTTCTATATCAAACCATTCTACTGCTTTCAATATTTCCTGATTTACCTCAAAGATGGGCTTCATACCTATCTTATCTAAAGAGTTGTTGAATCTGTTTCTTATAAAATGTTGTATTGTTTCTTTAGGTAGAAAACTAAGTTCTCCTTTCTCAAAGATCCAATCAAGTATACCACACTCTGCACTATAAGCTTTCATGCATGCAGAGTAGATCAAATCTTCAAATTCTTTATCAAACCATTCTGGATTTTCTCTTTTGATTATATTAATAATCTCAGCACCAAAATTACCATGTATCTCCTCTTCTTTACTGGTGGCCTCAACAACATTAGATATACCTTTAAGTACATTCTTTTCTTTGTTAAAGCTCATCATAATTAAGAACTGACTAAATAGACTTACGTGCTCTATAAATAAAGAGAATAATAATACAGACTTAGTATACATTTTATTGTCTCTAGAACGTGTACCATCTAGGTACTTTTTTAAGTACTTAAGTCTACCCTCTATTGCAGGCACTTCAACCACTGATTGAAACTCTTTTTCTAAACCTAAGATTCTCAACAGTCTAGCATAAGCATCTTTGTGCCTAACTTCTGATTCAGCAAATGTAAATCCTACATCACCAATCTCAGTAATAGGCATTCTTTTATATAGATCACCCCAAAAAGTTTTTACATTAACTTCTATCTGGGCAATTGCTAACATAGTTTTTTTAATAACATCCCTTTCTGCTGATGTGATAGTTACTTTAAAATCTTGTATGTCTTCTGTAAAATTAAACTCAGTATCAATCCAATATGAATGTCTAATAGCATCTTTGTATGCTAGCAATTGAGGATACTCATAAGGTAATATGTTTTGTCTTGGTAAGAAAATGTTTTTATTCATATGATTATTTTTTAATGTGGAAAAAAAAACTGCATCCCTTTTGAGAGATACAGCTCTTGTTCAATTTAAGAAATATAACTGTAAATATAAAATTATTGAGTCATATTAGCAAAAGAAATTGTGAAAAATATAAGACCAAACTCTACTCCAAGTACTGGACGATAGATGTCATCTTCACATAAGACTTCACAGTTTACTATTTTAATGCCTAATAGTGTTTCTGTAGGAAGAAACTCTATAGCTAGTTTATTTTTAAAAATTAAAGGATTTACTTTTTTCATAAAATTAGAATTTGTATATTAAGTATATACCATTATTGCAAAGATATATATTTTATTATGAGCCATTGGAAAAAAATTAAGAATTTATTTTGGTACTCTGACAGTGAGCCAACTGAATTGCTTATATCTTTCTGCTATATATTGGCTCTTCCAGCATGTATGATACAAGAATTCAGCAACCCTAATATTATTTTTATAATAGGGGGTGTTCTCATAGGTTTATTTCAGTTGTGGTCAGTTTTATATAATGTAGTAACAAAAAATTGTTTAAGTTATAGACTTCTTGCCACAAAGCTCTCATCAATATTAGCCGTTATAGTTGTAGTTAATCTATATATAGAAGGTGTAATGAGAGGAACCAATATTGAGTGGATAATCATTATGCTTTTTGCTTTTTGGAATACAATAAGATTGTTTAAAGAAAAAATAGAAAGAGAATAATGGATCCTGTAGTACAAATAGTTATAACAATAATAGGGGTCTTAGGCTCTGGTGCAATCTGGAAATATCTTGAAGCAAGGTTAAGAGTGAATTCAGATGAAAAAAAATTAGAATTACAAAACAATGATGGCGTGCAATATAGAGACGATTTAAAAAACAGAGTTAGAAACCTTGAGGCAATGCTAGCTAACTCAAGCAATGAGAAAGACACGCTTAGACAGCAAGTACTAGACTTAGTAGCTGAAGTTAATACATTAAGAGTTAAAGTTGAGTTTCTTGAAAAAGAGAACCAACGTTTAAAGAATAAGTAAACTTTAAATATTTGGAAAAGTTTCTTAAATTTTGTATATTATAGTATATAGTAACTTAAATATTTAACATGATAAAAAGATTTTTTTATTTAGTATGGACAAGCAGTCTCCAAGATATATGGAGATACTTGTGGTCTTTAACATCAATAGATGAGAAGACTGTTGCAGTTGTTAAAGAAACAAAGAAAAGAACCAAGGCTGTTAAAAAGGCTATTAAAGGAAAAAAATAACATGGGTGATTGGACATTAGAAATAGCATTCCATTGGCCTCATAACAGATTAGCTCTGGGATGGGAAACTATAATGCCTGATGAAGAGTACAATTATAGTACTATAAAAGTCTATTTATTATTTGTAACACTCACTTTAGATTTTTAAACTATGAAAAAGATAAATGTAAAAACACAAAAGGGATTAGTTGCTTTAAAAAAGAAAGCTCCTGAAGTTGTTAAAGATATGGGTTATTTCAAATTAGGTGGTGGCACTCATAATACATTTAGTGGTTTACCTAAAAAACAAATTGGTGGTACATCTCCTGAGTTGATGCCAACAACAGAGAATAAAAACAATGCTGTAGATAGTATTAAGAAAAATTCTTTTGTAAGATAATGAATATTTTAACTGACATATTAAGTTTATTTAAACGCAAGAAATTTGTTAAAGAAGCTAAAGCTAATGATGTATTAGTTTTAGGTCTTAATGAAGAACCTGACATGACGGGTGTTGCATCTCCAATTCCTTATAAAAGTGTAAGGTTAATAAAGGTGAAAGATTTGGTTGTAAAAGGTGAAGCATGTGAATATAATAATGTAGTCAATGGTACAGGTACTAAACCTTCTTATGTATATAGAGATACTACAGAAGATCCATGCTCAGTTAATTTACGTTCAATTGCAGCTACTGGTAATTATATTAGTGTATTAACAAATAATAATGAAATTGAAATTTCTACAACTGCTGAACCAAATAGAGCAGCAAATGTAGGTAGAGGAACTGGTGTATTTAGAGATAAAACAGGAGCTTTATTAAACTTCAAATCTCTTGTTGGTGGTGGTGATGTTACTGTAAGTGACGATGGTGATACAATACAAATTACTTCAACCGGTGGTGGTGGTGGAGTAACTAGCATTATTGCAGGTGACGGTATCTCTGTTAATAGATCAACAGGTGATGTAACTGTAACAGCTACAACTGCTCCTCCAACTTTATATGCAGCCGGGTTAACACAATTTAATAATAATGCACCAACCTTGAATGTATTTGCTAATTCAATTAATAGAATTGTAACAGCTACATATGTAGATGTTGGTGTATATCAATTTGAATTTAGTGTACCAGTTAATATTAATAGAACAGCAATAAAGTGTTCATTAACAGGACAATCTCATCCGTTTTTGTTTAACGTTTCTAATCAAACATCAAACGGATTTAGAATATATACATATATTGTTGATGAGACAGGCGCAACTGTTCTTAAGGATGGTATATTATTTAAGACACCATTAGAAATTATTGTTTACCCAGAAGAACCATAAGCTATGAGTGATAAAAAACCCAAAAAGAAGTTTAAAGATACTAAAGTAGGACAGTTCCTTACAAAGAAGGTTCCAAGTATATTAGGTATTGCAGGAGAATTACTTCCTGATGCAGGCGTTTTAGGTATGGTTAAATCTTTAATAGAAAAAGAACCAGCTTTATCTCCAGTAGATAAAGAGACTGCTTTAAAGTTATTAGAGCAAGATATGGTTGAAATGCAAGAAGTAAGCAAGCGTTGGGTCAGTGACATGAGTTCTGATTCTTGGCTTAGTAAAAATACAAGACCAATGACTTTGATATTTTTAACTATATCAATGGTAATATTTATGTTGTTGGACAGTTCTGAAATTGACTTTAAGGTAGACTCAGTATGGGTAGACTTATTAAAGTCATTATTAATAACAGTCTATGTAGCTTACTTTGGTTCAAGGGGAGCTGAGAAATTTAAAACAATTAGTAATAAAAATAAAAATTAGAAATTATGTCAAGAAGTAATAAAGTAGGACCCAAGTATGGTAATGGTGGTTCAACAATGCAAAGCACAGATAAATATACATATGGTGGTGGATTTACAATGGGTGCTGGAGACGGAGATATGACTCCGGGTAAAGCAGGAATGAGAGCAATGGCCAAAGGTGGTGGCTTAATGGGCTTCATGGAAGGTGGAGATGTTACACAACCAGGTTCAATGGACTACTACAAAATGGGTGGTGGCAAAGGTAAATGCTGCGGCAAATAATAATTAACTTTTAAAAATATAACTATGAAACAAGGACAGCAATGTATATGTGGTGAAACACAAAACTCAGAAGGTTTATGTGACGGATCACATGCTTCATGTAAATAAACAAATTATGGCAAAGACAAATAAAGTAGAAAATGGATATTTTGATCCAACCTCTATACCGGCAAAGATACAAGCAAAAAAGAATGCAACTGCTACAGCAACTAGAATGAGGTTGGCAGCACGTGGTTCTCAAGCAAAACAAGTATCTACTAGAGCAACAGAACCAGTACAATCAGAAGCTTTTAAAAAAGGATATTGTAAATAAATTATAAAATGGCATTAATTCCACAACAACAAATAACTCAATCTGGTCTAGTTCCAGCATATACTGCTGCATTATTAGCAGGAAATGTTTTACAGAATACAGGAATACAGTACTTTCATATTAGAAATGAGAGTGCTTCTTCAGTTACAGCAACAGTAGTCCCTGTAATAACAACTGTAATAGATCCGGGACTGGGGGAACTTGTAAAGGAAAATGCTGTCTTAACTTTAGCTGCAGGTGAAGCTGGTTTCCTAGGGCCTTTTGAAACAAAAGCATTTAACAGTCCAGAAGGACAAATAACACTAACTTACACTTCTGTAACATCAGTTACAGTAGCGGCATTATATATTTAAATTATGAGCATATTTATACAAGAGGTATTAGGCCTTTTAACAAGAAAAGAAATCAAGAAAGAAATTAATCCTAAAACAGATTGGTTACAACTTGGTCACAAAAAACAAAGTAAATTAACTGGTACATCCTTTACACCAAAAATGGAACCTTATGCTATTAAAGCACAAGATTTTATTTGTACGGTGACTAAAGGGTTAACTAGAACTATACAAGGATCAGGAAAAATAGGTTTTGTTCCTGTATATACTGAAACAGATGGAGTATGTAGTCTAAAAGCATTAAAAGATAGTATCATAACTCAAGATCTTGCCAATCAAACAATTTCTGTAAATGGAAATCTTCTTGTTAAAGGTGATACATCATTAAATGGAAATGTCAGATTAGGAACTGGTGGTATAGGTTTTAAAACATCTTTTGAATCAGTAGTTGTAGATGTTAATGGTCAACAGGGTCAACCAAATCAAGTTCTTATTGCTCAACCAGATGGTACCGTAATATGGAAAGACCAAGCCGGTGGTGGTACTTGTGTATGGCAAGTTGGTGGTGATAATGGTTTTGTTGTAGATTGTAGTGATGTAGTTTTATTTATAGGTGGTGATAAGCTTACTGCATTTCCAAATGCTGCTAATAAAAGTGTTACATTCAATCATGATAAAACGGTTGTTAATGTAGTTTCTCAAAATGTTGATCCAGGTTTTGGGGATTCTTTTGATGCTGTCTTTGAAGTAAGAGTAGATGATTATGGTCATGTAGATGGAATTACTACAAGTAAAATTACTTTACCTGAAGAAACTACTTATACTCTAAAAGGAGAAATATCAGGCACAGATGATTATGCTATATCCTTATCAGATTCAAATGGAGGAACAAGTGAGGTACTCTTAAAAGCAGGAACTAATATTACTTTACAAGATGACGGTAATGCTACAGTAACAATAAAAGCAGCAGGTGGAGGTTCACCAGTAATGACATCTACAGTTACCGGAACAGGTAAACTATGGAGTGATGTTGTACAAGCACAACCAGCAGCAGCTGTATCAGATACAGATCAAAGAACATATGGAGTTCAATTTAATGATGCATCACAACTTGTTGTTAATGTACCATGGGTTGAAGGATCAGGTTCTGTTGTAGTTGGTAACCCAGGTAATCCTACAATAGATTTAACTTCTATAAGTATAGATGGTACTGTTTATGGTATTGCATCAGGCGGTGGAGGATCAGTAACCAGTGTTGGTTTAGCTGCACCTTCAGCATTCACTGTAACTAATAGTCCTGTAACAAGTAATGGAACATTAACTCTTGCAGGTGCAGGAGCAACAACAGATTATATAGATGGGACAGGTGCTTTACAAGCTTTTCCTTCTATTCCAAGTGTACCAGCAAATATAGTTGAGACAGTAGATACACAAAATGGTACATACATTGATATGACACCAACAGGTGCTGTAGATGGAGATGTTGTTGTAACAGCAGAATTATCAGCAGTAGACGGAGCAGATACTTCAGGTAGATTCTTAAGTAAAGATAACGTATGGTCAGCAATTCCTGGAGGTAATGCAGGAACTGTAACTAGTGTTGGCTTAAGTACAGATATTGCAGCATTCACAGTTGGAAGTTCTCCTGTAACAGATAATGGTGTAATAGAACTAAACCGTAATGGAGGAACTGCAGGTCAGTTTTTAAGACAAGATGGTAATTGGGCAGATATTCCTTCAGGAGGAACAGTAACTGCTCTTTCAACAGAAGTAACTCCAGTTGTAGCAGATTCAATTGACTTTACTGTAGCTGATCCAACAACAACGCCTAAATTAACTATAGACTTTAAAGGAGTAGCTGGACAGTATATAAATGGAGAAGGTCAATTAGAAACATTCCCTACTATCCCACCGGCATCAGAAGATGTTAAGTTTAAAATTGATGCAGCAGATACTGTAGCAGGATATTGGACTGATAAAATAACAATAGGTTCAGGTTTATCAGGTTCAGTTAATACAGATCCAAGTGGTGAAAAAACATTAACAATAAGTGCTGTATCAGTTACTACAGTAAATAGTATTAAGGTAGGAAACACTACTACTTCTGGAGCGTTTGAGTTTACAGGACCGGGTGTTACAATGGATACTAATCCAAATCCTCAACTAATTACTTTTGCAAGTGTATTATCATTAGGAGCAACAACAGCAGGTGATGCATTAGATGTTGCAGTAACAAATGATAGTAGTAATACAGGAGATAGTACACTAGACTTTACTTGGGCAGGATCTGCATCTGAGTATATAAACGGTCAAGGTAACTTAGTTACTTTCCCAGCAATAACAACAGGTACTGTTGAATCAATAAGCACATCATGGCCAAGCGGTGCAAATGTAGCAATGACTTTAACAGAAGTAAATTTATCTGGACCAGATGTACAGCTAAATTGGAATGTTCAAGGTACTACAGCACAATACATAGATGGTACTTTTAAACTACAAACATTCCCAACAATACCAGCAGAATATACTGGTTGGAGTTTAGTTGGAGATTTAGGAAGTGCACAACAAATAAAAACAGGTAATACTGCATTAATAGCAGGTGGTGTTGGTTTAACATCAACAGCAAGTGCAACAGATACATTAACTATTGATTTAGATGACACAGCAGTAACTCCAGGTGCATATAGTAATGCAGATGTAACTGTAGATCAGCAAGGTAGAATTACAAGTATCCAAGATGGAGCAAGCTCAGCAAGACCTTATAAATCATATGTTGCTAACTTCTCAATTGTTAATAATGTTGTGGCTGTTAATATACTAGAAGATGAGCTTCAAGTACAAACTAATTGGTCTGATGACAGCCTTGGTAAAATATCTATATCATTCCGTCAAAATTTTGACAAGAAAAGAGTTATGGTGTTCATTAATGGAATGAGTGGTGAAAAAGGAGGCGGTGGTCAAATATTCTTTGACGATGTAATTTCTGGAGTATCAGAGTTAACAGTGAATTGTGTACATCAAATAGTTAGCAGTGGTGCTATGACAAATGCAAATGTTGATTTTGGAAGTTTTGAATTTAGATTATATGACTAAGAATTTATGATGAAGTTTAATTTTACTAAATTCTGAGTGAAGAGGGTAAGCAGAAATGTTTACCCTCTTTCTTTTTATTTACCCCATTTGTTTCTATTAATCAGCATAGATATTATTGAGTAGTTAGATAAATCAATCCATGAATCTTCTAGACTTTCATTTTTAGGATTACGGTTTGACTGTACAATATTCAGTATTCTTTGTATTTTGTCATTACTACGAAACCATATACCAAGCAAACTCAGCCTACGGTTTTCTTTTAACTCTGTATCTTTACCAAGAGTAATGTTTTGAGGCCCGTAGTCTAATTGCTTCATACAAAACAATGTGTATTGTTCCTGCTGTATCTCTTTAAACTCTTTTGTTGTTTCAGGATACAACATCTCACAAGATGCTACAGGATCCATAGTATCTTCTTGTGTGTCACTAAACGGGTGAGCAAATGGTTCTATTTTTTTATTCATCTTTAGTATATTTATTTTTACTTTGTCTAACATTGGTTTTTTCTATTAAATGTAAATGATATGCAAGCTCAGAAGTATTTTTAAGTTTATTGTAATACTTGTCAATACGCTGATCAAGCTTCCGTGATTTTTGTAAACCAAATACATTGGGCTTTGCCTTATATTCTAGTTCATCTAGTCTACCTTTTAAGTACTGTACTTCTAATAGTACGTGTAGTTCTTGTTCTGTCATGATCCTTCTGCAATTATAATGTAAATGTTATTCCAAATCAAAAAAGAAATTATAAATATTACAACCCAAGCTGCAAGACCTATCCAATTAGTATTATGCTTTTTCATAATTTTTAAAATGTTTATCAACTATCTTCCAATAATTTTCTAGTTTAACTGAGTTCATTCCGGCAACAAAACACAATATCATATCTAAATGTTTTTTACCATCTGTATATCCCATTTTTTTATGTATTCTTGCTGCTTCATCTTTATGATCTTTTTTCATACATATATATATATAAAAATAGAAGGCCTAAGAGAAAATCTCTTAGTTGGTTGGCCTCCTATAATTAATAGTCTTCACTTCTACTGCTAATGTAAAAGCAAAAACAAGCTAACAATACTGCTATTACAAAATGCATTCATCAATTATAATGCTTTGCTTTTCTAGTTCTTCATCAATTTCAATTGTCTCTCCATTGATACCTACTAGCTCCCATTTTTCAGTATTAGTTGTTTGATTGTTTACAACATCAGACATCATAAAATCATGAAAGTTCTGAGAATCTTGTAACCAATCCCTTGGTGTAGATAGTTTTAATGCATGTGTTACGTGATTGTAAAAACTCCAAGCATTGTTATTATCTGTTAAGTAATCATAAGAAGGTTTATTAATCTCTTTCTTAATTATAGACATCTGTGAAGAAGTTACAATCTCTTCATCTATAAATAGTCTACCAACTAAAGCTGCTTGCTCTGTCTTACTTAACAATGTAGACTTTAATGCATCTCTATCTTTAAGAATGCGTGAATAATGAACTTCTCCATTCTTAATTTGATTGCTCAGCTGCATTTTAATATCATGACCTGCGGATCCTGTGTGTTTTCTTTTAAAGTTCATCATGTCTCCAGCTACCATACCATTGTTACATACCATAACATATGCACCAATTGCACACTGAAATCTTGTACTCTTATCATAAGAGTTTGTCCAGGCAAACATCATCCCTAATTCTCTTTCTTTAGAGATATCTTCATCAGTTGTCTGAGAAGGATAGATATGATATATGCCTTGTGCTACATTGGCATTCATGTTTGCTCTATATAATTCTTTACGAATAGTAAATCCACTATTCTCCAATAAATTTTTTGTGTCATCTATCACTTGTTTATGTGATATGACTGTATAACTCTTACCATGTTTAGGTAAAGGTTGACTTTCTAAATAATTCTGTGTTGTTTCTACTGCTCTTTTATAACGCATAGTTTAAACTTTTAAAGTGTAAATATAACTATTTTATATGGGATAACCAATTAAAATATATATCTGATTGTTTTTATAGAAAAATACTTTGAATAAATTTCTTTAAATTCAGATAACAACCTTCCTTTATGTTCTAAAGGATATCTCATAACTCCTGATTGATTCTTAATTTCATAAGATCTTCTCATCAACTCTCTTGCTTCTGGTGTTGTTTTAATCATTTGCTTAACATGATTAGTTAAAGCAATAACTTCACATTTATTTTCACCTGCTACATCTTTTACCATAGAAAAAAGATTATTATACTCTTCTTTCCAACCGGGGTAAAAAATTAAAGGGCTATAATTTAAATGTACTTCCCAGCCCAATTTCTTAAGCCTATTAATATCAGCTATACGGCTTACTATCTTTTGCATCTTAGGTTCTAATATATTAGAATACTTCTGAGGCATAAGACTTACACGTACCCGTGGTGGTTTATTAAAGTGATTTACATCTAACTTTAACAACCCTGGATACTTAGTGGCCATAGTACTATTAAGTTGTGGGTGATTATCAAACCTCTTAAGATAATCAATCAAAGGTTCAGGCATGTGTTTCTGCATCAGTACTAAATCTGAATTGCAGGCAACATCTACCATAGTATATATAGGGTCTTGTTGATCAGGGACTTTAGTAAATTCCTTTTCCCATTCAACAACAGACTCATAAATCTCATCAACGTTCTTGTTAACAAAAACTCTTTTACCATTATATCTAGACATATAACAATATGTATCTACACAGCCTCCAAAACACCCATATATGATGTTTGGAGCTATGCAATTACTACTATTATTATTTGTTTTGGTAATTAAAGTTTTGGTTTTCTGAACTTTAATCAACGGTCTTTAACAAATTGACCATTAACCATCCTACCTGTACGTTGTGAAATTACATTGTAAGCACTTTCTAAACATTTTTCTAAACTAATGTTTTGCATCTTAGCTTGAATAATCAAGGTAACCATAATATCACCCATAGCATCAATGATCTCTTCACGGTCTTTAACATTAATGGCCGTGCAAAGCTCAGTTGTTTCTTCTAATGTTTTCAGTGCTTGGGCCATTGGTGTAGCTTTAGCAAGAATACCTTTTTCCATAGCCCAGTTTTCTACTGCGCATTCTAATTCAAAATAATCCATATTGTTTAATTGTTTTTTAATAATTCTAATACTTCAGTCAATGATTCATGACGGTGGTTATCTTCTAGTACAACTTTATATACATGAAGAGAACTTGTAATCTTAGCAACTTCATTAATTGCAGAATAATTTTTGTCTTTTAAATCTATTTGTTGATTGTCTCCACAAAAGATCATCATTGAATCTTTACCTAGTCTACTTAAAGCCATTGAAAACTGAGAGCGTGTTAAGTTCTGAAACTCATCTACAATAACAACAGAGTGATCAAATGTCCTTCCTCTAAAATGAGATAAAGAAACCAATTCTATTTGTTCTTCAGATTCAAGCTTCTCTAAAAGCTCAGGTTTATTATAGACCTTACGCATATTAGATTTAATAGGTACCAACCAAGGTTCCATCTTTTCTTTTTCAGAGCCAGGTAAAAAACCATTATCTTCTGTTGCCACAGTAGGCCTAGTAATAATAATCTTATTGTATTGTCTCTTAAAAAATTGATCTAGTGCTATTTGGACAGCAAGTAGTGTTTTACCACTACCTGCGTTCCCATGTATAAAACTAAAAGGATGTTTAAGTATTTGTTCTTTTGCAACCTTTTGTTCTTCTGATAATGTAATACTAAATCTGATAGACCCTTTAGGTGGTCTCTTTGTTATATTTGTTTTTGCCATTAGAATAGTGTTAATTGATTTGGAGCAACATCAATAATATTATTAATCTCTTGCTCTATAGCTTCAAGATAATATTTTTTATCAATATCATAGTTTTCCCACTTAGGTTCTAATTGCATATCATTAAATATTGACTGCAACCATTTGCCAGCTTCTAACTGTATCTCTCTTTTATCTTTCTTGTTAACTTTAAGAATCTTTACACCGGATTTAGATATAAAATATCTATTAATCTTCTGTAATTTTTCTTCATCAAATATACCATTCTTTATTTGTCTAGCAACCTGTTGCCAATCACCTTTTGATTTTCCACCAATACAATAATCTAATATGTTTTTATTTGTATCAATATAATCTTCAGGTAACATATCATGAACAAAGTAATGATAGATTGCCTTTGGTATAACAAGTTTAGATTTATTCTTGTGCAACTGCAGGTTATGAAAATCAAATCTACCCTTAAGTTTTACCGGGGCAAAACTAAACTTATCATTCTCTACTTTAAATAAGTAATGAGGATTGTCAGTTTTTAGTTTTCTCCAAGTAGATATATCTACATCAACCCACTTATTAATACCAATGTAGTTGTTAACATCACCAATAACCATCTTCTGATATTCATCATGCTCTAAATTAAGATTGGTTTTCTTTTCCCATTCTTCACATATAAGCATGTACTCATCATAAAATGCCTTTGGTATTATAGTTTCTACACCATCTGTGTTTTGTAATAAAGCAATAGCACCCGGTATACGCTCCATAATTTGCTCATAAAGCATCATTAGGGATAGTTGACCATTGATTGTTATTCTCATACATAACTCAGGATCATAAAAGAAGCTATTTTCATCATTGCTAAGACCAAAAGTAGAATTAAGTATAATCTTATATACATAGTTCATTGGATTGCTCTTAGGAATCTTCTTACGCTCTTCAAAGAACCACTCATATTGATTACAGAATTCTTCTTTAGGGAAATGACCCGGAGACCACTTGTTTTTAATAGCCAGATTAGGATAAAAAGATGTTACATCAGAAGACATAATCATCATGTCATCATCCGGTTCATAAACACCTTTCTTTATAGCACCATGAACACCACCTAAACCAAAGTGTGTATTGACACCCTTATAGTTTATGTTGTATTTAAAACTACCCTTAAGACTACCTGCGTTAACTTCTAATGAAGCAAACCTATCAAACAATACCTTAAACTCTTGAGATGAGAAAGAAATGTATGGTAATATAATATCCTTAATCTTAATTGTATCCCTATAAGTTCTCATCTGTTTGAGATCTCTTTTAGGAATATTTAAGTTTCTAGATAAATAATATCCAAATATCTCTTTACTAATCCTAGGCTCTGAGGCACTAAACATGTTAATATTGTATGTACTTGTCAATTCTTTTCTTAAAGCTACTTGAGATCTTGATCTGTTATAGATTTCTTTTGTAGACTTAACATCATTAATGCAGTATTCAAGTATAGTGTCTAGATCTTTTTGAGTTCTGATTTCAGTTTCATGATGAATAGGCATATCTAATATATTCTGCCAATCCATACTATACTGAATCCATTTAAGACTAGAACGTTTAGCCGGGTTATCCCAATGGTGCATTTTAAATAAATCTATTTGACCTATTCTCATCTTCCATTGTGGATAATCACTAAACTCTTTATTGTTTGATTTCTGTATACATCTCTGTGCATACTTATAAATAATATTAGCAACTAGATGACCATCAAGACCTAAACCTTCTTCATCTTTCCATTTACTAACATTATCTAATATATAGTGAGTTACTTGCGCATCAAATGCTAATCCATTATAGGATATATGCCACTCTTTGTTTGTGATGTTGTCTTCTAGAAAGTTTATAAATTCTGTCTGATCATTTCTTAACCGTGATATTACAAATATCTTAGTCTCTGTAGTTTTATAATTTTCAAAAACACCAGTAAAACAATCATAAAGTGTTTCATAATCCATTACCCAATGTTTCATTCTTTTTCTTCTTTAAGTTTATCTTTAAATGTATGTAGAGTTCTTTCATTAATACCTAAAGCTTTAGCTGCACTTCTTACAGTTTTATGCTTTTTTAGAGCTAGAGTCATTAATCTCTCTTTCATTTGTAACAGTGTTTCCATCTTTATAATTTTTAAGTGCTACTACTTTAGCTTCTAATATTAAATCCATAATACTATCATAGATGCTTTCTACTGCTTCAGGAGATCCCTCACGCTCTAACTTTTTATCAATCTCTCTTTCATATAAGTCAACAGTCTTGATTACTTGTTTAATCTTCTGTTTAACTTGTTGTGTATGTATATACTGTAACCCATGTGCAAGTTCACCTATGCACTTAGTCATAGCAAATAGGATGTTTACATCCATTATTTCTTCATCTGTTAATTTAGCCATATAAATATATTAGAGCAAAAAAAAGCCCAAATTAATGGGCTCCTTTACATTATTTAATAAATAGAATAGGCTACTTATTGACCAGGCATGATAATTTTAGAAACTTTTGTTTCTTCAATATCTACAAAAAATTGTTTGTAATCATAAGAAGATGCATTGATTGCAAATATATTAATAAAGTCTTCAATGTCTTTTTTATCTGATAAATAAAATTCAGAAAAAGTATCCACTAATCTTCTTTCTTCTTTATGTGTTTTACCTGTTTGCTTATTAGGTGTCTTAAGTCTCATAGGTTGACCATCATCATCTAACTTAGGAACCATATGATAGGATTGTTTCATCACTTTACTGATGACTGCTAAAATGCCTGACGTAGGGTCAAACATAGCTTCTGTATAAGGTGAGTCATTACTGACTGGAATCATTGTAAATGATTTAGCATTTCTAAAACTAGAACTTACTAACATCATATTTTGTCCAATTTTTGACATATTGATTTTTTTTTATTTAGGCAAATATACATTACATTCTTTTAATAAAGAAAGAAATGCACCATTTTTATTAATAACTGTTTCTTTTATCAAGTCTGGCGGGCTGCATAATTCAAACACATCTTCTAAAAGTTCTACTTCAACATCTAGCTCATCAGCATAAAATTCATGAAATCCTTCTGGTGATAAAAATGCTTCAACAAAGTCTGAAGATTTAGAATCACTAAAGAAATCTATAATTATTACCTTTAGAGTTTAAACTAAATTGAGAATATTTTCCTTTTAGAAATTTGTTAAAGTCACTTTTATAGCCTGAGAAATCAAAAACAAATAAATGTTTATTATCTCCCAGGTCTATATACTCATCAAATTTAGGATGGTTTCTTATGTATCTTTTACAGAACTTATCAAATGAATCACACATTTTAACTTTGTATTCACAAAGAAATTTGTAATCATCAAAAGAGTGCACATTATCCATAGCTATATAAGTTTGCTTTGGAACGTATGCCAATCCTTTCTTTAAATCCAATAAAGGATAAAGAAAGACCCTACTCTTCTGAAAATAATCTGTATACACAATACCCATACTATAATCTAACTTTTTCAATTAAGAAATTATAAGGTAAGCTATAATTTCTTTCATTATAATGGTATTCTGCAGCCTTAATTACATTACTAAAAGCTTGCGCCCATTTATTAAGTGTAGCATCTGTAACTTCAAAAGTATAAACTTGGTTATATTTATCTATAACAACAAACTTAAACTCAATCTTATACTCATCTACATTATCAATTGATTTACTTATATCTTCATAAACAAGTTTACAATAAATAGCAGCTTGAAGCCAGTAGTTATAAAACTCTACTGTATCATTAAAGTCAGCTATTGTTTTACCTGTAGTTTTAAGATCACATATAGTTATAAGCTTCTCATCATGATTAACTTTATAGTAATCTATGTAACCATGCAAACCAAAAGGCATTTTAGATAATGTACAAC
>CBDEVQ010000018.1:0-13673 GCA_965243605.1 Flavobacteriales bacterium
CTTGAGAAATGGCCATATATACATCGGTTTGAAAAGTAATGGGGCTATAATGTCTTCTATCGTAAAAGATAAAGAATAAATGTCCGGTGGTTTGATCAATGTCCATCCATGTGAAAAACTGATGTGTTTCACCACTATCGTCGTTAACTAAAACAGGATCGGACCACGTATACCCTCCATCTGTAGATTTTGAGAAGAACACATCGGTATTGTTTAATCCATTTCTTTGGTCGGACCAGTTTAGGTATAATGTACCATGGTTAGGACCTCCACTTAAATCACACTTTAAAACAGGAAGCCCATTGGCTCTATTAATTCCTGGAATATCATATTCCCAACCTGTGGTTAACGAATCAATAAGTATTTCTTCATTTAACCACGTGTCTCCTTGATCTGTAGAGCGGTTAAAAACAAGTCCATTAGGGCCAGACCAGGCAACAAAAATTTCACCATTAGGACCTATAGCTGGAGTAGCACCCTCAACCGTATCATCTTCATCAATACAATTCCCTGCTTGTTGGCTTACACGAACAGGAGTAGACCATGTATCACCTTCATCTAACGATTTAGAAAATAGAATTAGACTACTATCATTTGGATTACTACTACCATATTCATCAAATTGAGTCCAAGTTAGGTATATATTATTATTAGATCGGTCTACTATACTCCATTGCTTATCTTGAGCCTTAGTACCGTTTAACCCCGTATACGTTCCTAATGTCCAGGTGTTTCCTAAATCTGTTGTTTTTTGACAAACAATACGATCTATCCAATTCCCAGTAGACGGATTAGAAAGGTGGAAGAAGTAAAAATTCCCATTGGTATCTACATCTATTACAGGATCTCCCCAAACGCCTTGTGGTGATGTCAGAATGTTTTCGGTCCACGTTTCACCACCATCATTACTGGTGTAATAATTATTAAGATTAGCACCCGCAATTAAATGATCCGGATTTTTAGGATCTACCATTATTGAAGGTTCATTTGGACTATTAGAAGTACTAATAACAACATTTTGGGCTTGCAAACAAGTTGGTAGAATAAGGCTTATTAGCCCCATTTTTAGAAGTTTAATAGAATTCGACATCGTTTTAAGATATTAAATAAGGGTGTTTTAATCCTCTAAACTATGTAATTATCGTTTAAGACGAATGAATTTTATTTTTTGTTTTAAGAATGTATAATTTCATAAGCTAAAATTATCATAACCGAAATAGAATATTTGATCAATTAAATCAATAGTTTAAAGCAATATAGGATTATACTGACTGTAGTGATTTATATACTAAAGCTTTGTTCCTTGAAAATAATAGTGAATTAGATATAACCTATCAAGTAAATTATATTTATAAGAATCTATACTTTAGCTCAGGTGGTGTAATGGCACACGTATCTTTTTGTCCAAACCACTTGTATCTATTCTTTGATACAAAATTGTAAATACCATCTCTAATAAATCGTGGGAAAATAAATCCAATTTTCACCATTCTTAAATACCATGGTTGCAATTGTGATAAGACATAGAGTGCAGCCGTAGAACGGTTATATAATTTAGATTTATCAGGATTGTAATACAAAAATGTATCAAAATCTTGAGTATCCATATTGAAATATTTTAGTAACTCTTGCCCAAAATCAGATTGTAAAGACGCAAAATAAAATAGCTCATTTCTATCGTGTTTTAAAATAAAATCGACAGAAGAGTTACAAAGATTGCAGACTCCATCAAAAAGAATAATATGTTTATCTGGAAGGTTTAACATGTGCACATATGTTTGTACAAATGTAAATAATACTCTTGGAATATTTCGGTTTTATAGTTTTATAGTTTCAAACCAACGTTTATAGGTGTTAATTCATCATCAAGAAGACGTATAATGTAAGAATACATCTCAATTCTTAACAATTTAGACTATTTTTGCAGTTCAACCAGCATAAGAAACATGACTAACAAATTATCCGATTGGCTTCCAATTACTAAAAAGGAGATGAGACTAAGAGATTGGGACGAACTAGATGTCGTTCTAATAACTGGTGATGCCTATGTGGACCACCCTTCATTTGGATCGGCCGTTATAGGTCGAATTATTGAAAGTGAAGGGTTTAGAGTAGGAATTATTCCGCAGCCTAACTGGAGAGATGACGGTCATGAGTTTACAAAATTTGGTCAACCTAAATATTTCTTTGCCGTAACTGGTGGAAATATGGATCCTATGGTTAACCACTATACAGCTAGTAAACGTAGACGATCTAATGATGCATATACACCAGGAGGTGAATCGGGGTTTAGACCAGATTATGCAACGTCTGTTTATACGAAAAGATTAAAGGAATTATATCCAGATGTTCCTGTACTTATTGGAGGTATTGAAGCGTCTTTAAGACGTGTTACACATTATGATTATTGGCAAGATAAACTGTTGCCATCTATAATGGAAACCAGCCAAGCAGATATGCTTGTTTATGGAATGGGAGAACAGCCTCTAAGAGAAATATTAAGATTACTGAAGCGAGGTGTTCCATTTGAGTCTTTAAAAACGGTTAAACAAACTGCCGTTTTATTAGATGAATATGAACCTGTACCAAAGAATAAATCTTGGGAAGATCAGGAGCTTAATTCTCATGAGTTATGTTTAGAAGATAAGTTAGCATATGCGTCTAATTTTAAGCATATTGAGAAAGAATCTAATAAGGCGCAAGCCAAACGATTATTACAACAAATAGGAGAACGTACTTTGGTTATTAACCCTCCATTTCAGACCATGACTGAAAAGGAGATGGATCAGTCATACGACCTTCCATATACCCGTTTACCACACCCGAAATATAAAAATAGAGGCGCTATACCTTCATTTGATATGATTAAGTTCTCATTGAATATTCATAGAGGATGTTTTGGAGGATGTAGTTTTTGTACAATATCGGCACACCAAGGTAAGTTTATTGCTTCCAGATCAGAAGAGTCTATTCTTAATGAATTGGAGCAAATTGTAGAAATGCCCGATTTTAAAGGGAATTTATCGGATATTGGTGGACCTTCTGCCAATATGTATAAGATGAAAGGAATCGTGCAATCCATTTGTGACCGTTGTGTTGCACCATCTTGTATTCATCCAGTTGTATGTTCTAATTTAGATACGTCTCATAAGCCTTTATTGGATATTTATCAAAAGGTAAATAACCATCCAAAAATTAAAAAGGCCTTTATTGGTAGTGGAATACGTTACGATTTATTGGTCGAAGAATACAATAAAAAAGGGGATCCAGAAGATATGGATGCTTACCTAGAACAAGTCTTAAAACACCATGTTTCTGGACGATTAAAGGTCGCTCCAGAGCATACGTCAGACCGTACGCTTAAATTAATGCGTAAGCCTTCTTTTACGTATTTCCATAAGTTTAAAAATAAGTTTGATGCAATCAATAATAAGATTGGAACAAAACTTCAGTTAATTCCTTATTTTATTTCTTCCCATCCTGCTACTCATAAAGAGGATATGGCAAATTTAGCGATGGAAACAAAAGATATGGGGTTTAAGTTGGAACAAGTTCAAGATTTTACACCAACACCGATGACTGTTTCTACCGTTATTTATTATTCGGGACATCATCCATATAATTTAAAACAAGAATTTACGCCAAAAACGGAAAAGGATAAGCGTGATCAAAACCGATTTTTCTTCTGGTATAAGCCAGAAAATAGAAATTGGGTTGCGAACGAACTTAAAGCCTTCCCTGAATTAAAGAAACGTCTTTTAGGGCCTTCTAATGATCGTAATAAAGAAATACCCAACAAACAAACGCCACGAGAAATAGCCAATGCGAAAAGAAAGCAAGATGCTAATAAAACGTGGAAAAGTTTTAAACCAGCCAAGAATAAAAATTCGAAACACAGCGCTTCGAATAAATCCCGTAAAGTAAGATAGTTACTTTTTATAATAGCATTTAAAAACGAGGTTTTATAGCCTCGTTTTTTGGATGGTTTATCTGTTTGCAGTAAAAAAAAACGATAAAAAAAGGATTCATCATGTTATGAATTCAACTTATTGTCGTCTAAAAACAAAACGTTAAACTATAAACTAAACTATTATGGAAAAGAAATCACTTATTACCGGTTCTATTATTGCTTCAAGTCTATTAGCTGGTCTTTCACTAGATGCCAAACCCACTTTTGATTCTAATCACTTAGGAACAGGGGGAGAATTACGTGCCCAATTACTTAATGATATTGTACCAAGCCCATTATTTGATAAGATTGATGATCTTAAATGTGGTGAGGGGAAATGTGGTGAGAAAAAAGCCGATTCAAAGTCTAAAGACCACAAATGTGGAGAAGGAAAATGCGGCGATAAAAAAGCCGAAGCTAAATCTGGAGACCACAAATGTGGAGAAGGAAAATGCGGAGACAAAAAAGCCGAAGCTAAATCTGGAGAACACAAGTGTGGGGAAGGAAAATGCGGCGATAAAAAAGCCGAAGCCAAATCTGGAGACCACAAATGTGGCGAAGGAAAGTGTGGCGACAAAAAAGCCGAAGCTAAATCTGGAGAACACAAGTGTGGGGAAGGAAAATGCGGCGATAAAAAAACGGAATCCAAGTCTAAAGATCACAAATGTGGAGAAGGAAAATGTGGCGATAAATAGACCATAGTTTTCTTTTTATTATGAATGTATTTCATTTACGTTCATGTAATCAACTAAAAGTTTATGAATTAGAAATGTTTATTGGTTAAAAGGATTGGCCAATAGACATTCTGGTTTATATTAGAATTGGAAGCGTTTAAATTAGAGATTTAAGGATATGGTAGGAGTAGGATATAGAAAAGAGTTTGTTGAGGATTTTGAATCTAAAGATTTAATCCACCCTAAATTTATTGAAGTCGCACCAGAAAATTGGATTGGTGTTGGAGGATATTTTAAAAAGAAGTTTGATAAGGCTCTTGAACGGTACCCACTGTATACACATGGCTTGTCACTTTCTGTTGGAAGTCCCGAAGGTGTAGATGTTGAATATTTAAAAACGCTTAAAACGTTTTTAGATGAAACAAATGCTCAAGTATTTTCGGAGCATTTAAGCTTTTCTAAATGCGATAATGCACATTTATATGATTTACTTCCTATTCCATTTACCGAAGAGGCTATTAAGCATGTTTCCGAAAATATTAAATTGGCTCAAGATGTATTAGAACGTAAAATAGCGATAGAAATAGCAAGTTATTATTCGCCTATTGCTCCAGAAATGACTGAAGTTGAGTTCGTAAATCGAATTTTAGAGGAGTCGGATTGTAATTTACTCTTAGATATTAATAATATTTATGTCAATTCTTTTAATCATCATTACAATGCCAAATCCTTTTTAAACGCACTAAATACAGATAAAGCCACCTATATTCATATGGCTGGTCATACACAAGTTGCCGATGATTTAATTATAGATACACACGGTGAAGATATTATAGATCCTGTATATGATTTGTTTGAATATACGATGGGATTGTTAAAAAGAGATATTCCTGTGCTTTTAGAACGGGATTTTAATATTCCTGAGCTACCGCAGTTGCAATTGGAAATGGATAAGATTGAAGCCATAAAACGTAAATCTCTAACCTTGTTGACTTATGAGTAAGACAAAAACACATCAGTATCAAGCTTCGCTTGCGAAGTATTGTACAACAGGAGAGTGGTCATCTGAAATTCCAGGAATTAATAAAAAACACATTCATCATTATAGACGATTAGTGGTAAATAACGTGTTAGATAGTATAACGTCGGCCTATCCATTAACGGTAAATTTGCTAGGAGAAGACCGGTTTAATATTGTCTTCCACGCATTTTTTAGTTCTCAACCCTTAATGGATCCTCAAATTTGGATGATGCCCAAGGCATTTATGATATATATTCAAAGTAAAAGATCCGATTTATTGGATGAATATCCTGTTTTAGATCACCTACTTTTGTTTGAATGGTTAGAGATTGAAGTGTATATGATGCCTGATATTCCTTGGGTTAAACCAGAAACTCAAGATCTATATATATTAAACCCAGAGCTTCAGATTATTAAATTAGATTATCCTCTACATTTTAAACCTACTAAGCAAATAACCATTGAAGATAAAGGGGATTACTTTGTGTCTTTACACCGCCACCCTGAATCTGGTAATGTTCATTTTACCAATTTATCGATACCATTTGTTGATGTTTTAGAGCATTTAAGACATACTCCTATGACCAGAGCTCAAATAGAGACTGTATTAAGTAAATATGGTTCTCAGGAAGAAATAGAACAAGCATTGATGCCATTCCTCAATGCATCTTTGGATCGTTGTTTAATGCAATTGAATAAGTGAAGATTATAATTATCTTAGAATATAAATCCAACAATAAATAGTATAAAATCAGTGTTTAAAATTCTGATATATTGTTAAATAAGATTATATATTTTGCGATACATTGGAGTGTTTTATAGATTTGATTTAATTCATAATTTAAGAATGAAAGTCGACGTTTGCTTTTATCTTTAGTTTTAAATCTACTTTTTATGTATCGATTATTAATTTTGCTGTTTTTTTTAATTGTTAATTTGACCTTCGGGCAAGAATATAATTATGTCTATAAGAATAAAGAAGATTCTACCAATAATTGTTATTTGTCTATTACACCTCCAGATAGTATAGAGGTAAAAGGCTTATTGGTGAGAGATTACAGCTCTTTACCAACTTTGCCATCCAGTAAACCTTATCCTTATAAATGGAGAGATTTAGCCTTAGAAAATGGATTGATTGTTCTTTATACAGTGACGTCTAATTATTTTCCTGAATTGTGTTATACTGATGAACCTTTAAAACGGTTAGATGTTATAATTAATGAAGTGATAAAAAAATATAATGTTTCTGAGGATAATATATTCATTGGAGGTATATCATCGAGTGGTACACGAGCTTTACGTTTTTCGCAATATTGTGCGATGGGTCTTTCTAAATATAATACGAAGATTAACGGTGTGTTTTCAGTAGATTCTCCATTAGATTTAGAACGTTTTTATAATTCAGTAGAACAACATAAGGAAAACTTTACAGATGGGATGCTTTGGGAAGCCAATCTAATGACTAAGGTATTTAAAGAACAATTTTCAGATTCTCCATCTATTATTCCAGAAGTATATAGAGGACGTTCAGTGTTTTCATATACAAATCCAAAGGAAAGTAATGCCAAGTGGCTTATGAATACTTCGTTAATATTTTTTCATGAACCTGATATTGAATGGTGGATTCATGAACGTGGCGCAACCTATTTTGACATTAATTCGTATGATATAGCAGGATTATATAATTATCTTAAATTATCTAATCATAAGGATGTAGAACTAGTTACAACGACACAGAAAGGTTTTAATAGAAAGGGAGAGCGAAATTGTCATTCGTGGACAATTGTAGATGAAGTCTATTTAATAGATTGGATTCTTAAGCGGATTGAATAACGAATATGTTTAACCCTATTTTGTAATATAAAAAGGAGATGGATAATAACCATCTCCTTTTTAATTTTAAGTGATTAATTCTGGTATATCTATTCCATGAATTATAGTATAACTACTTGTGTTGAGTGTCTTATTGTTAAAGTTTAGAATATTCCATTGTATTAGAACCAATTTAACTAAGGGTAGAATCTAATACCATAGAACGTAACTTTTGTACGGTTCTCCAATTTCTACTGGTTGTATTGCATTTCAACTTACGCTCTATTAAAGCACTTGTAAATTTACAACGTCCGAATCCATCAGGGTAAAACAAAAACATTGTAGATCCGATGACTTCACAGTGTTCATTTTCTGGTTTAAACGTGAATAGAGTTTGTAAAGCTTCTTGTTCTGGTACTTTAAACAAGAAGGTAAGATGAAGAGTTTTAATATCTTCGGCTTGGCTTAAATAGGGGTGAGTTTCTGAATATTCTAACCATTGGTCTTTTGTAAATGCTATCGTTTGAATTTGAAATCCGTAATGCAGCTCAATACAGGATTTAACAATGGTTTCAACCTCAGATTTACTTAAAGCACTCCATAAAACAATATTTCCGCTTTGTATATACGTTTGTATATGAGATAATTTGTTTGTGTTTTGTAAATGCTGTTTTAAATCGGCCATTTTAATTTTATGATGTCCACCAACATTTATCCCTTTTAATAAAACTACATAAGAATTCATAGATAAGATTTAAAATAAAAAAGTCCTTTAAGCTTATTCGCTTAAAGGACTTTTTTAATCGGTTTTATATTTATTTAACCTCGGATGGAACCGTGTTAAAATGCCATTTTTGAGTTATTGTACCTTTTTCTAGAACCAATACTCCTGGGTTAGAACGTACAATGGTTTTAAGAGTTGTTTCATCTGTATTATAGAACGGAATAGTAACACCTCTATCTGTTGCGTAGTTTGTAATTACATCAATGTCTGACGAGCTTAAACCTACTATTGGTAAGTTCTTAGATTTTGCATCTTGAACAATTGATTGAATGTTTTTCCATCCTTCGTCTTCAGATTTATCCATATTATATGAGACTACCACTAATACTTTATCCATTGTTAAGATATCCGTTGTTAAATCTTCATCTTCTTTAGATACGATACTAAAATCATGAATTGGAGCTTCAGTACCTTTTTGAATAACCTTAGGCTCTAAATCTGATCTATATTTCCAACTTGGGTCATCCCAAGGAATTTCATTCATAGTAACGCCTTTAATTTCCCCAGTATTTACATTTTCAATAAATACATGAATAATTTCAGGTAAGGCATCTTCAGGAATTTCCATTCCATCAGTAATATTAGCTTCTACTTTATACGGTCTATAATCTTTAATTGGTAAATAGTCATATGTATACCACGTGAAAATTCCAGATAAAGAAACACCTAAAATAAGCAATCCACTTTCTAAAATTTTATGGTTTGTTTTAGCCACTAAAAAGAGTCCGATACCAATAGTTACTAAGGCAAAGAATAATGGGAATGCCCAATTAAAGACCAAGAATGTTAAGGCTCCAATTGTAATTAATGACAATAGTCCAATATTAGTGGTTAATCGATCATTTTTGTATAAAGGGTGATTAATACCCATCAATAATGGAATTGCAAAAATAAGCAATACAATATCTTTAATAAACGATTGCCATGGCGTAAACTTTAAAGCATCTCCAAAACATCCACAATCGGTTACTTTATCGAAATAGGCACTATAGAACGTCAAGAATCCAAAGAAAATTAGAAATCCTAATAACGTAAATGCTGTTAATTTTTTCTTGACTCCAAAAATACATGTTAACCCAAGTACGATTTCTACAATACAAACAAATACTGCAATAGCTAAGCTGTAAGGTTGTAAAAATTCTAGGTCAAAAACTGCAGGAGAGAAGTATTCATCTAATTTAAATGAAAACCCAACAGCATCATTAGCTTTTATTAAACCAGAAAGAATAAAAATACTTCCAACAAATATTCTAGAAAACGATATTAATTGTTTCATAATTCAAGTTCTTTTAAACGGATAAGAGAAAATACGGCATAATTAAACATATCTTGGTAATTGGCATCTAAACCTTCGGAAACAAGGGTAGCACCAGCATTATCTTCAATTTGCTTAATGCGAAGAAGTTTTTGGATAATAAGGTCAGTAATAGAACTTAAGCGCATTTGTCTCCAAGCTTCACCATAATCATGATTTTTTGCCATCATTAGGTTTTCAACAACTTCCATATGTTTTTGGTAGGCTAAGGTCGCTTCTTCAGCTGTCATGTCTATTTCTTCGGCTATTCCTTTTTCTAATTGGATAAGCGCAATAATAGAATAATTAACAATAGCAATAAGTTCAGATTCGATACCTTCATCAACTTTCTGAACACCTTTATTTTCTATTGTTCTAACTCGACTAGCCTTAATGTATATTTGATCTGTTAAAGAACTCAATCTTAATACACGCCAAGCACAACCATAATCTTTTAATTTATTCGAGAATAAAGTAAAACAACGTTTGGTTATATCTCTATACTGAGTAAGAGTATCTAATGTTTTAAATTCCATAGTTTCCATATCGTCTTTCAAAAATACGTCTTATAATTTCGATTGTAAATATAATCGGGTCACTACTTTTTTCGTGTGAAGAGGGAAATCGGCACCCTGAATCCATCCATAATATCCTGTATCTTTTTTTAATACATCTATGACTGGTTTCATTTTATACTTCCCAAAATTAAAACAAGCTACCTTTTCTTTGTTAAAGACAATCATACCAGCGAAATCTACATTGTTACGATGTCCTTTTGTGTAACGTGCTAAGAAGTCCATATCATTCTTAAGGTCGTCGTATCGTTCAATTTGAGATTTTAATATTTCGTAGGTTGCAATCGTGTCAGCTTCTGCACCATGTGCACCAACCAATTCTTTATTACAGTAATATCTATAAGCGGCACCTAAGTTTCTTGGTTCCTTCATGAAAAAGATAGATTGAACGTCTATCATTTTTTTTGCTTCCCAATCAATATCTATCCCAACACGATACATTTCTTCGGCCAGTAATGGAACGTCAAATCGATTTGAGTTATAACCAGCTAAATCTGCACCTTTAATCCAGTTGCAAATATCTGGAGCTATTTCTTTAAATGTAGGCTCTGTTGCAATCATTTCATTTGTAATTCCATGAATATCAATGGTAGATTGCGGGATTGTCATTTCTGGGTTTACTCTCCAAGTCTTAATTTGTTCATCTCCTTTTGTATTTACTTTTAAAATACAAATCTCAACAATTCTATCCTTGGTAATATTAGTTCCTGTAGTTTCAAGATCAAAAAATACAACAGGGCGTTTTAATACTAATTTCATGTAATGGTGTTTGTGTGATAAATATATGATATTTTCTACTGAAATAGGCGGTTTTTATCCTTAGAATATAAAAGAAATTTTATCGCATTAGAATTAATTATTGAATGTCAGATTTATAAAACAAAATGCTTATAAAATAGAGAATGTGTTTATGTTCTATTTTATAAGCATTTGTATTCTGTATGTGAATCAACATTATTCGTTTTCGAAATCAAAAATAGAAAAATGGACTTTTCCGTATTTTCTCATTCCTGTAAAATAATCTTTGTCAGATAAGTCTATTCCTTGTGGATGCTCAATAATTAACATACCACCTTCATTTAATAGATTGTTTCCCATGACTTTGTCATAGATTTCATCAATGTTTTCCAAATCGTATGGCGGATCTGCAAAAATAAGATCGTATTTACCAGAATGTTTCTCTAAAAATTCAAATACATCCGATTGTATAACTTGCATTTGCGTTGTAAATTCTAAATCTTCTACAGTAGATTTCATAAATCGCACACAATGGGAGTCTATATCTACTGCAACGATTCGCTTAGATCCACGAGACCCAAATTCGTAAGATATGTTTCCGGTTCCGGCAAATAAATCTAAAACACTAACATCTTCAAAATAGATGTAGTTGTCTAATATGTTGAATAGCGCTTCTTTAGCCATGTCTGTTGTTGGTCTAACAGGAAGGTTGTTTGGCGCAATAATTCTCTTTTTACTATGTTTTCCTCTAATTATTCTCACGTTGGTAATTCAATTTTTGTCAAATATACTATAATATGGGGTTTCTTATTTGAAGCTTTCTGAAAATTGATTATGAAAATCTTTAAGCATAGCAAAGCTCGCTCCCCAAATATAGTCATCTTCTAAGTTTAATATTTCCGCCGTTAATATTCTTCCGTCTGGCGTATTGATATCTTTAGAATGGTATCGATCTTTTTCAAATAGGTAACTCAATGGGAAATCTACAAAATAAGCAACCTCTCTAATATCAAGGTTTAGCGCTAAAGTTTCCGGATAGTAAACAATATATGGTCTTACTAAAAAATTTGATGGTGGAATGTATATATCATTAACCTTTCCAATTAAATTAGTCATATCTAGGGTAATACCTAGCTCCTCATAAACTTCACGTTTGGCAGTATGCCATAAGTTTAAGTCAGATTCATCTACTTTACCACCTGCAAAACCAATCTGTTGGCTATGTACACCTGGATATTTATTACGTTTAATCATTCCAATATGGAATTCATTTTCTTTTTTAAAGAGAAGTATGCAAACCGCCGCCTTTCTAGCATTTGGATGAATTTTAGTGTCAAAATTTAAAAAATCTTCATCGTTTAAACGGAGTTTATTGTCGTTACGTAGATTAAGATTGTCCGATAATTCTTTCATATTGGAATGTTCAAGTATTATTTAACAAAACTAATAAAAAGAGAACAGGATTAATAATTTTCGTTTTAATACATTATATTTGAATATTATAATGTTTAATATTCAAATTAAATAATGAAGTTTTTAAAGTTTTTTTGTTTCCTATTATTAACACTTTTATTAAGCTGTAATCCAGAAGAAGATGATTCTAATGTTGATTTAGTTGGTACTTGGGTTCTAACAGAGCGTTTATTTAGTTATCATGGGCTAAAAGAGGAAGCCGAAGAAGTTCCAATTACACATCAAATTTTAATAACAATTGCTGATGACAATACCATTACTTGGTATGACCCTACGTTTTTTGTTAATAATGAGGCAGTTGGTACATATACGGTTGTTGATGGTGTATATCAAGTTTATTTTAGTTCTTCTTTATTGTTTAATATATCTATTCATGAGGATAATATAATAAAGGTTTTGCATCGTCCTATAGGTCCTTCGGTTTGTGCTTTTATGGCTACTTATGATACATACGAACGAGTCGGTAATTAGTTATTCTTATTCCTTTATTATTTTTTCAAATTTTAAATTAACACCATGCATTTTTTAAAAACACTTAGTTTATTATTTTTATCAGTCGTTATTATCGGTTGTAATACCGATGATACAAATTTATCCGAGGATGATTTAGTTGGTACTTGGGTATTAACGGAACGAATGACAACAAATGTCTTCTTGGTAGACCCTATAACGGGTGAATGGGATACAGATACCCTGTCTGAGTTTACTGGCGTACATACGTTAACATTTCATACAAATGGAGATGTAGTACGTGTTGATCAAATGTCAACTCATATGCAAATAGACTCTGGAGAGATTAACGCTATAGATGGCGGTTATGAGATTGATCTTAATACTTTAGAAGGAGATTTCTCGTTTGATTTAATGAACTCTACAACGTTACATTTGAATAGTTCTTACACATTACCTGTATGTGGAGAAGTCATAAATCATGATGTTTACACGAAGGTAGGTAATTGATTTTAATATACATATCACTTAAAGCTCAATCATTAATTTGATTGGGCTTTTTTATTTTGTAAAATAATTGAAACAATATTTGTTAGATGAATCTAACTTATTATATTTGCAGAGTAAGAAAAAAATATTAGTTATGTCATTAAATCTTAAATCTGTTAATCAGATTTTAGTCTTTTGTTGTATTTTATTAGGAATGCAATATGCCAATGCGCAAACAGGAACCATTCATGGAACTGTAAGGGTAGACGGCACATTAGAAGAATATGCAACCGTATATGTATCTGGTAATACAAAATTAGGAAGTGTTACAGATGCTAAAGGTCATTTCCATATAGAGAATGTACCTTATGGAACCCATGAAATTACAGCCTCATATGTTGGTTTTAGAAATGT
>CBDEVQ010000019.1:0-48297 GCA_965243605.1 Flavobacteriales bacterium
CCGCTGGTGCTTCAGTTTTAGCTTCATCTTGTTTTGCTTTAGCCGCTGCTTTTTCTTCTTTTTCTACTTTACGCTCATTTAATCCAACTTTAACTCCACCTAAAATGTAGTCTAAGATTACGTTGATTGATTTAGATGCATCGTCGTTTCCTGGGATTGCAAAATCAACATCGTTTGGATTAGAGTTTGTATCAACAATTGCAAAAATTGGAAGTCCTAATTTCTGAGCTTCACGAACTGCAATGTGTTCTTTTTTGATATCGATGATGAAAAGAGCTCCTGGTAATCTAGACATGTCTTTGATTGACCCGAAGTTTCTTTCTAACTTTAATCTCTGACGATCAATGTGTAGTCTTTCTTTCTTCGATAATGTTTCAAAAGTTCCGTCTGTTTTCATTCTGTCAATAGCTGACATTTTCTTAACAGTCTTACGAATTGTAACAAAGTTTGTTAATAAACCACCTGGCCATCTTTCTGTGATATAAGGCATGTTTACTTCACTAACTTTAGCAGCTACGAAATCTTTTGCTTGTTTTTTTGTGGCAACAAACAATACTTTTCTTCCTTGACGAGAAATAACTTGAAGAGCATTTTTAGCTTCTTCTAATTTAGCTACTGTCTTGTTAAGGTCGATAATGTGGATACCATTACGCTCCATAAAGATATAAGGAGCCATGTTTGGATGCCATTTTCTTGTCAAGTGTCCGAAATGAACACCTGCATCTAATAATTCTTTTACTTCAATTGCCATAATGCAATGGGTTTACTTTCCTTTTAAACAATGTTAGTTTGCCAATTACCGAGTAGCCTATATAATAGAGTCTCCGCAATTTGGATTCTAAACCGAATATTAACGTTTCGAGAATTGGAACTTCTTTCTTGCTTTTTTCTGACCGAATTTCTTACGCTCAACAACTCTAGAGTCACGAGTAAGTAATCCTTCAGGTTTAAGAAGAAGTCTGTTTTCTTCATTCACTTTACATAAACCACGAGCAATTCCTAAACGGATTGCTTCGGCCTGTCCTGTTTGTCCTCCTCCGTAAACATTAATTTTTACGTCGAATTGACCTTCTACACCGGCCAAACTTTGAGCTTGCTCAAGCTTGTATTGTAAAGTACCTGTAGGGAAATAATTTCTAAAATCCTTTCCGTTTACTGTGATCTCACCTGTTCCTTCTGAAAGGAATACACGAGCCACGGCCTTCTTTCTTCTACCGATTGTGTGAATTGTTGCCATCTCTTTTTTTAGTTAAATTTGATTAATTCTGGCTTCTGAGCTTCTTGCTTATGCTCAGCACCTTCATAAACATAAAGATTCTTGTATAAAGCAGAACCTAATTTATTCTTTGGTAACATACCTTTAACAGCAATTTCTACCAAACGAATAGGACGCTTTTCCATCATCTCTCTTGCAGTTGTAGCACGTTGTCCACCTGGGTAACCTGTATGACGTAGATAAACTTTATCTGTCATTTTCTTACCAGTTAAAACAATTTTTTCCGCGTTAATAACAACCACGTTGTCTCCACAGTCAGCATGAGGCGTATAATTCGGCTTATGCTTTCCACGTAGAACTTTTGCAATCTCAGAACAAATACGTCCTAAAGTTTGCCCTTCTGCATCAACAAGAACCCACTTTTTATTAGCAGTTTCTTTGTTTGCAGAAATAGTTTTGTAACTTAATGTATCCACTGTAAAAAATTTAAAAATTTTTCTTTTTTAATCATCTTTGTACACGTTCGCGCACAAAAATCAGTTTGCAAATATACATTTTTTTCAAACAATTTAATACTAATTACACATTTAATTACTTAATTCATACTTTCCTATAAATACATCTTATTAACTATGAATAGTTAAGCCTAATGGTTTTCGCAAGCCGCCTTAAATTGGACCATCCATTTTTCACTTTGTTTTTTAAACATAGAAGGGAATAACTTCCCCATAAGTCTTGGTAATATCCCATTAAATTTCACATAATTTACTTCTGTAGTATAACGTGTTTGAGTGTCGGATATAGATTCGAAGATTGTTTTTTGAGTATTACTCATATGTTTATGTTCATACAAAGCTTCTTTTTCGAATGGAAAATTAATAGATAAGATGGTTTCAATCAATATCATTTCCTGATTTTTATGTTTTAGTACAATTTCAGATTTTGCACCAACCGTATCTATTACGCCTTCTAATAAGGTTGTTTTGATATATCCATCCTGCCAAAGATGATGGTTCTCTGAATTATTCCAAAATTCAAAAACATCATGCAATGGTTTATTAATTTCTATATGGCTTATATACTTCATGTTCTTCAAAATTAAGAGAAACGCTCCCTCTACTATTACTAAATAAACTCTCTCTTATTTATTATTATACGTGCTACATATCTCTAAGCAGGTTTTTCACCATTCTGACAACTTATCATCCAATGAATTCCAAATTTATCAGTGAACATTCCAAAATATGAACCCCAGAATGTTTTATTTAAAGGCATAGTAACCTTCCCTCCATCAGATAATCCTAAAAACATTTGATCCACCTCTAGTATTGTTTCACAATGTATTGAAATTGTACAATTGTTTCCTTTCACTAAGTCATCTCCATTAATAACATCTGATCCCATTAAAACAGTTTCCGAACTAATAGGAAGAGAAATATGCATAATCTTATTCTTATCCTCTTCTGACATTACAGGCATTTCTGGATTAGGTGGCATTTCAGAAAATCGTCCGCTAAATTGAAATTCTCCTCCAAAAATGGTCTTATAAAATTCAAACGCTGCTTCGCACGTTCCATTAAAAGTTAAGTAAGGATTTATTGTTGCCATGTTTTTTTGACCTTGAAATTAGGTTATTTATATCTCAAATCAAAATTCGAAACATTTACAAAACCTATTGATTTTACCTGGCCTTCCTAGTCTATAATATATATAGACGTTTAAAACAATTTAGCATTAAATGGACATATAAAATTACGGTTAGAATAGAACAACTCCAAATAAAAATCATAAAACATTATATATCAAATAAATAAATGCAACAAGAATATATTTACACTTTCCACTTAATAAAGGATAAAAACATCCTCTATATTGATTTTTATCATATTTTAGACTTCCGAAGTGTTGTAATTTTACTAAATAAAACAACACTCTATGAAAACAATTGGAAAAATATGTTTCCTCATCTTAAGCATTACCTTAATGTCTTGTGGAGGAAGTAAACAAGAAAAAAAACCAAGTCCTAAAGCGTATACACCCAAAAAAACGGCTACAAAACCTAAGGAAAAGAAAACCCCTGCATCAAAAGTTGTAGACTTAAATAACAAAGGTGTTGGGCCAATCACAACTGTAAAGCTACAAACTACAATAGAACAAGATTTAGCTAAACAAGGTGAAAAAATCTTTACGGCAAAATGTAAAGCATGTCATAAAGTTGATAAGAGATTCATTGGACCTGCAATTGCTGGTATTACGAAAAGGAGATCACCAGAATGGATCATGAATATGATCTTAAACCCTAACAAAATGGTAAAAGAAGATCCGCTAGCTAAACAATTACTTATGGAATTTAATGGAGCCCCAATGGCAAATCAAAATCTTTCAAAAGAAGATACTAGGGCTGTATTAGAGTATTTTAGAACCATTTAAACCTTAGAATTATGAACTCGATAATAAAAATCTTTTCTATTCTACTTACCCTAGCTTTATTTTTAAGTTGTGGAAACTCGAAAGTTGATGAAACTACTCCCTCACCAGCTAAACAAGAACAAAACGTTAAACCTGTATCTAAACAAGGGCAAGCTTTTGTTAAAGACGATGAATCCAAACCTAATATACTACAAATTGCAATTGGTTCTAAAGATCATTCAACATTGGTTGCTGCAGTACAAGCTGCTGAGCTAGAAAATGCACTTGTAAATGCTGGTCCTCTTATGGTATTTGCTCCTATAAATTCTGCATTTAATGCTTTACCTGAAGGAACGGTTGAAAATTTATTAAAACCTGAAAACAAAGCCAAATTAGCATACATACTTAAGCATCACGTTACACCAGGAAACTATTCAAAAGAGTTTCTTAAGAAATTCAAAAAACTAGGACAAGCTAGTAATGAGAATATAATGGTAGAAGTAAAAGGTGATGATGTCTATGTAGGAGGCGCTAAAATTATTGCAAGTGTTAAAGCAGGTAATGGAATTATACATGTCGTTGATAAAGTAATACTACCAACAAAGTAAAAAATTGAATTATGAAAAAACTACAGATTATAATAAGTACTTTACTCTTTACTGGATTAACTTTAACAAGTTGTTCTCAAAAGGAATCATCAAATAAAAGTGCTAATCAAGGAGCTTTAAGCTCTTCTGCAGCAGAGAAAGTCTATGTTGCTCCAGGTGAACATGATGAATTTTATGCGTTTGTTTCAGGTGGTTTCAGTGGACAATTATCTGTATATGGACTTCCATCAGGAAGGTTATTTAAAGTTATTCCAGTATTCTCTCAAGATGCGGAAAAAGCTTGGGGATATAATGAAGAAACAAAACCAATGTTAAATACATCACATGGTTTTGTACCTTGGGATGATTCTCATCATCCTGATATTAGTCAAACCAATGGTGAAATTGATGGACGTTATGTTTATATTAATGCCAACAATACTCCACGTATTGCTAAGATTGATTTAAGTACGTTTGAAACTACAGAAATTATAGAAATCCCTAATTCAGCCGGTAACCATAGTTCTTCATTTGTTACTGAAAATTCAGAATATGTGGTTGCAGGTACTCGATTCTCTGTACCAGTTCCACAAAGAGATATGTCAATTAAAGAATATAAAGGAAACTTTAAAGGCGCCCTGTCATTTATTGGATTGGATAAAGAAACTGGAGGTATGGAACTAGACTTCCAAATTATGATGCCAGGTTTTAACTATGACTTATCACATCCAGGACGAGGTAAATCTCATGGTTGGTTTTTCTTTACTACATATAATACGGAAGAAGCAAATTCTTTATTAGAGGTAAATGCTTCTCAAAACGATAAAGATTTTATTGCTGCTGTTAACTGGAAAAAAGCTGAAGAATATATTAAAGCAGGAAAGTTTAAAACAATGCCTGCCAATTATGCCCATAATGTTTATGACGAACATACACATACGGCAACCTCTACAATGAAAAAAGAAGTAAAAGTTCTTGACCCAAGGGAGTGCCCTGGTTTAGTTTATTTTTTACCAACACCTAAATCACCTCATGGTTGTGATGTTGACCCAACAGGAGAATATATTGTTGGGAATGGTAAACTATCGGCAAATTTAACAGTTCACTCTTTCACTAAAATGATAGATGCTATTGAGAATAATAAAATAGCAGGAGAAGCCTATGGTATTCCAATTTTAAACTTTGAAGATGTTCTAGCTGGAGTTGTTGAGCAACCAGGATTAGGACCTTTACACACAGAATTTGATGATAAAGGAAATGCCTATACAACGTTCTTTATTTCTTCTGAAGTTGTAAAATGGAAAGTAGAAACTTGGGAAGTTATCGATAGAAAACCTACATATTATTCTGTAGGACACTTAATGGTTCCTGGTGGTAATTCTAGAAAACCGTTTGGAAAATATGTTCTAGCCATGAACAAAATAACAAAAGACCGCTATTTACCTACTGGACCAGAAGTTACACAGTCGGCTCAATTGTATGACATAAGTGGTGAAAAGATGGAATTACTTTTAGATTTCCCAACAATTGGAGAACCACATTATGCTGCTGGATGTCCAGCGGACTTAATTAAACCTCGATCTAAAAAATTATTTAAACTTGAAGAAAACAAACACCCTTACGCGGCCTTAACTGAGTCCGAAACTAAGGTTGTACGAGATGGTAAAACGGTTCATATATACATGACGATGATACGTTCTCATTTTGCACCAGATAATATTGAAGGTATTAAAGTGGGGGATAAAGTATATTTCCATGTTACCAATTTAGAACAAGATTACGATGTACCACATGGAGTAAGTATTATTGGTGCAAATACATCTGAATTATTAATTATGCCTGGACAAACAGAAACATTTGTTTGGGAACCTAAACAGGTTGGTGTTTGGCCATTTTATTGTACAGATTTCTGTTCAGCACTTCACCAGGAAATGCAAGGTTATGTTAGAGTTTCACCTGAGACATCTAATATTGAGCTTTCCTGGTCTTTAGGTGAATAAGCACTACATATTTTTCTTATTCAGTTCAAGTAGGGTGCCCTACTTGAACTGAATATAAAACCGTATCCAATACTCTTAAAAACACAGCATATGAAAGCTTCTAAAATACTAATGATACTCGGTTGTATACTTATGTTAGGTTTGTTCATTTTTCCATTATGGAATATCACCTTAGAAGCACCTCAGTATCCTACACCATTAGGAATGGACATTCATATTAATAAATTTGCGGATGAACACCCGCATGATATTAAGAATATCAATTTAATGAACCATTATGTTGGAATGAAGTATATTCCAGAAACCATTCCTGAGTTTAAAGTCTTTCCTATAGTTATTGGAATTATGGCTTTCTTAGGTATTCTAGTCGGGTTTATCGGTAAACCTAAGCTTTATTTAACATGGTTTATATTAATGTCCATATTAGCAATTGCTGGTATGTATGATTTCTATTTATGGGAATATGATTATGGACATAATCTAGATCCTAAAGCCATAATGAAATTCACCAATCCTGATGGATCGATTATGGGATTCCAACCGCCCTTGTTTGGGTCTAAAGATATTTTAAATTTTAAAGCCCACTCCTACCCTAAAATGGGAAGTTATTTTCTGGCTATTGGAATGGTTTTAACATTTTCAGCATATCTGGTAAGTAAAAAAGAACAACGTAAATTCTAACCGTCATGAAGAAATCTCTGTTATTATTAATTAACCTATTTCTTATTTTATCAAGTTGTACAATTGAACCTCAAGCCATAGAATATGGTAAAGACGCGTGTTTCTACTGTGAGATGACTATTGTAGATAAAATACACGGGGCCGAAATTGTCACAAAAAAAGGAAAAGTATACAAGTTTGATGCAGCTGAATGTATGATATATCATATTAAAGAAACTAATCCAGACGAAATAGCCTTGTTTCTAACCAACAGATTTAATAAACCTGAAGAACTTATTGATGCTACTAATGCTACGTATTTAATAAGTGAGAATATCCCTAGTCCAATGGGTGCATACCTTTCTGCCTTTAAATTAAAACAAGATGCAGAATCCGTTTTAGCCAAAAAGGGCGGAAAACTTTATACATGGAAAGAGATATTAGCAAAAAAGAGTAAATAATGACCACTTTCACATCAAAGATTAAATTCAGGTGAGTATATACACTAAATGAATTTAACGCTTAAATATTAGATACTCATGATGAAAAAAAAGAATTTACATATATATATTCTATGTATTTTACTATTCAGCAATTCTTGGATTCTGATCGGTAATACCATAGAAGTATGCCGTTCATGTGAAATTTCGAGTATTCAAAAAGCAATTGATACCGCTTTAAAATTTGACACGATACATGTTAAACATGGGATATATAAAGAACATAATATCGTTGTTGACAAACCCTTAGTGATTATTGGTGAACGATTTCCAAAAGTGGATGGTGAACTTAAAGGGGAAGTCATTACCATTATTTCAGATTCGGTAGTAATTGATGGACTATTTGTAATTAATGTTGGAACTAGTTATACCGAAGATTATGCAGCCATCCGTGTAAAAAAAGCTAGCCATTTCGAAATTAAAAATGTCGTTCTTGAAAAACTTTTTTTTGGAATATACCTAGAAAAGGCAAATGATGGCCGATTATATCACAATAAAATTATTGGCGATGCAATAGAAGAATACAATTCTGGAAATGGAATTCAGCTTTGGTATAGTCATAATATTATAATAGAGCATAATTACGTGCAACATGTGAGAGATGGTATTTATCTTGAATTCTCTCACAATTGCATTATTAAAAATAATGAAAGCTCTAACAATATTAGATATGGTTTACATTTCATGTTTTCTAATGACGACGAATACATTAATAATGTATTCGAAAATAATGGGGCAGGTGTTGCTGTAATGTTTTCTAAACGTATTAAAATGATTCAAAATACATTTAAAGAAAACTGGGGATCAGCTTCATATGGTCTTTTATTAAAAGAAATTAACGATGCCGAAATCAGCAAAAATATATTTGCTAAAAATACAATTGGAATTAATATAGAAGGCTCTAATCGAGTAAAATACCACAACAATTCTTTTCAGAATAATGGTTGGGCTGTTAAAGTAAGAGGGGCTTGTTATTCCAATATATTTACAGCAAATAACTTCCTTTATAATTCTTTTGATGTAAGCTATAATAGTAAAATCAATGACAATGTGTTTGATCGTAACTATTGGAATAAATACACAGGCTATGATTTGGATAAAGATGGTATTGGTGATGTTCCATACCGACCCGTAAAACTCTTTTCTTATATCGTAAATAGAACACCAGAAACTATTATTTTACTAAGAAGTCTATTTATAGACATTATTGATTTTTCAGAAAAAGTTTCTCCTGCATTTACACCAAACAAGCTGGTTGATAAAAATCCTAAAACAAAAAAGATATTATGGTAGAAATACAAAATCTCAATAAAAAATTTGGTAAAAACAGGGTTTTAAAAGGGCTTGATTTATCCATTAATTCAGGAGGTATATTTACAATATTAGGACCCAATGGATCTGGAAAAACGACTTTAATAAAAAGTATTTTGGGGATGGTTATACCAGATACGGGGTCCATTTCCATATTAGATGAGAACGTAAAGAACAACTGGCATTATAGAAAAAAGATAGACTATCTGCCACAAATTGCGAATTTCCCTAATAATCTTAAGGTTTATGAACTCTTTACGATGTTAAAAGATTTAAGAGGACAAACTAAAAAAAGATCAAGAGTTAATTGAACAATTCAAACTTGAGCCCTTCCTTAACAAAAAACTCGGAAATTTATCTGGAGGGACCAAACAGAAAGTAAATATCGTTTTAACTTTTATGTTCGATAGTCCAATAATTATTCTTGATGAACCAACAACAGGGCTAGACCCTATCGCACTTATCCGATTAAAAGCACTTATACATCAAGAAAAGGAAAATGGAAAAACGATCCTTATCACATCTCACATCATGAGTTTCGTTGAAGAAATATCAGACGAAATTGTGTTTTTACTTGAAGGAAAAATATACTTTAAAGGGTGTATAAAAGAACTGAAGAAAAAAACAAATCAAGATAATTTCGAACATGCCATTGCCTCTATTTTAAAACGACACCATGCTTAAAATATTAAAATACAGTTTTTATGATTTAATGCGTAGCCGATGGAGTTATATTTATTTTATTTTTTACTTACTCTTAGGTTCTGTGTTACTTTTCTTAAACAATGACCTTTCAAAAGCCATCATTACTTTAATGAATGTTATTATCATTCTTGTTCCTTTAATAGGAACCATATTTGGTATTATGTACTTTTACAATTCTAAAGAATTTACAGAATTACTTCTTGCTCAACCTTTAAAGAGGTCCTCCATTTTCTTAGGTCAATACTTAGGTGTTTCCATATCTTTATCTTTAAGTTTAATTCTAGGGATAGGAATTCCTTTTAGTATTTATGGGTTATTTTACTCTAATGCGATATGGGACTTTTCATTACTCTTAACCACTGGTGCTTTTCTTACATTTATTTTTACAGCACTTGCATTTAATATCGCTTTATCAAATGAGAATAAAATAAAAGGGTTTGGATATGCCGTTTTACTTTGGCTTTTCTTTGCTATTATTTACGATGGAATATTCCTAATGAGTCTTATTGTTTTTGAAGATTACCCATTGGATAAACTCTCTTTGGCTGGAACACTTTTAAACCCAATTGACCTTTCGAGAACACTTATTCTATTAAAGTTAGATATATCTGCTCTTCTTGGATATACAGGAGCCATTTTCAAGAAATTCTTTGGAACGAACATTGGATTAATAACCTCCTTATTTATGTTAGTATTATGGGTGGCTTTACCAACGCTAAGAATACTTAGAAAAGCAATAAAAAAAGATTTTTAAACGTAAAAAAGGCTAAATGGAATTCCATTTAGCCTTTAATCTATAACCAAGTCATTGTTGTATTAATCTAAATACGATAATGCCTTATCAATTTTATTTGATGACCCAACAAAAAATGGTACTCTTTGGTGAATTTCAGTAGGTACAATATCTAATATAGACTGCGCTCCATCACTTGACTTTCCTCCTGCTTGTTCAGCAATCATAGCCATTGGATTACATTCATATATTAAACGTAATTTCCCAGCTGGCTTCGTTTTAGTACCTGGATAAATAAATATTCCACCCTTCAACATATTTCTATGAAAATCGGCAACTAAAGAACCCATAAAACGTCCAGTATGACTACGTTCTCCATCCTCTTTTAATTCTTTACAGTAGTTAATATAATTAACAATACCGTCTTCGTATAAATGAAAATTTCCTTCATTAATAGAATAAATAGAACCTTCAGTTGGAATTTGAATATTAGGGTGTGATAAACAAAATACTCCAATCGTAGAATCTAATGTAAATCCATTAACACCATGCCCAGTTGTATATACTAGCATTGTTGATGATCCGTATATTACATAACCAGCACAAGACTGATCTTTTCCTGGTCTTAAAAATTCATCTTTAGTAACCTTTCCTTTCTTTTCTCTTTTAAAAATTGAAAAAATTGTTCCAACAGGAATGTTTACATCTATGTTAGATGATCCGTCTAATGGATCAAATGCAATAATATACTTTGCATCTTCTCTATCTTCAAAACAAAAAATATCATCTTGTTCTTCTGAAGCTACAGCTGCAATTTGACCACCTAAATGCATGGCCTTAATGAATTGCTCATCCGCAAATACATCTAATTTTTGCTGTTCTTCTCCTTGAACATTAATATTTTCTGCTTTCCCTAATAAATCTCCTAATCCAGCAGAGTTAATATCTCTATGAATTATTTTAGAAGCTAATGCAATATCATTCATAATTCTTGAGAATGCCCCTGTTGAATTTTGATGTTCTGCCTGACTACTTAAAATAAAATCTGTTAGTGTTGTTACATTTCCGTTTGCCATAATTCCTCTAAGTCATGCCACAGATGTACTGTGCATATGAATATTTTCTTGTTATAATAAAATACCTACAATTGCAGCTGTAAATAAACAGGCTAATGTTCCACCTATTAAAGCACGAACTCCAAGTTGAGATAATATTGCCTTTTTGTTTGGAGCTAATACGCCAATTCCTCCAATTTGAATTCCAATGGATGCAAAATTAGCAAATCCACATAAAATATACGTTGCTAAGATAACTGATCTTTCATAAGAAAAAACTGAAGCATCCTTCATTCCTCCTAATGTCTTATATGCATAAAACTCATTAAGTATTGTTTTTTCTCCAAGTAACTGACCAACCAATACGATATCTTCAGTTGGGACACCTACTAACCAAGCAATGGGAGCTCCAATATATCCTAATATCATTTGAAAACTTAATCCATCAAATGGTGTATTAGCAGCAATAATAGTATTTAAACCTGTATAATGTCCTAAAACATCTCCTAATAAATAGTTACCAAAGGCCATTAATGCTGTAAAAACCAATAACATTGCCCCAACATTAACGGCTAATTTAATACCATCAGTTGTTCCATTACTTATAGCTTCTAGTGCATTGGTTCCTATTTTTTCTTTCGAAATCTCCATGCTTTCATTCACCCGTTTTGTCTCAGGTACTATTATTTTAGATACAATAATAGCCGCTGGTGCAGACATTACAGACGCCGCTAACAAATGCTTTGCAAAGAAAATTTCTTGAGCGTGATCTTGTCCTCCTAAGAACCCAATATATGCCGCTAAAACCCCACCTGCAATGGTGGCCATTCCTCCTGTCATTAAACACATGATTTCTGACTTGGTCATATTTCCTATATAGGGTTTAACCAAAAATGGAGATTCGGTTTGTCCTAAAAATATATTTCCAGCAGCGGATAAACTTTCTGCACCAGAAAGTCCCATGGCCTTTTTCATGACCCATGCTAAAGCAAATACAACTTTTTGTAATATTCCCCAATAATACATTAGAGATGATAGTGCTGAGAAGAAGATTACTGTAGGTAATACTTTTATAGCAAAATTTATTAACGGTGCTTCTATATTTCCAGTTATAAACGAAGCAAATAAGAATGCTGTTCCTTCGTGTGTAAAATTGATTATGGTAACAAATACCTCACTAATATATTCAAATATAGAGGCAACAAAACCAACCTTAAGAACTAGTAAAGCAAATATTACTTGTATCAGCAATCCTTTCCCTACCAGCTTCCAATCAATTTCCTTTCTATTTATACTTGAGGCATAGGCCAATCCTATTAATACTAAAATACCTAGAAAACCTCTTATCAAATTCCCTATATAACTATTTTCTTCATTCTTAATAAGAATGGGTTGTTCCTTCTTCGTAAATTTATAAGTAATCCCATTTTCAATAAGTTTAATGGTTTTACCCATATTCATAAACTTATATACTCGGGTTGTATCTTTAGGAGAAGTATAGTTAAAAACAAGTTCGTTATCTTCTAATAACCATGTTCCTTTAGCTTCCAAATTATTCTTATTGGATAACTGGTAGTAAAATGAATTATTCGATTCTGAAAATCGAATAAAGTCTTTTTTTGTAACCTCAACTACTTGCTCTGAGTTTTGATTCTTAATGGACGTAAATGACCAATCTCCTGCTATTTGATTATCAGCAATACAAATATTTACTAATAATACAAACATGAACATCAAACGTATTCGAAACATAAAAGGTATTATTTTTTGTCAGTGTTTTTCTTTTTCTCGATTAAATCTCTTAACCGTGCAGCTTCTTCGTAATTTTCATTAACGATTGCTTTCTTCATTAAACTTTCTAATTCAACCAAGCTATGTTTTGCTGTATCCTTAGAGAAATTTAAATCGACAACCTTCTCTTTCTTTTCACCTTTTTGAGGAGTATCCTCAAATAAGTCATCGACTTCGAACGACATTTCTTCTTCGTCCTCCTCATTACCAATATGCGGAATAATTTGTTCCATGAGTTCTTGCAGTTGAGATTCTAATTCATCCACAACACCATCGTCTTCTTCCTCTGTTGGATCGTCTGAAAGTATTAAACTTGTTTGATCTAATATTTTACTATATGTATAAATTGGGACATTGGCACGAATAGCTACCGCTACCGCGTCAGATGTTCTTGAATCCATTTCTATAACCTCATTGCCTTTTTGAAGGATAAGTTTAGAATAAAAAATATTATCCTGATAGGAATGAATAATAACCTCCAAAACTTCTATTTCAAATCCAATCAGAATATTATTCAACAGATCATGTGTTAATGGTCTGGGCGTCATCATTTCAGAATCTAATGCGATCGCAATTGACTGAGCCTCAAAAGATCCAATAACAATTGGTAATTTTCTTGATCCATCAATTTCTCTTAAAATAAGAGCAAATGCACCATTCTGAGATTGACTCGTTGATATGGATTCTATAAGTAATGGGACTTTAATCATAGGTTTATTAAAAATAAAATTCCTGCTAGAATATTACCCTAGCAGGAACAAAGATAAGTATTTTCAACAACTTAGTTCTGAGCTTTAAAGTTCTTTATAGCTTCGGTAAGACGAGGTAATACTTCAAATGCATCACCTACAATACCATAATCAGCAGCTTTAAAGAAAGGAGCCTCAGGATCTGTATTAATTACTACTATATTTTTAGAAGAAGATACTCCAGCTAAATGCTGAATAGCTCCAGAAATTCCAATAGCAATGTATAACTCTGGGTTAATCGCTAAACCAGTTTGTCCAACATGCTCATGATGAGGACGCCATCCCATATCTGCTACAGGCTTAGAACATGCTGTTCCTGCACCTAAAATTCCAGCAAGATCTTCTACTAGGTTCCAATTTTCAGCACCTTTTAATCCACGTCCTCCAGAAACTACTAATTCTGCTTCTGGTAATGGAATAGATCCACTTGCTTGCTCAATATTAACTGAAGTTAATTTAGAGTCTACAGCAGATTTGTTTGATTCTTCTACTTGTACCGTTTTTGCATTTTCTTTTATACCATATGCATTAGGCATAATAGAAAGTACATTATTAGCATTAGATGAACTATAGTTAACAAATGCTTTATTTGAGAATGCTTTACGCTTTACCGTAAGTGGCGATAAAGATGAAGGTAATTCAATTACATTAGAAATAATAGAAGCATTTTGCTTAACAGCAACTAATGGGGCAACCATTTTTCCATTATTCGTATTTGAAACGACAACTGTACTTGCATTTTGTTCACCAGCTACTTCGTTAATAACAGCAGCATGACTTTGGTTATTAAATCCTTCAAAACCACCTTTTACGTGTACAACCTTATCAGCTCCATATTTACCTAAAACAGCTACATCATCTTTTGCATCTAATACTAGAGCAACACATTCTGTACCTTGTTTACTTGCTAATTCAGAAGCATAACTAACAGCTTCATATGATGCTTTTTTAAAAGCACCGTTCCAATTTTCTACGTATACTAATACTGACATATTAATTCTTTTTTGAGGTGAGGATTAAAGTACTTTCGCTTCTTCGTGTAATAATTTAACCAATTCAGCCATATTATCTGAATCAATCATTTTACAAGCTGCTTTGGCTGCTGGTGCTTCGTATGATTCTACAGAAACATTCGCTTCTCCATTTCCAGCAACAACTTGAAGTTGCTTTTTACGAGCCATCATAATTCCTCTCATTGATGGAATACGTAAATCTTTTTCTTCAACTAAACCTTTTTGTCCAGCAACAATTACTGGTGTTTCTGCTGAAAGAACTTCTTTACCTCCATCAATTTCACGTGTCATAGTTGCAGTATTTCCATCTACATCTAAACCAACACATGCATTAACAAATGCATAATCCATCATACCTGCTACTAATCCAGGTACTACTCCTCCATTGTAATCTATAGATTCTCTACCCATAAATACAACATCATAAGTCTCTGTTTCTAAATATGAAGAAATGGCTTTGGCTACAGAAAAAGAATCTACAGATTCTTGATCTATACGAACAGCACTATCTGCTCCTATGGCTAAAGCTTTTCTAATTGTAGGCTCTGTAGTTGAGTTACCTACATGTAAAACCGTTACAGTTCCTCCGTTGCTTTCCTTTAACATTAAAGCACGTGTTAAACAAAATTCATCGTAAGGATTTATAACATATGTTAACCCATTGTTTTCAAATTCTTTATTATCGTTTTTAAACGAAATTTTAGAAGTTGTATCTGGCACATGACTGATACATACAAGTATTTTCATCGTTGTATATTTTTAGGAGTCCTATAAAGGACTTTAATTCTTAAAAGTTGCACAAAAGTAAGAAAATCTAACGATTTTCTATAAGAATTTTAAAGGTTTAATTCTCAGTATAAAATGAGTAATTCAACAATCCAATATTCTGCTAATATTAAGCCTCGTATTTAACCTTCACATCTTATTAAATCCTTAAAACAAAACCTATTGAATCCATATATCCATAACAAAAACAGGCCTGATATACGCTATATTAGTAAAGCCTTTTGATTTTTTGTATATTTATATGCATATAAAACTCTTTATTTTCTTTTTTTTCACTTATTTCACGGCATAATAAAAAAATCATGTGTAAAGAACATTATATCAACGCCTATTTAAATTTCACTCCTCAATTCGATCATTTTTACTTCGATGATAAAAAAATGCTGGCAGAACCTGAAGATGTGTCAATTGAGTCTCAAAAATTATTTAACTCATTAAATAATTCGGCACTGTATGAACAGTTCTTAAAACAAAAATCAAGACGCCCTAACCAAGACATATACGCGTGTTTCCAACCTTTTAATGAATCTACAAAAGCCTTATTTCCATTTCTTAAGCAATTAAAGAAAGATCTAAAGCCTAATGATATTATTTTAAATCTATGGGATAGATCCGGTTGGCTCACAACATTATTATGTGGATTATTTCCTGATCAAAAAATAATAACAACTTGGGAAGGCGATAGAGATGTTTTAGGCTATAAAGGATACCATTTTTGGATGAAATCTTTTTCTAATTTGGAAATATTATTCCATAATCCAGAAAAGCCACTACCATTAAATAGTGATAGTGTTTCTTGTTCGATAGGACTTGATTTATTACATCGATTTGATCAAACATTAACGTTAAATGAACTCAATAGAGTTGTTAAACCTTCTGGTTGTATTTTATTCCCTCATGTTCATTTATCCAACAGTGAACCAGATCCTTATTTTGACAGAGGAGGTATTCAATTACATGGAAATACGTATAATGAAGTAATTACTGCAATTACCAAATCTAAAAATAGAATACCTTATGTATTTTCGGAACCTCAAATGTTTTCAGAAAATGATATTAAAAGGTCCTCTAATATTCCATTAGTAACAAACCCAAATACTACTGACTACAATGGTTTAATTGCTATTTTACCCAATTCGTGGTCAAAAAAAACGTTAAGCTTTTATTCTATAGATGATATTGAACATCTTAATTCATGTCATATTATTATTAACAATCTATTAGACATAAACTTACATAATCAAACGGTTTCTATTAATAGGAATAATATAGAAGGTCAACTTGGCTATTTATTAGACCGACATCCTATTTATTTAGAACGTATTAAGACACTTGATGGTTATAAACTATCGGAGCTTGCAACACAAATATTATACCTTGCTCAACACGCATATTCTGTAGAGGAAATTAGCAAATCTATTTCTTATCCTACAAACGCTATTATAGTTGAACTAAGAGAACTCGAACAAAAAGGATTATTACAGGTATTACCTATATCTAAAGAAGGTACGAGACTTCAATATTATTTGATGACTCAACAATATATCTTAACCAATGAAGAACAGGCTTTCCCTCATTTTTGGAAAAAAACTATTAAACATTATAGCTCCAACGTTGCTATTCATTCTTTACAAGATGAAAGTGAGTTTACATATCAAGATTGCGATGAAATTGTACAAGCAATAGGATTAAAACTTCAAGCCAATGGATTCGTAAAAGGCGATCGAATTTTAATTTGTGCTAAAATACATTCTGAATCTATACTACTCTTATGGGCTTGTTTAAACTTAGGGATTGTTGTTGTTCCTATTAATGCCGATTTACCTGTAACCCAAATAGAATATATTACGAATGCCGTTCAACCTAAACTTAAATTTTTTAGTGAATCTGTATTTAAAGATGAATTAAGTACTGACAATATCCCGTTTGTAATTTTTGATGAAGATGAAAATTTAACTAATCATCTTTATTTTTCGGATTGGATTGATCAAGTTGGGAATGAAACCAATCTTAATATTCCACAGGTAAGCAAAACCGATCAAGCTATTATATTATTTACGTCTGGGTCTACTGGTTTACCTAAAGGAGTCGAGTTGTCTCATGGGAATTTAATAAGAAGTGGACGACTTATTACAGAATATTTCCAGTGGAATGAAAACGATAAATTTTACAATATTGGAACTTTAAATACAATGAGTGGAATAAGAAACTCATCAATTTCTAGCCTTCATGTTGGTAGTTCTGTTGTCATCCCACAAGAATCTACATTAGAAAACATTATCGCAATTAGTGAGTCTGTTAATAAAACTAAAGCTACAATTTTAGGAAGTAACCCTACTCTATTAAGGCAGTTAGTAAATTATAAAACCAAAATTAAAGGACAAATTAATTCTATTCGATTGGTTATATGTACAGGAAATGCATTAAAGGATAACCTTAGAGATGCTTTTTTATCTCATTATGACTTACCTATATATAACTATTACGGTCTTACAGAAACTACAGGAATCTGTGCCGTTCAATCTGTAAACACAAAATTTGAGTTAACCAATAATATTGGTACTCCAATAGATTGTATTGCCCAAGTTGTAGATGATAATAATAACGTACTAGAGCTAGGCCAAACCGGAGAATTAAGAATATTTAGTCAGAATTTAATGAATGGGTATCTCAATAATATTGAACTTACAGATTCAACGATTAAAAATGGATGGTTTTATACGAATGATCTTGTTCATTATACAAAAGAAGGGCATATTAAATTAATAGGACGTAAGAAAGTTATTATTAAAACCAAGTCTGAGGAATTGATTCATCTTTCTGAAATCAAAAATTTCATAGAACAACTTTCAACAGTACAAGATTCCTTTATTCATCCAGTTAAAAAAGGAGATTTAGAACACTTTGTCGCTTTTATAACTCCAAAAGAAACTCATGTATCAGAAGATAAATTCATCAAATCAATTAAATCTTCTATTGTAACAAAACTAGGAAAACATAAAGTTCCTGATCACTTTATCATATTACCAGAATTACCATACACTTTTGATGGTAAAATAGCGCTTCAACCATTATTAAAACAACTCCATGAATTATAATATACTTTTCACTAATCTCAATTCATTTGTACAAGATCAAGGTAAAAAAACATTTGCTCAAATTAATGGCGTAAAATATTCTTACCACGACTTAAATGATTCTATTAATAAATTACAATCTTATTTTAAAGAAAATAATTTTATTAAAGGAGATTCGGTTATTTTATCAACTACAGATGATTATTACACTTCTGTTTTATTTTTAGCATTTCTTAAATATGGATTGGTAACTGTTTTTATTGATCCTGAATTACCTAATCAAACGGCAAATGCACTCATTAAAAAAACTAAACCAAAAGCTGCATTTCAAGACGACAATCTCAATTTAGAAAGAGATACAGCAAACGTTGGGCATGTTTTAGATATAAAAAAAGAAAAACAAAAAAAAGGAAAACTTTTTAACAGATTACTCAAATCTAAAAAAGTGGAATCAGTGGATACCAATTCATTCCCTGCCTTACTTAACGCCCTATCTCCTTCTCTAGATGTTTCAAATATTTCGGATTCAGATACGGCTTATATAATATTTACTTCGGGTACAACCTCGGAACCTAAAGGTGTTATGATTTCTTATAAAAATGTATTTACTCACCTAAATACACTTAAAGAAACCTATGCTTTGAATTCTGATTCTAACCTGCTTAATATATTAATGCTTTACCATGCCGATGGTATTATCCAAGGCCCTCTATTAGCATTATATAATAATGCATCTTGGTATAATCCTTTTAAATTTGAAGTTTCTAAACTTGAAGACTTATTTTACGCCATTTATAAGTATAATATCACACATTTTATTACTGTTCCTACCGTATTATCTTTCATGAATAAGTTTTCTGAAGGTTATGAAGATAGCTTTGAACACGAAGATTTTAAAACAGTTATTTCAGTTGCTTCCAAATTAGAAACTAAACTTTGGACGTCTTTTGAAAATAAATTTAAAACAACTATTGTCAATGTATATGGTTTAACGGAAACCGTATCTGGTGCATTATTTTCTGGATTAACTACTCAAAATAGACGTATTGGCTCTGTAGGGAAACCAATAGATTGTCTATCTAAAATAACAGATGAAAATAATAAAGAAGTCGCTAATGGAACACCAGGAGAATTGTGGCTAAAAGGCGATCATATATTCAATAATTATTTGGATGATCCAATTACAACAGCTTCTGTTTTTAATGACCATTGGTTTAACACAGGTGATGTAGCGACTCAAGATTGTGATGGTTTTATAACAATTACAGGACGTTTAAAAAACACAATTAACACGGGTGGAGTAAATATATATCCAGAACAAATAACAGAAGTAATTAACACACACCCTGACATATTGGAGAGTATCTGTTTCGGTGTTTCGGATGATTTTTTTGGTGAAAAAATTGCATGTGCAATCGTATTTAAATCTCAAGAGAACACACATGACTCAAATGCTTTATTAAATTTTCTTAGACCATTATTACACCACCATCAAGTTCCTAAAGCCTTTTATTTTTTCTCAGAATTACCGAAAGGATTATCTGGAAAAGTCCAGATTAATAAATTATTAGCACGTGTTGAAGAGCAGGATGATTCTAATGTTCAAGAAATAAAAGATTACAATACTTCTATTTTTGAAGCTGCATCAACAGCATTTGGTATTTCGGCACAAGATATAACAATGGAAGATAATTCAACTTCTATAGATGGTTGGGATTCTATGGGACATCTTTTATTTATTACAGAATTGGAAAAACAGTTTAAATTACAATTTTCTACATCTGAAATTATGAGAATGAATAGCTTTAAAACAGCAAACTTAATTTTAAAACAAAAATTAAGCATTCATGAGTAAAAACATCTCTTTTTTATCTTTAAAAGATTGGGGCGTTGTTTTAGTAATAGCGTGTATCATTCAACTCGGCTTCCATCTTTCCTTTAATTACTTAAAAGAACAAGAACGCCCATATGATCCTATTTTAAACCATATTAAACAAGAATCATCAAACCATTCAAATTCAGCATTGGTTTTTGGTTCTTCCTTAATAGGTTATGGACTAAGCTGTCACGACGATTCAATTTTTCAACAATCTGCCGGTGAACCTCCTATTTCAATATTTAAAATTTGGGATAATGGAGACCCTTTCAAAGCATTCTTTTCTTCAAAATATATTGATCAAATTATAGAAATTAACCCTAAAGTTATTTGTATTCAAACAGAACTTGCAGCCGTTAATCTTGATTGGATAAATAAAAAGACGAATTATGTAAAACAGATATCTAAAGAAAATAAAGATTTAAAACAACTTTTGTTTAATCCAAAGAATCAATCGCTCAACTTAGATGAACATTGTTTTCCAAAATTAACTGAATCTATGCTAAAAACAGATACTTTAAACACATCTGCATTACATAGACATATTAAACCTACCGAGGAAATTGATGTGGTTTTGGATAATTTAAAACAACTCTCAAATGCTGGAATTAAAATAGTAATTATGGATATTCCAAGACCCTACCCTTTAGAACAAATATTTAAAGACTCAACCTATACTTCCAATTTAACAGCGGCATTAAACTATTACCAATCCCACCTAGATATTGAGTATTGGGAATACAATGATAAAGACTTGTACTTTTCTTATTTTCTAGACAGAGGACATTTAAATGAACGTGGTAAACATTATTATTCTAGGTGGTTAAAACAACAAATTATTACTAAAGTATTTAAATAATGGAGTTACTTCTTATTATTCTATCGGCATGTATTCCCGCAATATACTTATCCTGGAAATTACCAGAAAAATGGAATTTCATTCCTTTAATCGTAATATGTTCAATATTCCTAGTATTCACTTCACCTTTATCTTTAGTAATACTAATTATATCTTCGGTTTTTCAGTATTATACAATTAAGAAATTTCACCAAGTAAATACGGTTCCAATTCTTGTTATTGTTCAAATCGTTCTTTTCTTCACCTACTTTAAACTAGGATATGGAGAGGTTTTACCTTTTGCAAGCAAAGTGATACCTATTGGGCTTTCTTATTATTGTTTTAGACAGATTAGCTATGCCTTAGATGCCTATAAACATGAATTACCTAAACACAAATTCACTGAATATTTAACCTATTTATTCTTTTTACCAACGTTTATCGTAGGACCTATAAATAGATTTACACCATTCCTAAAGGATTTAAGAAAAAGACGTTGGGATGAAAAAAAATTCACAAAAGGTTTACAAAGAATTATATATGGATTAGTTAAAATTACATTTTTAGGAAATTACATTTTTAGTCATAAATTTAAAATCCTGATCGATTCTATGGCCCACGAAAATTTATGGCTTTCTACTTATTTGTACATTCTTAATTTTTCTGCTAATGCCTATGTACAGTTAGCAGGTTTTTCTGAAGTTGCTATCGGATTATCTCTATTATTTGGATTTAATATTATAGAGAACTTTAACAAACCCTATTTTGCTAAAAACATTGTAGATTTTTGGAATAGATGGCACATTTCTTTATCACATTGGTGTAGAGATTATGTCTATATGCCCTTTTTAAGCCTAACAAGAAATACATATATCAGTATCGGATTATCAATGCTAGTTTTAAGCCTATGGCACGAAATATCCTTTAGATATATACTTTGGGGTGGGTTACATATACTAGCAATATCTTTATGGCATTTGTACGAAAAATCTAAATTTTATGCAAAAACAAAAAGCTATCCCAAGTTTGTATCCTATTTAGGTATAATTTTCACAGGGCACTTTGTGGCATTAAGTTTTATTTTAGTTAGTGAAGATAATTTAGAAGATTCACTTAAGATTTATAAACTAATATTCGGATTATGATTTTAGATTGGTTAGTTAAAAAAATTGGCACCAAGGCAACGAAAACCCTTGTTATTTTGTGGTATGTATTTCTTCTACTTTTAATTATTACATGTATAGAAACTCCACAAGGTCGTATTAAATATTTAGATTGGTAAAATAAAACTTCGGGCTGATTTAATATACGAAAAAATACAGAAATAAACCCTGTTATTATTCATGAATTGGCATGAATTTTAACAGCTGATTTCAACTCTCTTCATACTACTTTTACTCTAGTAATAAGAAAGAACGATAACCAAACAAAAACGATAAACGTTATGAAGAAGAGAGAATCAGTAACTAAAATTATGTCTAAAGATTTAATAACACTTCAAGTAAATGAAGGATTAGCTAAAGCAGAAATATTATTTAAAGAAAATAAAGTAAGACATATCCCTATTGTTAAAGGAGATAAAATTGAAGGAATGCTTAGTCAGACCGATTTAATGCGAATTAGCTTTGTGGATAATTACGATTTACAAAGTGTAGATACAGCAGTGTATGATATGTTAAGCCTAGAACAAGTTATGGTTCGTAACCCAGTTTGTATTACACCAGACCATACAATAAAAGATGTTGCTGAAGAATTAGCCTCTAGAGAATTTCATGCATTACCAGTTGTTGAAGATGAAAAATTAGTAGGTATTGTAACCTCTACAGACATTATCAATTACCTAATTGATCAGTATTAAGATCAATTAACAACAGCATAATTTCAACAAAAACCACAAAACTATTTTGTGGTTTTTGTATTTCATAGAAATAATGCATCCAAAATTTCAATAAATTATGATCATCCATTGAATTTAAGTCCATCTTCAATAATAAATGTATTTGTAAGTAATGTGCATTTTATCACACCAATAATAAAAGAATACAATTAATTTTGAATAAAAACGATATGGATAATTTTAATAAACTCATAAACAGCGATAAACCAGTATTAGTAGATTTTTTTGCAGACTGGTGTGGACCATGTAAAATGCTTGCTCCAGAATTAGTTTCTTTGAAAGAAAAAGTTGGAGATAGTATGTCTATTGTTAAAATTAACGTCGATAAAAACCAACAATTAGCTACTCATTTTCAAGTACGTGGTGTACCAACTATGATTTTATTTAAATCTGGAGAGATCTTATGGAGACAGTCTGGATACATGAATGCAGACCAATTACAGGGTACATTAGCTCAACATATTTCTTAAAAAAGTGCACTGAACAATCAATGAAAACGACTTATATGGAACTTTTATTTCCTATAAGTCGTTTTTGGTTTGATTATTGTTGTGTTAAAAATTGTTTTCAAGTATTAAAAAAAAATGTATATATTTGAAACATCAACTAACCAATAAAACCAAACTGCTTATCGAAACACGTCTATTTTTTTACAAACCATATTAAAAAAATAACTCTATGCGTGTATCTCCTAAAGAAGATAAGTATTATGTAAGTCAATACATAAACGGTAATCAATCTGCGTTTCAATTTTTAATGAATAGACATCAGTCTAAACTTTTTGGCTTTATTTTTTCTAAAGTTAAAGACAAGGACATTGCCAATGATATCTTTCAAGATACCTTTATGAAGGTTATTAAAACCCTTCAAAATGGTAAATATAATGAAGAAGGTAAATTTTTACCTTGGGTCATGCGAATTGCTCATAACTTAATTATTGATCATTTCAGAAAACAAAAGAAAATGAAAATGGTTAGAGGAACAGACGAATTTGACATTTTCAATATTATTAGTGACACATCTGAAAGTAAAGAAAACGAAATCATTCGTTCTCAAATTTATGAAGATTTAAGTAAGCTTATTGAACTTCTACCAGATTTGCAAAAAGACATTCTTAGAAAACGTATTTATCAAGAAATGAGTTTTAATGAAATTGCAGAACAAAATGATATTTCTATTAACACAGCTTTAGGAAGAATGCGATATGCTCTTATTAATTTAAGAAAGCTAATGAGCAAACACAACATTACTTTAACGATATAGAGATTTTTTATGGAGGATGTTGTCTCTGTAAAAATAAAAAATGGTTTGTAATAAATTTTATTTTTGTACGTTAACATAGTAACTAAAGCATTTAGCCTATGAAAAAACGTTCTACTACAGATTACAGATTCTCAAAAACAACTGAAGTTTTTAAAAAATCAGCATCAAAATTTAGTTTAGCTATGGTTATGCAATATGCCAATAGTACTAAAACAATAAAACTGGATTCTCAAAACGTCCAACTATTTTTAAATTAAAAAGAGGCTCTAATTAGAGCCTCTTTTTAATTTAACGTATTACTTTAAGAATACTATTGGCTTCTCGTATACCAGATAGATAAGCCCCATGTACTGTACCTCTAAAATCTTTAGATGTATGCTCTCCTGCAAAATACAGATGTGATTTTTTGGGTTGTGAAAAGTAATTGTAATATCTAGATTTCCCTCCTAAACCTACATACGAATAAGAGCCATAGCTAAATGGATTACTATTCCAATACGTACGTTTAATTACCTTAGGCGGTGGTATAGATTCTCCATATATTTTCCTTAAGTGCTCCATGATTGAATCTTCTATTTCTGAATCATTCATTTCTTCAGTTTCTTTCGAATACTCACCAAAAGCAAAAGTCATTAAGGCATTATCATTGTTAATTTTTTTAATATTAAGAAAATAATTGAACTTTCCTTTCTCTTTAGAGGTATACCCAATATATTGTTTGTTAACGTTCCAGAACGCATCATCCCATACACATAAGAATTTATTGACCGTTCCCATTTGCAGATACTCAATAGCCTTATATGTTTTCCTTCTTAAAGGAGGAGAAAACACAATACTTTCCTTTTTTAAAACACCTAATGGAACAGTAACCAATACATAATCGGCATAGTAGGTATCCTTATTGGTCGTAATTTTAATCGTATTATTATTATAATCTATCTGATTTACTATTGTATTTAATTCAACAGGGATTTCTTGAGATAAATATTCTATAATTTTATCATACCCATTGGTTACAATTTGATCATCACCTTTAAATGCTTTATCATCGTAAAAATATTTAGATGATAATTTAGTTATATCTCCACCGCTATCGAACTCTAAATAAGCAGATAGCATATATATCCATAAATTATCTTTTAATAGCTCTGGATAATGTTTATTGAAATATTCAAATACACTGGTATTCTTTCTACCACCTATATCGTCTAATATAAAGTTATATCGATCTTCATTATTATCTAAATCAGCTGATCCGTATAATTCGCCATCCTCATTATAAACAATTAAGGATGAATCTCGAGTTACAACCGTTTGCATATTTGCTTTTTGAGCTATGGCACTTATTGGGTTATCTATTGGCCCATGAATCCAGCTAGCACCTTCATCAAATACAACTCCATTGATTCTATCTGTTTTTAACCGTCCACCTAAAACACTTTGAGCCTCTAAAACCAATACATCGATATGTTCAGATTTAAGCTTTTGCGCTGCTGCTAATCCAGATATTCCGCCACCAATAATAATTACGCTCTTCTTTTCCATTGATTGTATTGTAGATTGGGCATTCACTTCGGCACTTATGAATAATAAGACTATTGAAATATATTTAATCATACATTTCATTATCCATCAATTTTAGTTTCAAACCCATCAATACTTACTGTATTTTTATCTTTCCAATATTTTTTAATCTTATCCTCACTCTTGTTTTCTCCCCATTGTCTTAAGCTTGGACGTTCTTCTATATAATCCATAAATGGTATTCCATACCCACATGACGTTTGTACAAGATCAACATCTAATTCTATAATTTGACGAGAACCTGGTGTTTCCGGAAATAAATTTAAGTATTCATGAAATTCATTATCTCTTTCATGAAATATTTTTGCTTGACCATATAACCTTAATATCAATGGTTTTTTCTCAAATGAGCAAAACATAATTGTCATTCTAGAATCTTGAATCAAATGTGCTGCGGTTTCGTTACCACTTCCAGTTAAATTAAGCCATACAATCTTATTTTTATCGATTACTCGAAAAGAATCCATTCCTTTAGGCGAAACATTTACTCTTCCTTCTGTTGCAGCTGTTCCAACAAAAAATATCTTTTGTTCCTTAATAAACTCTTGAATTTTCTCTGGTATTTCTTGAAATTTAGCACCCATAATTTTTTCATTTATTACTTTATAAAAGTATCTATTATATTTAGAACACGACTAATATTTGTTCATAAATCAAATCTTTCGATATTATATTAAATTGTATTTTGCACAAAAAATAAAAAACATGATAATGACGAAAATTAAACTACTTTGGATATTAGCTCTTGGAGTTTCAATTTTATGTAAAGCTCAATCCGTAACTGAAAAATCTGTAATTGGTGATTGGAAATATGAATCTTTGGTTCTACCTGAAGATCAAGAAAACAAAAGAGCTCTTTTAGAATCTATGATGCAAAAAACAGCTATTCTGCTCAACGAGAACCATGACTATTCTTTAATGAGCATGGGATTTGAATCTGATGGAGTTTGGAATTTAAAACTGGATACCCTATTTCTTATTGATAGTCTTGAGCGTGAAAATCAATATATTGTTTCTAACATTACAGAAAAGACAATTACAATTCAAATGGGAATCAAATCAAATTCTCCTACTATTATTTTTAGTAATCACAATTTATTAGACCCTGAGGCTATTAAAGCAAAAGAAGAAGCAATTGCTAAGAAGAAACAAGATGACATCGAAATGCTAACGCGTTCTGTAAAAACAAAACCCAAAGCATTAATTAATAAATGGTATATACATGATATGGTTTCACCTAATAAAGATGATGCAAAATCTAATCTAGCGAAAGCCTTCGTTTTAAATTCAAGCTTTACATTTCAAAAAGACAAATACCTTGTTAAAAATATGATGGGAATGGAAACATTGTCAACCTGGGAATTAGTTGGTAAAACTGAAATTCATGTCGTTAAAGACGATAAAATAGATATATATAGAATAAATCAAATATCTGAACATGAATTAATTCTAACAGATATTAATGATGAAACTACATTTCACTTTAAAGATGTAGAATTTTTATAATTCTTACCACAAAAGGACATAAACTAAAAAGCCCTAGCTAATAATTGCTAGGGCTTTTTAGTTTATGTAATTAATAACAAATATTACTTTGTTTTTGCTTCAATCCAATTATAAGCATTTTCAAATGCTCTTATCCATGGAGATACTTCATCTTGACGACCTTCTGCATAGTGAGCCCAATTCCAAGGGAATATAGAACGCTCTAAGTGAGGCATCATTGCTAAAATACGACCATCTTTAGAGGCAACAGCCATTGCATTCTCTTGAGATCCGTTAGGGTTTGCTGGGTAAGTTGAATATGTATATGTAGAAACAACATTTACGTCGTCTACGTTGTCAAACTCAAATTTTCCTTCACCGTGAGCTACCCAAATACCCATTGTACTTCCTGCTAAACTAGAAAGCATTACTGAGTTATTTTCAGGAATATCTACAGATACAAATCCAGATTCAAATTTCATTGAATCATTATGCAACATTTTAGGATGCTTATCCAATTCTGGATAAACTAAATCTAACTCCATAAATAATTGACATCCATTACAAACTCCTAATGTTAATGTATCTTCTCTATTAACAAAATTCTGGATTGCTTTTCTAGCATTTTCGTTGTACTTAAATACACCAGCCCATCCTTTTGCAGATCCTAATACATCTGAGTTTGAGAATCCACCTACAGCAGCAATAAAGTTAACATCTGATAAATCTTCACGTCCAGACATTAAATCTGTAGTATGAATATCTTTAACATCAAAACCAGCTAAATAAAGTGCATGAGCCATTTCACGTTCAGAATTAGATCCTTTTTCACGAATGATGGCAGCCTTTAAACGTTTCTTCCCTTCTAAATTTGGTAACTGACCATTAAATGTAGTTGGTAAAGTAAAGTTTAATTCGTGGTTCTTATAGTTGTCAAAACGTTCTTTTGCTTTCTCTTCTCCACTTTGCTTGCGGTCAAACAAGTATGACGTTTTAAACCATAAATCACGATATTTATTAATATCTAGGTTATAGATGCTTCCTTTAAAGTTCAAGTTTAGTTTGGCTTCAGTATTACTTGTACCTAACACTTGATAAAGAACACCTTGTTGTTCTGCCTTCTCTTGGAAAGTATAGAAGTCTTCTACTTGAACAATGATACCTGCATTCTCTGCAAAAAGAATCTTAATTAAATCTTCTTCTGCAAATGCAGAAAGATCAATATTCATCCCTATACCATTATTCGGGAAACACATTTCCATTAAAGCCGTAATTAAACCACCTTCTGAAATATCGTGCCCTGCTAATATTGTTTCTCCTTCTACTAAATCTTGTACAAAGTCGAAACAATCTCTAAAGTATTCAGAATCCTGTACCGTTGGTGTTTCTTTCCCCATTTTATTTAAAACTTGAGAAAATGATGATCCACCAAGTTTAAACGTATCGGTTGAGAAATCGATATGTATAATTTGTGCGTTTGGAGCAGACTTTAAAGCGGGTTTAACAGCTTTCTTAATATCAGTCACATTACCAACCGATGAAATAATAACAGTACCTGGAGAATATACTTTTTCATCCTTGTACTTTTGAGTCATCGATAATGAATCTTTTCCAGTAGGAATGTTGATTCCTAATTCACATGCAAAATCTGAAACTCCTTGAACCGCATTATATAAGCGTGCATTTTCACCTTCATTTTTTGCTGGCCACATCCAGTTTGCAGATAATGACACTCCTGTTAATCCTCCTTTAATTGGAGCCCAAACTAAGTTTGTTAATGCTTCAGCTATAGAGTTACGAGAACCGGCTACAGGATCTATTAAAGCACTAATTGGAGAATGTCCTATTGACGTAGCAATACCTTCTATACCTTGATAATCTTGGGTCATAATACCCACATTATTTAAAGGTAAATGTAAAGATCCTACATTTTGTTGTAATCCTACTCGACCACTAACACAACGGTCTACTTTATTTGTTAACCAATCTTTACAGGCTACAGATTCAAGTTGTAAAACTTGAGATATATAATTTTCTACTTGTTCAGTTTGGTAATCTAATTCGCTAAAATTAGCTTCCTCTGTTTTATCTTCTAAGATTGTTTTAGGTGAATTTCCGAAGAAATCTTCTAAACTTAATTCAATTGGAGCTTCTCCATTTTCTGAAGATACAACCGAGAATCTATGATCTTCAGTAATTTCTCCAACAACATAAAATGGAGCTCGTTCACGTTCAGAAATCTGACGCATACGTTCAACATCTTCAGTTTTTAGAATTAACCCCATACGTTCTTGAGATTCATTTCCAATAATCTCTTTAGCTGAAAGCGTTTTATCACCAACAGGTAATTTAGATAAATCTATTTTACCTCCTGTATCTTCTACTAATTCTGATAAACAATTCAAGTGTCCACCTGCACCATGATCATGAATCGATACAATTGGATTATCAGTGCTCTCTACCATTGCACGAATAGCGTTAGCTACACGTTTTTGCATTTCTGGGTTTGAACGTTGAATCGCATTTAATTCTATTTGACCAGCAAATTCACCTGTATCTACAGATGATACGGCAGATCCTCCCATTCCGATACGGTAGTTATCACCACCCATCACAACAATCTTATCGCCCTTCTCTGGTGTGTCTTTTAAAGCATCTTTACGTTTGGCAATTCCAATACCTCCAGCAAGCATAATGACTTTATCAAAACCATATTTTTTACCTTCTTCATGTTCAAATGTTAAAACTGAACCTGAAATTAAAGGCTGACCAAATTTATTTCCAAAATCTGAAGCTCCATTAGACGCTTTAATAAGAATATCCATTGGTGATTGATACAACCATGGACGAGCATCCATACCACCTTCTAAAGTTCTACCTTCGGCATGACGTGGGTATGATGTCATATAAACCGCTGTTCCTGCTAATGGTAAACTTCCTTTACCACCGGCTAAACGATCTCTAATTTCTCCACCTGACCCTGTTGCAGCACCATTAAATGGCTCTACCGTAGTTGGGAAATTATGAGTTTCTGCCTTTAAAGAAAGAACAGACTCCATTTTTGTTTTTTGGTAAAAATCAGCTTTATCTCCAGATTTAGGAGCAAACTGTTCTACATAAGATCCATCTACAAAGGCAACATTGTCTTTATATGCTGAAACTAAATTATCTCCATTTTCTTCAGATGTTTTTTTAATCATCTTAAAAAGAGACGTTTCCTTTTCTTCACCATCAATGATAAAAGTACCATTGAAAATTTTGTGACGACAGTGTTCTGAGTTAATTTGAGAAAAACCAAATACTTCAGAATCTGTTAATGGACGTCCTATTTTTTCAGACACTCCGTTTAGATATTCTACCTCTTCATCACTTAATGCCAACCCTTCAGATTGGTTAAAAGCAGCAATATCTTCAATATTAATAATAGGTTGAATACTTGCTTCTACCTTAAATAAATCTTGATCTAATCCAGCATACTTTACTTGTAACATAGGATCGAACTCATCACCTTCGTTAAAAGGAATATATGTTTCTATTCTAGCGATTCCAGAAACTCCCATATTTTGAGTGATCTCAACTGCGTTTGTACTCCAAGGTGAAATCATTTCTTTTCTTGGACCTAAGAAATTTCCTTCAACAGTTTCTGTTTCTAAATATTCAGCTTCTCCGAAAAGCCAAATTAATTTACCAACAGTTTCTGTAGTCAGTTTTTCTTGCGTTTGGAGAGCAAAAACTTGCCCTGCTTTTCCTTTAAAGAATGTTAACATGTATGCTTAGTTTTAATGGCACATTTTTAAGCTCACAAAGGTAATGTTTTTGTTTGATTTATTGACAAATATGAACCAGCAAAGTTTTAACATTAAAAACATCATAATTTAATTCAAATCCTATATTCCTTAATTAAGAAATACCTTAATAATCATCTTGTATCATTTTATGAATTGCATGGTTTAAATAAACACGATTACAGTAAATCTTAAAGTCTATCAACTTCCCTCTGCATATTAAATAATAGAAATCGATTAAAATTTTAATAACTGTTACCATTTATTTACATTGAATTCATTTTCAAAATCCAATATTCAATTATATTTGTCTTATGATTTCACAAACAGAAGAAAACTATCTTAAGGCGGCTTATTTTTTAACCAATACTAAAAATGAGATTAACTTATCTGAATTAAGTAAATCTCTTAATGTTAGTAAGCCAACGGTTAATAGCATGGTTAAAAAACTTTGCGAAAAAGGGTTTTTAGATTATCAAAAATATAAACCGGTAATATTAACTCCACAAGGAAAAAAAGAAGCGGCTTTAATTATCCGTAACCATAGGTTAACAGAGATGTATTTAGTTGAAAAAATGCATTTTGGGTGGGAAGAAGTTCATGAAATTGCTGAACAATTGGAGCATTTAAGGGCCCCAGAATTTTTTGATAGGATGGATGAATTATTAAACTTTCCGACCCACGACCCACATGGATCTCCTATTCCTAATAAAGATGGAGAAATTATTGAGTCTAATTACATTAAACTTAGTTTATGTAAAGAAGGACAGAAAGTAAAACTATCTGGATTATTAAATTCTTCTAAAGATTTCTTAGTCTACTTAAATGAAAGATCTTTAAAAATTGGAAGTATATTAGATATTAAATCTATTGAACCGTTTGACAATACAATGATAATTGCATTTGAACAAGAGGATAATTTAAATTTAAGCTCTATGGTTTGTGAACGTATATTAGTTGAAGTCATTTAAAATATCACTCTACATACAAAAAGAAAGTCCTGCACGTTTATTCGTACAGGACTTTCTTTTTGTATTAAAATATAAAGTTTTATATTTTTTGGATTTTACCAAAGTAAGTTCTTCCATCAATCATATAATAAATAATATAATTACCAGGTAATAGATCTGAAACATCTACAATTTCATCGATTACATTCCCTACTCTTAATGTTTGTCCATAAATATTAAGAATACGGTATGATGTTACGTGATTTCCGAGTATAACAATATCTTTTGTTGGATTTGGATATATTTTATGTTCTAATGTTTCTTCATTCAAATTCAATCCAGAAACGGTATACACTTCCAAACCTTCACATCCTTGTCCATCTACAACATTTAATATATACTCCCCATTTGCGGTGGGAATTATAGAATCTACTATACTTACCTCAACACCATTATATGTCCAAGTGTAACCATCATACTCCTCTCCAGAATATAATATGTTGTTAATATTATTTATACTTGGTTCTGGAATTGAATTGACAGTGACTGTAAAACTATCTACAACTGTACAGCCAGAAGAATTCACAACTTCACATGTATAAACCGACGTTGTATTTGGTGTTACAACACTCCCATTAGCCATATTCCCATTCCATAAAATAGTTGCATTCATCGTACTGGCATTTAACACAACAGACTCTCCTGCACAAATTATTTGGTCAGCATTTATTGTTAATATTGGATCATCTTCAACAATAAAAACCATAGACATCTCATTATTACTTGCAACACTATCAGAACTTAAAGTAACTGAGGCATTAATCGTATAAACGCCTGTGGCAAGATTATTTATTGTACTAAACATCACTTCATTTGTAGAATCCATTAGTAACGTTGAAGATATTACCTCTGTAAATTGCAAAGTTTGTGGCCCATTTATCAATACTTGAATTTCATACGACGTTATATCTTCTTCTCCAATATTTTTAACTGTAACAATCGGTATTACATCATCTCCAATACAATATGAAGATGCAACATCTAAATTAAACAATTGAATATCATTCATTAAAATAGGATCGCCTACTCTAAAGTTATCAATAAAGAAATCATTATCTTCATTAGAAACAGTAGATTCTCCATAAAATCCGATCTTTACATTCCCCGTATACATTGATAAATCAAGACTATAATGTTCGCCAAGATAACTTGGAGCATTCGATGTATCAAAAGTAATAATTGTATTTGCAGAAGACCATGATAATCCGTTATCTGTAGAAACAACAACAACAATTTTATCATCATCTCCAAATGAACCATTATCAGGTACATTTCCATTTCCAAAATCTGTTAGTCCAGCATCAAATTCTAATATTTTATTGTGATTAGGCAATAATTTAATAGAACGGCTAATTATCCAATGATTTGCATTAGTTCCATAGATATTTATTCGTGCAGCACCACTCGTGGTATTGTTTAAATATCCATCTTGTTTCCAAGATGTAATATCTCCACCATTATCTGCAGATAAGGTACTGTTTGAAGTCAACACACCTTTTGCTCTACTCCAGCAACTTGGTAATAGCGTAATAAAATCTTCTTCCACATTTCCTGTTTCAGGAGCGCATTGCATAATTTGAGTTGAATGATTAGAATACATGCTAGAATCTGTTGATGAACACAAGGCTTTTACATAAAAATCTAACGTATCCCCATAATTTAATCCTGAAACTATACTCGGGTTGGTAGTAGCTTGTACTGTTTGACCTGAACCAAGTGTAAATCCAGTTGGACCATATTCAATTAACCATTCTGTTTCTACACCATTAGAAATCCAAGACACTTCAACTTCAGTTTGAGAATAAATTTGAGAGACTACATTAACAGGTTCAATACAAGTTGGCAACTCTGTAATTCGGATATGATCTATATAATTGTACGTATTATTTGTTGGTGATTCTACTTTGAAGGCCAAAAACTTACCAGAGTATGAACCCGTAAGAATAATATCATATTCTGATTGAGTTGTTACAATATTTACAGAATCAATTGGTGTAAATGTAGAGAGATCAGTAGGGTCTACCATTTCTCCTAGTTTAATTTGCCCTCCACCTCTAGCAAAGAATTTCACACGTTTATTTTCTAATGTATTCCATTCTGGAGAAACTAAAATAAGGTTAGCATCTATTCCACCAAAAGAGTTATATAAAGAGATCTGTCCATTACCACTAGCTGGACTCCCTGTAGATACAGATTTAACATATGGTGTTCCAGAAGGTGCATCAACAATTTTAGACCAACATAATGGTAAACTACCATCAGATAACCCTTCAAAATCTTCATCAATTATAGTAACCGCTGTACATAAAGTCTGAGCCTGATAAGATACTGACCACTCACTGCTATCGGCAATTGTACAAATACTTTTAATATAAAACTCATATAAAGTTGCTGAAGACAATCCATTAATTGTCGTAAAAGTATCCGTAGATTGCACTTGTACTCCAGTCCCCAAACTAAATCCAACTTCTCCATATTCTATAAGAAACGTTGATGCCATTGAAGGATTATTCCAAGATATTTCAATAGCAGATGTTGAAACGTTTAACACGTCTATATCTGTAGTTTTAAGACAGCTAGGAGCCGCTTCCCAAATAATATTATCTAAGTATACTTTATTATAGCTTCCTGTAGATATCATTTTAAAACCGATATACTGATCTGTTGTTGGCTGAATAAAATTATAAATATACTCCGTTTCAGTACCTGTTAAACTGATTGTATCTACAGCAGAAAATGTTAACTCATCCGAAGGATCAGAAAATGTACCGATAACTAATTCCTCATTGTTATCATTTTTCGAAATAAATCGAATGCGATGGGTACCGTTTGCTAAATCAGACAACATTGGGGTAATTAGATATTGTTGAGCTGAACTATTCCCTCCATTATATAACCTTAAATGGTAAGATCCGTTTGCTGGTGATCCATAAGTAACAGCTTTAACGGATCCATAACTTGATGAGGCATTATTAATAAAATTCCAACAATCAGGAATATCTGATCCATTAAGATTTTCAAATGTTTGGTTTAAACTTGAAACCCCGTCACAAGGCGTATTAAAATCAACAGATCTCGCATCACTTGTGTCTGTAAGTGAACAAATGGTACGTATATATAACGTATAGGCAGTATTAGAGTTAAGCCCTGTAGTGGTTATAGAATTTATTAAGGTGGAAGAAGAAAAAATAGGCGTTGAAACACCAGGCGTTTCTCCTTCCTCATAAACTTCGCAATAATATTGTTGAGCGTTTACAACCTCAGGCCATGTAAAATCAGCATTTGTCGGGTTTACACTCGATAGATTTATACTATCTATTTTTGTACAACTCGGAATAAATAAATCTGGTCCAGTTACTTCATCAATAAATAGGTAGTATTCATTCGTTGATATTGCCTGAAAAGCAATGTAAATATCTTGACCCGAAAATGAACTTAAATCATATGAAAATTTTTCCCAAGTGGTACCTGGAGTCACAAAAGAATCAATAACGGTCGTGAAATCTGAAACAACTTGTAAACCAGTTGATACTTTAACATGAAACTGATCTTGATATGAACTCGAATTGTTTCTAGCCCAAAAATGGATAGAATCTTGAGGTGAAGAAATAGATAATTTTGGGGTAATTAACCAATCGTTATGGGCACTTGTAGAATAATTTATCCTTGCCATATGGGAACCTTCATAGGCAGAGGATGATGAATTTTGTATCCAAGTATTACCATCTCCTTGATTGATGACGACCCAATCTTCTGGAGGAAACGAATTCTCAAACCCTTCTGAAAGAGTTTGTGCGTTTAAGGAAATTAAATTCAGCCCTAAACAAAATGTTAGAAGTGAATATGCTAATGTTTTCATGAAATGTGAGATTAATGTTTGAACGACAAAAGTATATCGCTTTACATTATTTAAAATCATTCTACATAATAATTAACCAGCACATCAACATCTTAATTTACAACCTTTAGCACCTGAAAATATCCCTTTATTAAATTCCAATGCTACATACCATCCCACAAATAGGGTATAAAAAAAACACAACAATTAATTGTTGTGTTTTTAATAACATATTTTTTTATTTGACCCAATCTACAGGATTTTGAAGAACGTCGACTAGCTTTTGTTCTTCGCTTCCTGGTTCTATAGGCATATTATATTCCCATCTTGCAACAGCAGGTAAGCTCATTAAAATAGATTCAATCCGTCCCCCAGTTTTTAAGCCAAACAACGTTCCTCTATCATGAATTAAATTAAACTCTACATATCTTCCACGTCTTACCTCTTGCCATTCTTTTTGAATTTCAGAATAATCACGAGTTTTATTTCTTGAGATTATTGGGACATAAGAAGGTATAAAACTTTCCCCAGCCTCTACCGCAAATCTAAACAATTCATCTGCCGGTAAATCTTTATCAGGCCTTAAATAATCATAGAATACTCCACCTATTCCTCTACCTTCATTTCTATGAGCATTATAAAAATACTCATCACATGCTACTTTCAATTTCGGATACCAATTTAAGCCAAATGGATCTAAAGTATCTTTTAGTGTTTTGTGAAAATGAATACAATCTTCTTCATTAATATAATAAGGTGTTAAATCGGTTCCTCCTCCAAACCAAGAATCCACTAGATTCCCAGCTTCATCTTTCATTTCAAAATAACGCCAATTCGCATGTACTGTAGGAACTAATGGATTTTTTGGATGCAAAACTAAAGACAAACCACAAGCAAAAAAATTATCAGCCGTTGTGTTAAACTTTTGCTTCATAACTTCAGGCAATTTACCATAAACAACAGATGTATTAACACCACCTTTCTCAAAAACACCACCGTTTTTAATTACACGAGTTTTACCTCCACCTCCTTCGGTTCTTTCCCACTTATCTTCAATAAACTTAGCTTGCCCATCAGCCTTTTCTAGCGCCAAACATATTTTATCTTGTAATTGATGAATATGATTTACAAACTTTTCCTTAGTTGTCATGTCTTTTGTTTTTAGAAACAAAAAGGTTATTACAAAATTGCAATAACCTTTTTAAAATATTTTCAATAGCAATTACATAAACGTTGTCATGTTCTGCTTAATTCTAGAGTCAATATCAGAAATATCAGCTTTCATGAAAGATTCTCCCATTAGCTGTTCATACAATTCAATATATCGATTCGAAATTTCTGTGATTTTATCATCATTCATTTCCGGAATTTCTTGTCCTTCTAGACCTTGAAATCCATTCTCGATTAACCATTGACGAACAAACTCCTTAGACAATTGCTTTTGTTTTTCATCGGCATCTTGTCTTTCTTGGTAACCTTCTGCATAAAAATAACGTGAAGAATCTGGTGTATGAATTTCATCAATAAGACGAATAACTCCATCTTTATCTTTTCCAAATTCATATTTCGTATCCACTAGTATTAACCCACGGCTGTCTGCATATTTCGTACCATGTTCAAACAATTCTCTAGTGTATTTTTCAAGAATTAAATAATCGTCTTCAGCTACAATTTTTTGAGCTAAAATCTCTTCTCTTGAAATATCCATATCATGTTCTCCATTATCTGCTTTTGTAGATGGAGTAATAATAGGATTTGGAAGTTTATCATTCTCTTTTAAGCCTTCTGGTAATTCGACTCCACATAGCATTCTTTTACCTTCACGATACTCTCGCCATGCATGTCCTGCTAAATATCCACGAATAACCATTTCCACCTTAAATACTTCACACGTGTCACCTACACTAATATTAGGATCTGGTGTGGTTTGTAGCCAGTTAGGACAAACATATTTAGTATCGTTTAGGAATTTACATGCAATTTGGTTAAGAATTTGACCTTTATAAGGTATTCCTTTTGGCATAACTACATCAAATGCCGATAAACGGTCACTCGCAATCATAATAACTTTATGATCCGATAACGTGTATACATCTCTTACCTTACCTCGGTAAAATGCGTCTTGATTAGCAAATGTAAACGTACTTGTTGTTAATGCTTTATTCATCATCTTTCTTTTCTTCGTCGTTTCTATCGTAGGCTTTAATTATCTTTTTAACCAGTCTATGTCTTACAACATCATTTTCATTTAAAAATACCATTCCAACTTCAGATTCATTATCTAAAACATGAACAGCTTCTTTTAATCCAGATTTTCTTTTACCTGGTAAATCGATCTGTGAAATATCTCCAGTTACAATAAACTTTGCATGTTTACCCATTCGAGTTAAGAACATTCGCATTTGTTGAGTGGTTGTATTTTGAGCTTCATCCAAAATCACAAATGCATGATCTAAGGTTCTACCTCTCATAAATGCTAATGGTGCTATTTCAATAATTCGGTCTTGAATCATTTTCTCTAACATTTCTCCACTAAACATATCATGTAATGCATCATATAAAGGCTGCATATAAGGATCTAGCTTTTCTTTCATATCCCCAGGTAAAAAACCTAAGTTTTCTCCAGCTTCAACAGCTGGTCTTGTTAATATAATTTTTCTAACAAGTTTATTTTTATAGGCATGAACGGCCAAGGCAACTGCAGTATACGTTTTTCCGGTTCCGGCAGGTCCAACTGCAAATAATAGATCTTTCTTTTTACAGAGCTCTACCATTTTTCGTTGATTCGATGTTCTTGCTTTAATCTTTCGTCCTTGTGCATGCACTAAGGTCATATCATCCGTAACTAAAACATCTTCGCCGTCTTCCATAATTAATCGATCAATTTGGCTTTCAGTTAAAGAATTATATTTTTTAAAATGACGCATCATTCGTAACAGTTTCTTCTCAAATTCTAGAATAATCTGTTCTGAACCAAATACTTTTATGATATTTCCTCTTGCTACAATTTTAAGCTTCGGGAAATATGTTTTTATCTGATCAATTTTTGCATTATTTGCCCCATAAATATCTATAGGATCTATATTTTCGAGAATAATTTGTTTTTCTATCAAACGTCTGCTTTTTTTGCTAATTTTACCAATCCATAATTTTAATGGATTATATCTTTATATTTATGGCTGCAAATTACAAAATTTGTATCGAAGATTTAATTGGTTCTGTCCTTTAATCACTTAATTTTTTATGATTATTGATTTTTTTAAGTCTTTATTATAAAAAAATAGTTTTAAGAGATCATTTTTTGAAGAATATTATTATCAAATGCCTATTATAACACTTACGACAGATTATGGTAATAAAGACTACTTTACCGCCGCTTTAAAAGGAAATATTTTAAAGCAAAATAGCACTGTCCATATTATTGATATAACACATCAGATTAGTCCTTTTCAAATTGGAGAGGCTTCCTATATTCTGACTAATGCATATAAGCACTTTCCTAAAGGTTCTATTCACATTGTTGACATAGATTCTGAAAAAACAAAAGAAAAAAACCATGTAGCAATAGAATATGATGGTCATTATTTTATTGGTGCTGATAATGGTGTTTTTTCACTCATGTTTTATGGAATTGAACTTAAAAACATTTATCAACTGAGTATAGATCGATCTATTGACCATGACATTATTTTCCCTGCAAAGGATATTTTTGTAACTGCTGCCTGTCATCTTTCTAAAGGAGGTACTCTACCCGTTATTGGCCGAAAAACAGATCAATTAAAAGCTCAAACCCCATTAAGGCCAAGTTTAACCGATGATGGTAATATGATAACCTCTTCTGTTATTTACATTGATCAATTGGGTAATGTTGTTTTAAATATTACGAAACAAGATTTCCAAATTGCAAGTAAAGGAAGATCTTTTTCTATTACTGCCTTTAAAAAAGGAGCCCGTGTTTCTGCTTATAAAGGACGTGCGATTACCAATACTTTAGATAAAATACACGATACATATACTGGAGTTAGTGAAGGAAATATTGTTGCCTTATTTAATTCGGCTCAACATTTAGAAATAGCAATTAACCGTTACGACTCTAATATTAACGGTGGAGCGGCTTTAATTTTAGGATTAAAGTATGCCGACACCATTCATATACAGTTCCATGATAACTAGAATAGTAAAATTAACACTGAAAGAAGAATTCTCTTCTGATTTTCAGAATATTTTCGTTGAAAAAAATAAAGCCATAGAAAACAGACCTGGATGTATGGGCGTTAAACTTGTAAAAGATATTAAAACCAAAGGTGTGTTTTTTACAATTAGCCAATGGGAAAACGAAGAGGCTTTAAATAACTATCGATATTCGGAACTTTTTCAAGACATTTGGCCTAAAGTTAAAGTAATGTTCGCAGATAAAGCTGAGGCTTGGTCTACAGAAATTTGTTAAATCCCATATAATAATATGATTAGATTATTACGTAAGGAAATTCAAGTATTTTTCAGCTCACTAATTGCCTATTTAGTGATTTTTGTTTTCCTAGTACTTAACACGTTGTTTCTCTGGATTTTCCCAGGTGAGTACAACCTTCTTGACAATGGATTCTCTTCAATGGAGAATTTCTTTATTTTGGCACCTTGGGTATTTCTATTTTTAATACCGGCTGTAACCATGCGCTCCTTCTCTGAAGAATTAAAAAATGGAACCTTCGAATTATTAGCAACAAAACCATTAACGGATACTCATATTGTTTTAGCTAAATTCTTTTCTACCATATTTATTGTTATTCTAGCAACCATTCCTAGTTTAATATATTTCTACACAATTTATCAATTGGGGTTAGAAGTTGGTAATATTGATGTTGGAGGAACAATTGGTTCTTATATTGGCCTACTTTTTTTAACCGCTGCCTATTCTGCTATAGGTATACTTTGTTCATCTCTAACCAGTAACCAAATTGTTAGTTTTATTACATCCGTTTTCCTTTGCTTCTTATTCTATATTGGATTTGACTCCATTTCTGGATTATTTGATGCTAAAACAGGATTCTTTATTGAACAATTCGGAATAAATGCACATTATGTTTCTTTAAGTAGAGGATTGATTGATGTTAAAGATGTAATATATTTTATTACTCTTAATACTATTATATTATCTGCATGTATTTTAAAACTTCAAAGTAGAAAATGGTAATCCAATGAAAAAGTCTATTAAAAGCCAACATATTATAAGTTTTTTACTGATTTGTATTGTGAGTATTATTTTATATGCACTAACTACAATTAAAAACTGGAGATTCGATTTAACATCAGACAACAGGTTTACACTTTCGGAAACGACACATAAAGTGATTGAAGAGGTTGATGATATCGTTTACATTCAAGTTTATCTTGAAGGAGAAGGACTACCGTCTGAATTTATACAATTAAAGCGAGAGGCAAAAATTATGCTATCGGAATTCAGATCGATTAATACAAATATTGAATTTGAATTTATTGACCCTTTATTGGATAAATCCGATACTGAAGTTAATGATGTTATAAGACAATTTTCTAAAAAAGGAATTAACCCAAGTACAATGTTAATTTCTGAAGGGGATGCCCGTAAAGAAAAAATATTCTTCCCTTGGGCTTTATTAACATATAAAGACAAAGAGATTCCTGTTAGTTTATTAAAATCTCGTCAAGGAGCCAATCCTGGTGAAAATGTACAAAACTCTATTAATGCGTTAGAGTATGAATGGGTAAATGCCATTAATAAAGCCTCAACAAACAACAAACCTTTAGTTGGATTTGTAACTGGTCATAATGAATTAAACAATATATATCTTCAAGATTTTCAAGATGGATTACGAGATAATTATACGGTTAAAGAAATTGATTTTAGAGAATTTGATGTTGATTCATTAACTGGGGAAATTGCTGTAGCGGGAAAGTATCATACGCTACAATTATTCGAGGCATTAGTTATTGCTAAACCACAATCTACCTTTACCGATTTAGATAAACTTTTCTTAGATCAATACTTAATGCGTGGTGGAAAATTACTTTGGATGGTAGATGCTGTACACGCTGAAATGGATAGTTTAAGCAATCAAGGAGAAATGATTGTTTATCCAAAGAGAGGATTAAATTTAGATGATTTCTTATTTAAATATGGAGTTCGTATTAATACCAATTTAGTTAAGGATATTAACTGTGCATCTATTCCAATGAATACGACAATGCAAAACGGAAAACCTGAATGGACAATGCACCCATGGTATTATTTCCCAGTAATTTTACCCGAAAAAAATCATAGTATTACAAATAACTTAAATACAGTAAAATTAGAATTCGCCTCTACTATTGATCCAATAAGAAGTCCAGGGATTAAAAAGACTCCGTTATTAAAGTCTTCACTTTATACAGGTGTAAAATCTAGCCCTGCTAGAATCCTTCTTAAAGAAGCTATTGATACTCCTAAAGAAGATGAATTCAAAGCTGGTCAAAAAGTAGTATCGTATTTATTAGAAGGTAAATTCACTTCATATTTTAAGAATAAGATTAAGCCTAAAAATAAACTTGGTATTCCATTTAAAGAAGATGGTGTAGATTCTAAAGTTATTGTAATATCCGATGGAGACATTGCCAAAAACACGGTTAATAGACAAGGAAGAGCAGGCGTTTTAGGATATGATCGTTATTCTAGAACACAACACGCTAACAAAAAGTTTCTATTAAATTGTATAGATTATTTATTAGAAAGTAAAAACATAATTAAGCTAAGAAATAGAGAAGTTAAATTAAGATTAATGGATAAAACAAAGGTTAAGGATGAATATAAGTTTTGGCAAGTTGTTAATTCTATTCTTCCAACACTTTTACTTCTTATCTTTGCGTTAATCACATTTATTCTACGTAAAAGAAAATATACATCATGAAAAAGCAACACCTCATATTAATTAGTCTTCTAGTACTAATTGGCGGTTATTATTACTATAGTTCAAATTCTAATTCAACTACAACACGTATTGAACGTAGAGATTTTGCCGTTAATGAAATAGAACTTGTGGACAAAATTGTAATTACATCTAAGGCACCAAGTAAAGTTGAGCTTGTAAAACATGGTGAGCATTGGATGGTTAATAATAATTTTAAGGCCAGACCGTCTTCTATGAAATATATCTTAAAGACGTTGAACAAAATGGAGATTAAACATCCTGTTCAAAAGAATAGTATCGATCAAATATTAAATGATATGACCGCTATCTCTATTAAAGTTGATGTTTATAAAAATGGGAAAAAAGACAAAACACTTTATGTTGGTAATAATACACCAGACGAAAAGGGTACATATATGCTTTTAGAAGGAGGTTTATCTCCATATGCTATCCATATCCCAGGTTTTGAAGGATACTTAAGATCTCGTTTTATTTATGACCCAATGCTTTGGAAGAGTAAGGAAGTGATGAATATTGAACAAAAAAATATCGAATGGCTTACCATGGAATATCCAAACCAAAAAAATGCCAGTTTTAAACTTGTGCAAAATGGTAAAACCATTTCATTATTTGACTCACAAAATAATCCACAGCCCATTAAAAGTATGGTTGCTCGAAATTACCTAACTGCATTTAAAGACATTGCTCATGAAGGTTTCATTATGGCTTCGGATCCTGTTCAGCCAGAAGAAATCATAACATTACCTAAAATATTTAATTTAACAATTAAAGAAAAAGGAAAGCCTGAGTATACACTTCGAAGTTTTCAAAAAACAGAATATGTTAAAACTGAAGATGGTAATGGTTTTTATCAAAAAGTAGATAAAAATAGACTTTATGCGACGAATGGAGAATCTTATTTCATTATTCAGTACTTTGTTTTTAACCCAATGCTAAAACAACTCGCAGATTTTAAGTAAATTTGCAGTGAATTTATAAACACCACACTATCATGTCAGTACTAATCATTTCTATTATCATGTTAGCACTTGCCTTTTCTGGGATTGCTATTAAACTGATTCTAAAAAAGGACGGTAAATTTTCTGGTACATGCGCCTCTCAAAGTCCTTTTTTGAATGAAGAAGGAGAAAATTGTAGTTTTTGTGGAGCCACTCCAGAAGAAAAATGTAAAAAAGAAGACGAATAGTAATAAAACACAATTCTTATATCTATTCTATCAAAATTAATTTGATAACCGATATAATTTTGTAATTTTGCATCCTCAATTATCGACTTAAGCTAAAGAAAAAAATGGATTCTAAAGTTCAAATTTTTACAGGTAGAGCAACAAGAGTGCTTGCTGAACAAATTGCAGAAGAATACGGAACTAAACTTGGAAATGTAATTATTTCTGAATTTAGTGATGGAGAGTTCCAACCGTCATTTGAAGAAACAGTTAGAGGTGATTATGTTTTCATCATACAATCTACACCTCCACCATCAGATAATTTGATGGAACTACTTTTAATGATCGATGCTGCTAAACGTGCTTCAGCTAAACATATTGTAGCTGTTATGCCTTACTTTGGTTTAGCAAGACAAGATAGAAAAGATAAACCAAGAGTTCCGATAGGTGCTAAACTTGTAGCTAACATGCTTTATGCAGCAGGTGCAACACGTATTATGACTATGGATTTACATGCCGATCAAATACAAGGATTTTTTGAAGTCCCAGTAGATCATTTATATGCATCTTCTGTATTTATTGATTATGTAAAAAACTTAAACTTAGATAATTTAGTAATGGCATCTCCTGATATGGGAGGTTCTAAACGAGCTAAAACATACGCTAAGCACCTTGAGTGTGAAATGGTTGTATGTTACAAGCAACGTTTAAAGGCTAATATTATTGAATCTATGACGGTTATTGGTGAAGTTAAAGGACGTAATGTAATCTTAGTTGATGACATGGTTGATACCGCAGGTACTTTAACAAAAGCTGCCGAAATTATGATGGATATGGGTGCTACAAGTGTTCGAGCAATATGTTCACACGCGATCTTATCAGGTGAGGCTTATAACCGTATTAAAGACTCTCGTTTAACAGAGTTAATTGTTACCAATACTCTTCAATTAAAAGAAGATGAGGATACAACAAAAATTAAACAACTTTCAATTGCTCCATTATTCTCTAATGTTATTAGAAATGTATTTGGGCAAGAAAGTATTAGTTCGTACTTTATTAACTAACATAATAATTACTACCAATGGAAACTGTAAAGTTAAGCGCTAATGCGCGTGTAGATTTGGGGAAAAAAGAGTCTAAAGCACTAAGAAATGCAGGACAAGTTCCTTGTGTTATTTATGGTGGTGAGTCAACTGCTCACTTTTCTGTAAAAGCATTAGATTTAAGAAACCTTGTTTACACTCCAAATGTGTACACTGCTGAAATTGAAATTGACGGTAAAACGTACAATGCAATTCTTAAGGACATTCAATTTCACCCAGTAACAGATGCTATTCTTCATGTTGATTTCATGGAATTAGTTGAAGGAAAAGATATTACTCTTTCAGTGCCTGTAACAATTACAGGAAATGCAAAAGGAGTTATGCAAGGGGGTAAATTACGTAAAAACATGCGTCGTTTAACTGTTCGTGCTACTCCAGATAATTTACCAGATTCTATTAATTTAGATGTTACACCATTAACAATTGGTAAATCTATTCGTGTTTCTAACGTTGAAACAAACAACTTTGATATCTTAAACCCAGGAAGTGCAGTTATTGTTGCTGTTAAAATGGCTAGAGGTGCAGTTGTTGAAGCTGAAGAAGAAGAAGAGTAAAATTTATTTTACGACACTACTACAAAAAACCGATTGGAATTCCAATCGGTTTTTTTTATGCCTAATATATATTAAAACAAAAAAAATCTATCAAGTTTTTATGATAGATTCTCTTTATGTTATAGTACTTACAATCTTAAGATGTAGAAATACGATTTCTTATAATAAGTGAGCCATAATACGTTCATCCAAAATTTCATCATGAGATTCATCATAAACACATTTTCCACCCTTAAAAATAAGAGCTTGTGGAGATTGATGTGTTATACCAGAAGAATCAGCAATATGATTAGAAAATGGTCTTTCCTCTATTACAAGTACTAGATACATATCAATTGTACTTTCTTTAGCCATAGTTTCAAAACGAGATTTAACCGTTTTACTAATAATACAGCGTGTACTATGTTTAAATATTAGAATTGGTTTATCTGAATTCATTAACGAATTCAATAAATCCAAGGATTCTACGTTTTTCCAAGGAAAGGAAGTTGAATTATTATCCGTTTTATTTAAGAAAGAAAACATATAATAACGATATTAGCAGTTAGAATTTGTTGTAGTTTCCACTTCAGCTAGACCAGGACAAGCTCCAGTTCCACAACAAGACTGCAAACTTACAGCTACTATAAAAAGGGCGATAATTGCGATTGTTTTTTTCATTGCTTTAAAAATAAGTTATGGTTAACAATTGCAAATTAACGAAAAAAAATCATCTTACTAGGATATAATTGAATACTGTGCGAAAATTGTATGTTAATTTTTACTTTTTATTTACTTTTCTGTATTTCACAGGAAGTATAAACAGCTTTGCGCAAACAATTTTATTTATTTCAGATCAAGATTCAACGTCTCAGTCATTTTCTTGTAGCTCTACTATTTCTGATTCCATTTCTGCATTAGAATGCCTTCAAAATCATGGATACTGGAATGCCAAAATCAATGCATTTTCAAAATCTACTCAACCAACAGTATTTGGTAAACTCAATACCTATTTACCTTTATCAAAATTAACTATTAGAACACCTATTGATCGTTCCTTAATACAAGAAATAAAATCTAAAGAAACGGTTTATGAAGTAAATACAACCGTATTAAATTACTATTTAAATAAAGGATATCTATATACAGATATACAATGGTCTATTGATACTATTTTAGAAAACTCATGGCAAGGCTTTATAAATATTTCACCATATGATCTTCAATATATAGACTCCTTAGCTATTAAGAGTGATCCGATTTTAAAACAAAAAAAATGGGAGAAAATAATAATCCCACAAAATAAACGAGCGACCCGTAAACTAGAAAAAGAATCCGATTTAAAATTAAAATCACTCAGTTTTATTGATGTTAATAAACCTTCTAAGTTATTACTGACCGATAAAAAGAATATTCTTTTTATTTTCCCTAAGAAAAAGAAAGTTAATTACGCTAATGGGCTTATCGCCTTTACAAACGATAAGGACAATGATCAATCTGGATTTACAGGAAACATTAATTTACATTTAGAAAACATTCTTAAATCAGCTGAGGTATTTGATTTAAAATGGAGTGCTGGTAATGGTAATCAAGACTTTACTTGGACCAATAGTTTTAAGTATGTATATCGTTCAATAGGCTTAGAAAATCAAGTTAAGATCTATCAACAAGATAGTACATTTACAAAAACGCAAATAAGCATAGGGTTAAGAATAGACTCTAAACCCAAGTCCGTTTGGAGTGTTAATTATCAGTTTGAACAATCAGCAGTAGATGAACCAACAAATGTTCGGATTAATTATAAAAAATATTTATTACTGATTTCATGGTTAAATTCGAATTTACAATCTAATTATTTTGATAGATCTGGACATGAATTACATGTTAAAACCTCCATTGGAAACAGAATTACTACAGATAATAAGGAAGCCGAATATCAAATTTTCGCATCATTAACGAAAATCATTCCAGTCTCTAAAACTCTAAGATTTGTTGGTGAATTTCAACACAAACAACTCATTCAAAATACCATTTTAGAAAATAATGCATATAATTTTGGGGGCTTCGAAAATATGAAAGGGTTTATTGAAAATAGATTCTTAACAACACAATATTCTTTACTAACTCCTACAATCCGCTTTTCTCAACAGGACAAATATGTGGCAGAACTATTCTATCAACATGGTTTTATTAAAACCATAGAAAGAGAAAATGAACGTTTACAATCATTCGGACTACAATTTATCTTGCCAGTTAAATCTGGTTGGTTTAATTTTGGTGTTTCTAGTGGAAGAGTATTTCCAGAACCGTTTAATTTTAGTCAGGCTTTAATCCATTTCGGAGTTAAAAATAATCTTTAAGATTTATGACAGATCTCATTATACCTA
>CBDEVQ010000020.1:0-8613 GCA_965243605.1 Flavobacteriales bacterium
TTAAATGGTAAGGTGTATAAAAGTCATTGAGAATATATTCATCGGGTTTAATATCAATAATTGATGAGAGTTGATTTGTTTTAAGAAAACGATCATACGTATAACTTACGGTAAAGTTACTATCACTTATACTGTACTCTTCAATATAAACCGAGTCGATTGTATTTGATGTAACAATCTGATCTTTTATAAATTGATTTAAATCATAAGAATATTCTTCTTCTTCGTTTAATTCATTTTCTTCTTTTTTCACCTCATCATCTTGTTTATCAGAATTAACCATATGTTTAAGATAAGGTTTAATCTCAAGCCAAATATTTCCAGAATATTCTAAGTTTTCTTTAACTGAGAAGAATAAAGTATCCGAATTTTCTTTAGAAAGTTTAAGATCAACAAATTTAGAATATGAACTCCCTATATTAAGGTTAGGAATAGTATCAAATGAATGAACTCGATTTCCTTTTAGATCCTGTCTAATTGTAAAACATGCCGTGTTTTGAAATTCTTGTCTAATATCATTAGGAATAGAGTAGGGTTCTAAAATGGGCATATAATATGTTTTACCAAACTTCCCAGTAAAGGATGCTATAATATTATCAAATTGAGATAGTGTAACATATGATTTATCCAATGTACCATGTTGTTTACTAACCACAAGGTGGAAGTTTATAGGTAAATTTAATTTTTTAAAAAGCTTAGATAATATTTTAGCATAGGCCCAAGAAACATTAATGTTATTTTTGACCGCATCATAGTGAGAAAAGTATGTTTGTAGTGGTTCGTTTATTTGGTTGAAGACTGTTAAGTAGGTTTTATGCTTGTTAGCAATGTCTTCCAAATTCGATAGGGTTGTAAGTAAAGATTCTCCGTTAAAAATAGGACTGTTTTTAATTTCGTTTTTTCGTGATTTAAAGTTTTTCGCAAAGTCGGTCCAATCGCCCTTATTATCTATGTTTTTTTTAGATATCATATAGTTTAAGTAGGGTTCATCTAAATCAGAAAGTCCATATAATTCTTCTGATTGGGGAGTTATATTAGTTAACGTTACCTTTTTCCATGTTTCATTAGAATGAACTGGTGAATCTTGTATTGTAGTATTAAAATTATGAGCCCATAATTCAACTTGGAAATCTTTAGCTTCAAAAAACATAGACTTTTCTAAGCAATAATTTTTTGAATTATAATAAACACGATCTGACTTATAAAAATACTCAGAAGGGAAATCGTAAAGGTGTTTTACAGAGTAAATATATTCGATCTCATCACCAACATTAATATCGTTTAGAGCCAACATTTTCACTTGACCTTTAACTTTATAATAGAATGGTGTATTTGCTGGTAAAGTAGTTGTTACGAGCTGTGATATATCCGTTATTACTTTATCTTTTCCCTTCTTTAACGTTTTAGCTTTACATGAAATCATTTCTATTTGATGGTGCATGTCATTAAACGTAGAAATGTATAGTTTATTAAATTGTTTTAATCCGTTTAAGGAGTTAATTTTAATTTTACGATGTACAGTTTTTATGAGTTCAACTTTATCTGATGGTGTTTTATAAGGTTGATAATATATTCGATCAAATATTATGGTTGCATCACTTTCATCAGGGTTAATAACATCTTCATAAATTGAAGATTCGTACTGATCCCAAGCCTCAATGTTTTCAATATTTTGACCGAAACTTGAAGAAAGAATAAATTGGAATAATAGAATTAAGTATATTCTATTCATAGCTTAAAGGATAAGTGTTAAATGCATTAACTTCATTGTAAAACGAATTCCATTCTTCTTGTTTATCTAGAGATGAATAGAATAGGTTAAAAATAATTTTTTGACTAATATAGGTGTCTGAATTATTCGGTTTACTTTCATAAGTTGCTGATAAACCATCATTCCCAATACGACGTGCTTCATAATGTTCTATTGGAGACTTTCCATTATTCTCCACTTTTATATTAGTTGAGATAACTTTAGGATAATCGATATAGATAGGAGGCGTATGGTTTGTAATATTTTCGTATTCAAAAATTGTTAAGAATGGGAATACGGTAACTCCAGAAGAACTTTTGGCAGAATTTAGGTAATCACCAGTTACTGTATAAGTTATTTTTTCTTGAGTAATTATAGGCTCAGAAATATTGGTGACTTTAATACCATCTAAATAATTATATAAAAAGTAGAAGGGTATATTTTTTTTGTTTTTTAAACTAGAGTAAGTCTGATGACTTATAAAATCGTGTTTAAAATGTCCAGTCAGTTCAATATCTAAGGTGATTTGCGGTTGAGGTTTATTTAAGTCTAAAACCCCATTAAACACAAGTTGGTTATCTTGTGGGTTTGATGGTTTTATTGTTTCTATTCTAAATGTATCTCCATTTGCCAACATCACTTCCTTTCCTTCTAAATGAGCAGGTGCAGTATACCATGTTGCAGATTTACTGGTTCCATCTAAATAATAGGTTTTATTATTAAAGTTTAAACCGCAAATCATATGATTATCTACAACCAAGGAGGGAATATCATAGCTGTAATTGTTACTTCTTGTTCCAATCCAAGCATGGTGAGCATCAAAACCCTCGGCTCGTAATAGATTTACTAATAGATTGGCAATACCTTTACAATCTCCATATTTTAGCTTAGCAACCTCATTGGCTTCAGCCGGTTTAAATCCAGCCAAGCCATTTTCGAATGCGATGTATTGAATATTATTTTGTACCCATTTAAATAGGCGTTCTATTTTTTCTTCTTTATTAGTAGATGAGCCAATTATTGAGTTGGCAAGTGTTTTAGTGTAAGATTTATCTTTAGATAATTCACTGATTAATACGTTGTACCAATTATAAAGGTCTGTTGCAGAGTTTAGAATTGTTTCAGTGTTTTTATTTTTTCGAATGGATTTTACAGAAACAATAACATGCGGTAAATAATAGCTTCCATTTACAGCATTTGAGATAGAATTATAACGCTTTAAATTTTCACCAGTGTACATGATAAAGGTTTCATCTTCACTTTTATCAAGGTTTTGAAGATTGAAATCAAAAAATGCAAGATCGATGTTACTATTTTTTTTAACAGAGATTTTCACATCTTTAACGGCCTCATTTTGATTTTGGAAATAAAAGGATGATAAAAACTTCAGATCTTTATAAATTACATCATAGGAGTAACTTACAAAGTAATTTTCTGGTAAATCTACAGAGCAATTAAATTGTTTTACTTTTAAATCGGCGTAAAATATATTTTTGATAAAATAATCTTTAACATCGGCGTATTTAACCTTAACATTCTCAATTAATATTTTATTACCAATAGAGTCTAATTTAAAATATCTTGCCCTTTGAAGTTTTAAATCTTGAAACTCATTAAATGGAATTTGAATTAACCCTTTTGGACTATGATTCTCATTAAGATTTTCATTATTTTTAATATATAATTTATCTAATCTATAGGAAACTTTTGCATGATAGGATTGTGAAGCTTCATTGTAAATGAAAGCAATTTTTATTCTTTTTTTTAATGTCGTTTCTCCTATGCCAAACTGTTTTTCAATTTCATTAATATTAATTTGCCCAGAAACGGTTGTATTGATACTGAAAAGAATTAATAAAAAGAAAATGTTTTTTAATTTAAACATATTAACAATGTAAATTAAGTATTGTAGCATTGCATTATTTATTTAGTTTTTTTTGAAATTAAAACACACAACATAAATAAATTTAGTTGTGTGTTTTAATTTGTGTTATAGAGTTGTTGTATAGGTTTTTACCCTTTGTTTAATCGTTTTTTAAAACGTTCAGCTTTACTAACAATTTTATTTTGAATTTTATCTAAAGTAGCAGGTTTTAACCTTTTCTTTCCTAAGAATGTGACTAAAACTTCATCGCTTGCTGTAGATAGAATTAAATTATAGTGATAGGTGATTAATGGGTTGCTCGTGTAAATAGGAAAAGATTTCCAATAATAAGAATCAGGGTCTCCTTCAACTCTTTTAGCTTCTAGGTTAGCAGTTGTTGTAAATTCATATTGGCTTAAGTTCCAAGATTTTAATGCCTCTCTAAGATCTGCGTTTCTTGCTTTTGCTTTTTTAGGATTTTTATGTCTTACTCTAGGTACTAGTAAAATTTTATCATCAATTTCATCGTAAAAATTAACTAAACGTTCTTTGTATTTACTTCTAATACCTTTAGTGTTAACTTTTTTACCTTCTTCATAGAGTTCACTAGCTGCATTTAATGACTCGTTTAACATGTTGATAATTAATCGAATATCATTCTTTTTACTTAAGTCTAGTCCTGTAATAAGTGTATTAGCAATTAATGTTGATTTCGGATGTGTAACGTATAATGAAGCAAATTTATTACCAAATTCATCAACATAAAAGTTTAATAATACAGCATTTTCATCTTTATCTTTAATAAGTCGTTTTCTATTAAATGCTTTAATTTCATAGTTTGTTGCATCATAAGAAGATTCAGCCATTGCTTCTTTCCAAATCTCATTATAGTGTTCAGCCTTTCTTTTTACTTCTGTTATTTGTTTATACTTACCTCTTTTTTTCATTTTAGAAATAAACTTAGAACTTGCTTCATATGTTGGGATATATAAAGTTTTGTTTTCTAAAATACTATAATCAAATTTCTTAGGTGAAGTTATTTGAGCATAACTAGCGGTTGTAATTAATAGGGTTGTGAGTGTAACGATTACACGGCCAAGCGTTTTCATATTCATATTGCGTTAATTTTTATTTAAAGACCTTCTTAAGTTTAAGACAACAAAATTAGTGTTTTATACATAGTATCAAAATTAATACTTCGAGAACATTGTTATATTCAATTGTAATCATAATTATTGAGTTAAATACATAACCCTTTTAACTTATGAAAGATAGATAAAAGGGGGTATAAGAATAATGCTCTATAAACGAGATTTATAGTTTTAAAAGTGATGCTTTGTAATTTACTAATTGTTACACAATGCTAATTGGTATTAAAAATAAACTTTAATAATTTCATTATTCTACCAATATTTATACATTTGTGATTCATACTTGATAGATAAAAAATAAAGAAGATATGAGTAAATTTGATGTTGCAGTAATTGGTTCAGGACCTGGAGGTTATGTTGCTGCTATTCGATGTGCACAATTGGGATTTAAAACAGCCCTTATCGAAAAATATAATACTTTAGGTGGTACGTGTTTAAATGTAGGATGTATTCCTTCTAAGGCGTTATTAGATTCGTCAGAGCACTTTCACCAAGCACTTCATCAGTTTAAGGAACATGGTATTCTAATTAACGAACCAGAAGTAGACCTTGAACAAATGATTTCTCGTAAGCAATCTGTTATCGATCAAACGTGTTCGGGAATAGATTTCTTAATGAAAAAGAATAAAGTTGAAGTTTTTAAAGGATTTGGATCGTTTAAAGATAAAACACATATTCTTATTGAGTCTGAAACTGGAACTCAAGAAATTGAAGCAGCTAAAACAATTATAGCTACAGGTTCTAAGCCAGCAAGCTTACCTTTTATCAATTTAGATAAAGACCGTGTTATTACGTCTACAGAAGCTTTAAAGCTTAAGGAAATTCCTAAACACCTTATTGTAATTGGTGGTGGAGTTATTGGTCTTGAATTAGGATCTGTATATGCTCGATTAGGATCAAAAGTTTCTGTTGTAGAATATGCACCATCGCTTATTCCTACTATGGATGGAGCTTTAGGTAAAGAGCTTAAAAAGGTTCTTACAAAGAGCTTAAAAATGAAATTTTACTTAAACCATGGAGTAACTGCAGTTGAAAATACTGGAGACGAAGTGGTTCTTAAGGTAATGAACAATAAGAAAAACGAAGAAATTGAACTTAAAGGTGATTACTGTTTAGTAGCCGTAGGGCGTTCAGCATATACCGATAAGTTAGGTTTAGAAAACGTTGGTATTAAAACGGATGATAGAGGTCGTGTAGAAATTAATGAACACTTCCAAACATCTGCAGATAATATTTTTGCAATTGGAGATGTCGTTAAAGGTGCAATGTTAGCACACAAAGCTGAAGAGGAAGGAGTATATGCTGCTGAATTTATGGCTGGACAAAAACCACATATTAATCACGATTTAATTCCTGGTGTAGTTTATACTTGGCCAGAAGTTGCTTCTGTTGGTAAAACGGAAGAGCAATTAAAAGAAGCTGGTGCAAAGTACAAGGTAGGAAGCTTTCCGTTTAAAGCAAGTGGACGTGCACGTGCATCTATGGATTTAGATGGATTTGTAAAAGTTTTAGCTGATGCAAAAACGGATGAAATTTTAGGTGTTCATATGATTGGACCTCGTGTTGCAGATATGATTGCTGAAGCTGTTGTGGCCATGGAGTTTAGAGCATCTGCTGAAGATATCGCTCGTATTTGCCACGCACACCCAACATTTACGGAGTCGTTTAAAGAAGCTGCATTAGATGCAACTGAAAAACGTTCTATACACATGTAAATTTGTGTATTTTTCATAAATTAAAAAGCCCTTATCGAATTTTCGATAAGGGCTTTTTTTATATATAAAGTGTCCCGTCCTGAAATATCGTTACAAAAAAAAACTGTAATGAATAAAGATGGAAAAACGGATTACGTTAAGCGTAGCCAAAAGGATTACTCGTTATCCTTTAAACTTCAAGTGATCAATGAAATTGAACGTGGAGAACTTTCAACGACAGGTGCTGTTAGGAAATATGGTATCCAATCACGATCGACAGTAGTAAATTGGCTCAGAAAATATGGTAACTTTGATTGGGAAAACCAAACACCTTCAAATATGCCAAAAACACCAGCTCAGAAATTATTGGAGTTAGAGCAAAAGGTTCGATTACTTGAGAAGCAGAAAGCTCACCTTGAGAAACAGGTTGAACAAGCAGATAAGAAAGCGATCATTTTTGATATGATCATTGATATGGCAGAGAAAGAGTATAATATACCTATCCGAAAAAACTCCTCACCCGAGCAATCGACGACTTCAAAGAAGAACATCAAGAAAGCATAACCGCTACCTGTAGATTACTCGGGGTAAGTAGACAGGTTTATTATCGCTCCCTTCAATCAATGCACAACCGAAAGCAAATAGCCCAACAGGTCGTTGATCTAGTGAAGGCTGTTCGTGTACAAATGCCGCGTATCGGAACACGTAAACTCTATTATATTCTTCAAGATAGTTTGAGGGAACTGGGAGTAGGAAGGGACAAGTTATTTTCAATTTTAAAAGCAAATCATATGCAGATCATTCCAAAACGATCTTACCATATCACAACCGATTCACATCATCGTTTTCGTAAGCACAAGAATATTGTGGCTCAACTTTCTATAGTTCATCCAGAACAAGTTTGGGTGTCTGATATAACCTATATTGGGAATCACGAAAATCCAATGTATCTAGCTCTGATTACCGATGCTTATTCAAAAAAAATCGTTGGCTATGACGTGTCTAACAGTCTCTGTACAGCAAGCTCTTTAAGAGCCTTATCCATGGCCGTTAAATCTAGACTGTATAAAAAGGAAGAGCTTATTCATCACTCGGATCGAGGGCTTCAATATTGCAGCGATGATTACCAGAAACTATTAGGGAAAAGGAATATAAAATGCAGCATGACAGAATCCTACGATCCATATGCTAACGCTGTTGCTGAAAGAATAAATGGAATTATAAAGCAAGAGTTTTTGGGCTATGACCGGAAAATACCCATCAGTATTATGAAACGATTAGTCAAAGACAGCGTAAGAATATATAATGATATTAGACCTCATTACTCCTGTTACATGCTCACTCCAAAACAGATGCATCGTCAAAGAGAAATTAAAATCAGAACTTATAAAAACAAAAACAGTGTTGATAATATTATCAACACTGTTTAATAAATTAAGTATATTCGCTTAAAACCTGTAACGGTTATTTAGGACGAGACAAAGAGTAATTTACAAGAACAAAAAAAACACATGAACCATAACGGTTCATGTGTTTTTATATTTTATAAGGTATTAACTCTATTCTTGAGAGTTGAATGTTTCAACAATTTCTTGACTTACACCAGTACTAGAGAATCCTCCATCATGGAATAGGTTCTGCATAGTTACCATCTTAGTTAAATCAGAGAACATAGAAACACAATAGTTAGCACAATCTTGAGCTGTTGCATTTCCAAGTGGAGACATTTTATCAGCAAAGTTGATGAATCCATCAAATCCTTTTACACCACTACCTGCAGTTGTAACGGTTGGAGACTGAGAGATTGTGTTAATACGAACGTTTTTAGATTTTCCATAGTGGTATCCAAAACTTCTTGCAATAGACTCTAACATCGCTTTATTGTCAGCCATATCAGAATAATCTGGGAAAGAACGTTGTGCAGCAATATATGTTAAACCTAAAACAGAAGCCCAATCATTTAAAGCGTCTAATTTATAGGCCGTTTGAATGACTTTGTGGAAAGACAATGCAGAAACATCATTTCCTTTCTGAAAGAAATCATAGTTTAAATCTGTATATGCTTTTTTCTTACGAACGTTAACAGACATTCCAATAGAATGTAATACGAAGTCTAGTTTACCACCTAAAGTCTCCATAGCCTCTGTAAAAAGC